>JAYQUJ010000001.1:0-267074 GCA_038147895.1 Pseudomonas sp.
GCTCTCCTGTAGCCCGGATGCAATCCGGGGCCGCAGTTCCCGGATTGCATCCGGGCTACGATTCGTTAAAGCCCTGCGTGCGCCGCAATGGCGGTGGCGATGGCGATGGCCAGGTGCGATGGGTTGCGTTTGATCGAGTACTGGGTCAGCTCCGGATGGGCTTCGACGAAGCTGGTGTTGAACTCGGCGCTGCGGAACTCGGGGTTGCGCAGGATTTCCTGGTAGTAGGGTGCGGTGGTGCGCACGCCCTGCACGCGCATGTCGTCCAGCGCGCGCAGACCACGGTCCATCGCCTCTTCCCAGGTCAGCGCCCAGACGATCAACTTCAGGCACATCGAGTCGTAGTAGGGCGGAATGGTGTAGCCGGTGTAGATCGCCGTGTCGGTGCGCACGCCGGGGCCGCCAGGGGCGTAGTAGCGGGTGATCTTGCCGAAGCTGGGCAGGAAGTTGTTCTTCGGGTCTTCGGCGTTGATGCGGAACTGCAGGGCATAGCCGCGGTGGATGATGTCTTCCTGCTTGACCGACAGCTCCAGCCCGGAGGCGATGCGGATCTGCTCGCGGACGATGTCGATGCCGGTGATTTCCTCGGTGATGGTGTGCTCCACCTGCACCCGGGTGTTCATCTCCATGAAGTACACCTCGCCGCCTGCGAGCAGGAACTCCACGGTACCGGCGTTCTCGTAGCCCACCGCCTTGGCCGCACGCACCGCGAGGTCGCCGATATAGGCGCGCTGCTCGGGCGTCAGCTGCGGGCTGGGAGCGATCTCGATCAGCTTCTGGTTGCGCCGCTGGATCGAGCAGTCGCGCTCGAACAGATGCACGGTGTTGCCGAAACTGTCGGCGAGGATCTGCGCCTCGATGTGCTTCGGATTGACGATGCACTTCTCCAGGAACACCTCGGCGCTGCCGAAGGCCTTGGTCGCCTCGGAGATCACCCGCGGGAAGTTCTGCTCCAGCTCCTCGCGGCTGTTGCAGCGGCGAATACCGCGCCCACCACCGCCGGAAGTGGCCTTGAGCATCACCGGATAGCCGATGCGGTCACCCTCGCGCAGGGCCTCGGCAATATCCGCCACGTTGCCTTCGGTACCCGGGGTGCAGGGCACGCCGGCGGCGATCATGCTGCGCCGCGCCTCGGTCTTGTCGCCCATACGGCGAATGACTTCGGCGGAGGGGCCGATAAATTTGATTCCGCGCTCGGCGCAGATTTCCGCCAACTCGGCGTTTTCCGAGAGAAAGCCGTAGCCCGGGTGCAGGGCATCGCAACCAGTTTCCACCGCCAGATTGACCAGCTTGCGCGGGTTCAGGTAACCAGCCAGCGGGTCGTCACCGATGCTGTGCGCCTCGTCGGCACGCTTGACGTGCAGAGCGTGGCGATCCGCCTCGGAGTAGATGGCCACCGAGCGGATGCCCATTTCGGCACAGGCGCGCACGATGCGCACGGCGATTTCGCCGCGGTTGGCGATGAGTATCTTCTTGATCACGAGCCAGGCTCCTCGATCACGTGAGCAAAGGGCCGCTTGGATGCGGTCTATGGATGACCGCACGAGCCGCGGCGGTCTTGCCTAAAAGCTAGCGCCGATAATGAATTAACCAAAATGAATATTTGTTGGGTTATCTATTAGCAAAGACTTATAGTCGCCTGACCGAAAGCCTCAAGAAGATCGCCATACATGCGTAAGTCATTGATGAGAATGACTTTTCGACAGCTGCAGGTTTTCCGCGCGGTGTGCGAAAGCCGCTCTTACAGCCGCGCCGCAGAAGAAATGGCCCTGACTCAGCCGGCGGTGAGCCTGCAGATTCGCCAGCTGGAAGAGCTGGTCGGCCAGCCGCTGTTCGATTACGTGGCCAAGAAGCTGCATCTGACCCCCGCCGCCGAAGCCCTGCTGCGCGCCAGCGAAGAGGTGTTCGGTCGCCTGGAAGCGCTGGATATGCAGCTCTCCGACCTGCAGGGCTCGCTGCAAGGCCAGCTGACCCTGGCCGTGGAGTCCAGCGCCAAGTACCTGGTGCCGCACCTGTTCGCCGCCTTCCGCGAGCAGCACCCGGAAGTCAGCCTGCAACTGGTGGTGGTCAACCATGCTCAGGCGGTACGCCGCCTGTCGGTGAGCCGCGACGACCTGCTGATCATGTCGCAGCCTCCCGGCGATCAGGCGCTGGACTTCTTTCCCTTCCTGACCAACTCGATCATCGCCGTGGCGCCGCCGAACCACCCGCTGTGCTCGGTGGAAAAACTGCGCCTGACCGACCTCGGCGGCTTTCCCCTACTGCTGCGCGAGCCTGGCTCCGGCACCCGCCGCGCCGGCGAGGAATACTGCCACCAGAAGCGCGCGCACTTCCCGCAGACCCTGGAAGTCGGCTCCAGCGAGGCACAGATCGAAGCGGTAATCGCCGGTCTTGGCATCGCCCTGCTGCCACGCCACGCCGTACGCCTGGAACTGGCCCACGGCCTGTTGCGCGAACTGCCAGTCGAGGAGCTGCCGCTGCAACGCAGCTGGTGCGTGGTGCATGCGCGCAACAAACGCCTGTCACCGGTGGCGCAGGCGTTTCGCGACTTCATCCGCACGCAGCGGGTGCAGATTGCCGCGCTGGAGCAGCACTTCAGTGGCGCAACGAGCCCTTAAGCGGCGCGCGGCTCGCTGACGCGCTTGCCGAGCTGGTAGCCGGCGGAGATCAGGTCTGGGTAGTCGTCGAGATCATGCTGCAGGCGGCGCTGCTCGGCGTAATCTTCGATGGCCCGGCGGAAGGCCATGCGGCGCTGGTCTTCCAGCTTGCGGCGGGTCTTGCTGTCGAGAACGGGTTCGGCGTGATGCAGGTTCATCGCGAGGCTCCTGATCCGGTGACGAGAGCCCAGCGTGCCTTCAGGCGATGACGCTACAACGGCGGCGCCATGAACTTTCCATGACCGCGCGAAGACAACTCAGTCTTCCGCGCTACGCACCGACTTGGGCGACAGGCGCAGACTACGCAGGCTGCGCTTGACGCTCTTGAGGTGGTTGACCAGGTCCGGGCCACGGGCCATGGCCACGCCCATGGCCAGCACGTCGATCACCACCAGGTGGGCGATACGCGAGGTCAGCGGGGTGTAGATCTCGGTGTCTTCCTGCACATCGATGGCCAGGTTGACGTCGGACAGGTCGGCCAGCGGGGTCTGTCCCGGACACAGGGTGATCAGCGTGGCGCCGGACTCGCGCACCAGGTTGGCGGTGATCAGCAGGTCCTTGGAACGCCCCGACTGGGAGATGCAGATGGCCACGTCGCCCGGCTTGAGAGTCACCGCGCTCATCGCCTGCATGTGCGGGTCGGAATAGGCCGCGGCGGTCAGCAGCAAGCGGAAGAACTTGTGCTGGGCATCGGCGGCCACCGCGCCGGAGGCACCGAAACCGTAGAACTCGATGCGCCGGGCATTGGCGATGGCGTTGATGGCCTTTTCCAGCGCCTGCGGGTCGAGGCGCTCGCGCACCTCCATCAGGGTGTGCAGGGTGGTGTCGAAGATCTTCAGGCTGAAGTCGCTGACCGAGTCGTTCTCGCTGATCGAGAACTGGCCGAAGCTGGCACCCGCCGCCAGGCTCTGCGCCAGCTTCAGCTTGAGATCCTGAAAGCCGCTGCAACCGATGGCGCGGCAGAAGCGCACGATGGTCGGTTCGCTGATGCCGACCTCCTGCGCCAGGTCGGCCATGGAGCTGTGCATCACCGCCGAAGGATCCTGCAGGACATGTTCGGCCACTTTCAGTTCGGACTTGCGAAGCAGGTTACGGGACTGGGCAATGTGCTGCAGAAGATTCACAGGCAGGACTCTGAAATAGGTGGCAGGTTAAGCGCATCGGCGACCGGCAACAGACCGACTCGCAGTGCTTTCTCCCGGCCTGTTATGATCGGGCTGTAGTGACCGTGTAGTTATACTACATGAACAGCCACCCCGCACAGGCAAACCCGGCCGGAGTCTTCTCGTTGAATAGCCCCTGCGACATGCTGGTCTTCGGCGGTACCGGTGACCTGGCCCTGCACAAGCTGCTGCCAGCCCTCTATCACCTGCACCGCGACGGCCGCCTGGCCGCCGATATGCGCATCATCGCCGTGGCGCGCAACCAGCTGGAGCGCAGCGCCTATCAGGCCCTGGCCGAGCGCCGGGTACGTGCCCAGGTCGCGCGCAGCGACTTCGACAACGACACCTGGGCCAGCTTCGCCGCACGCCTCGACTACCTGTCCCTGGATCTGTCGCAGAGTGCCGAATTCGGCCGCCTCGGCAAGTTCCTCGATGCCCGCGGCTGCAACCGCGGGCGCATCTACTACCTGGCCACCGCGCCCAACCTGTTCGAAGCCATCGCCGAGCACCTGGCCATCGCCGGACTCGCCGGCGGCGACACGCGCATCGTGCTGGAAAAGCCCATCGGCCATTCGCTGGAGTCGGCCCAGGAGATCAACGCCACCATCGGCGCGGTGTTCAGCGAGGCCCAGGTGTTTCGCATCGACCACTACCTGGGCAAGGAGACGGTGCAGAACCTGATGGCGCTGCGCTTCGCCAATGCGCTGTTCGAGCCGATCTGGCGCGCCGGGCATATCGATCACGTACAGATCAGCGTCAACGAGACCCTCGGCGTGGAAAACCGTGGCGCCTACTACGACCAGGCCGGCGCCATGCGCGACATGGTGCAGAACCACCTGCTGCAGCTGCTCTGCCTGGTCAGCATGGAGGCGCCGGTGCGCTTCGATGCCGAGTCCGTGCGCAACGAGAAGGTGAAGATCCTCGAAGCGCTCAAGCCCATCGCCGGGCTCGATGTGCACGACAAGACCGTGCGCGGCCAGTACGTCGCCGGCAAGATCGGCGGGCAGGAAGTGCCGGCGTATTACTTCGAGAAACATGTCGACAACGACAGTGATACCGAGACCTTCGTCGCCATCCAGGCGGAGATCGACAACTGGCGCTGGGCCGGCGTGCCCTTTTATCTGCGCACCGGCAAGCGCATGGCCAAGAAGCGCTCGGAAATCGTCATCCAGTTCAAGCCGGTGCCGCACCGGCTGTTCGACAGCAGCCAGGCCAACCGCCTGGTCATCAGCCTGCAGCCGGAGGAGCGCATCACCCTGCAGCTGATGGGCAAGAGCCCGGGCAAGGGCATGCGTCTGACGCCCATGGAGCTGGATCTCAACCTGGCCCAGGTATTTCCGCAGAAACGCCGCTGGGACGCCTACGAGCGCCTGCTGCTGGACGTGATCGAGGGCGACTCGACGCTGTTCATGCGCAGGGACGAAGTCGAGGCGGCCTGGGCCTGGGTCGACCCGATCATCAAGGGTTGGCAGAACAACTACCAGGACCCGCGCCCCTACGCTGCCGGCAGCGACGGTCCGGAACAGGCCAGCACCCTGCTGGAGCTGGCCGGGCGCGAGTGGGAAGACTGAAACAAAAAGGCCGGTGAATCGCTTCACCGGCCTTCGCTTCACCGCGCGACCAATCAGCCGCGGATCTTGTAGATATCCTCTTCGGACACCTTGGCGTACTCCTGCAGACGCTCGAAGTAGGCACTCTGCGCTTCGTACACCTTGCCTGCGGCCGGGTCGGCGGCAGCAGCGGCAGTGACCACCTCGGCGGCAACACCCTTGAGCTTGGCCAGCACCTCGTCCGGCAGGCGGCGCACTTCCACACCCTCTTTCTTCAGGGTTTCCAGCGCCTCCATGTTGCGTGCGTTGTAATCGTCGAGCATGTCGCTGTTCACATCGCGAGCGGCGGCGCGGACGATGGCCTGAAGGTCAGCCGGCAGGGTTTCCCAGGCCTTCAGGTTGACGTCCAGCTCGAAGGTCACGTTGGGCTCCTGCCAGCCCGGGGTGTAGTAGTACTTGGCCGCCTTGTGCAGGCCCAGGGCCAGGTCGTTGTACGGGCCGATCCACTCGGTGGCGTCGATGGCACCAGTCTGCAGGGCGGTGAAGATCTCGCCGGCCGGCAGGTTGACCACGGTGCCGCCCATCTTGGTCAGCACTTCGCCACCCAGGCCCGGAGTACGCATCTTCAGGCCTTCGAAGTCGGCCGGAGAGTTGATTTCCTTGTTGAACCAGCCGGCGGTCTGCACACCGGTGGAGCCGCAGAGGATCGGCAGCACGCCGAACGGCTTGTACACCTCTTCCCACATCTGCATGCCGCCGCCCTTGAACAGCCAGGCGTTCATCTCGGCAGCGTTGGGACCGAACGGCAGGGCGCAGAAGAACTGCGCAGCCGGTACCTTGCCCTTCCAGTAGTAGGGCGCGCCGTGACCCATCTCGGCGGTGCCGCGGGACACCGCGTCGAACACCTCCAGGGCCGGCACCAGCTCACCGGCGGCATAGACCTTGACGGTCAGACGGCCGTTGCTCATCTCGTTGACCAGCTTGGCGAAACGCTCGGCGCCCACGCCCACGCCAGGGAAGTTCTTCGGCCAGGAGGTGACCATTTTCCAGGTGAAGGTCTCTCCACCGCCACTGCCGCCTTTCTGCGGTTCGCAGTTCGCCTCGGGCTGCTTGTTGCAGCCGGCGAGCGCGGTGGCGGCCAGGCCGACACCGGCGGCGGCGATGATGTCACGACGTTTCATGCAAGACTCCTTATTGTTGTAGGAACCCCGCCCATGGGTGCGCAAGGTTCAATTGGTCTGACCAAAGGATCGCTCGGGCCAGACTGAGCCCCATCACATTAGGGCTTACCGCCGTTCAAGCCTAGCTGCTTCGACTAAAGTTGTAGGTGGATTGCTGGGCTATCCACAGCCTGCGAGAATCGCGGGCCTGCGCCAAAGAGCGCAGCCTCTCGCGCCGCCACAAGCGGTCGCTGCCTTGCCAACACATTACAAGAAGGACCCACGATGTCCGCCTCCACTCCCCCGCTTCTTGGCTTCGCCAACGCGCTCAGCGCGGCGAATGCCTGGCTGGGCCGGGCCTGCGCCTGGCTGACCCTCTTCCTCGTCATCGGCACCGCCATCGTGGTGGTACTGCGCTACGGCTTCGGCATTGGCGCCACCGGCCTGCAGGAAGCCGTGATGTACGGCCACGCCATGGTCTTCATGGGCGCCGCAGCCTGGACCCTGCAACGCGGCGGCCACGTACGCGTGGACATCTTCTATCAGAAGTTCTCCGGGCGTAAGCAAGCACTGGTGGAGATCCTCGGCCACCTGCTGTTCCTTCTGCCGTTCTGCCTGTTCCTCGGCTGGAACAGCTGGGACTACGTCACCGCAGCCTGGTCGACCTTCGAAAAATCCGGTGAAACCGGCGGCCTGCCCTACGTCTACCTGCAGAAGACCATCATCCTGGTGCTGGTGGTCAGCCTGGTGCTGCAAAGCATCGCCGAACTGATCAAGTACAGCTACGTGCTGACCGGCAAACTGCCCGCTCCGGAGGTGAAGCATGGCTGAGTTGATGGCGATTCTGCTGTTCGTCAGCATCTGCCTGGCCCTGATGGGCGGCTTCCCGGTGGCCTTCACCCTGGGTGGCGTGTCCTTGCTGTTCGCCGGTATCGGTATTGCCACCGGCACCTTCGACGGCGGCTACCTGCACGCCCTGCCCAACCGCCTGTTCGGCATCATGAACAACCAGACCATGCTGGCCGTGCCGCTGTTCGTGTTCATGGGGGTGATGCTGGAGAAATCACGGGTCGCCGAAGACCTGCTGGAATCCATGTCGCGCCTGTTCGGCACCCTGCGCGGCGGCCTGGCGATTTCCGTGTGCGTGGTCGGCGCGCTGCTCGCCGCCAGTACCGGCATCGTCGGCGCCACCGTGGTGACCATGGGCCTGCTGGCCCTGCCGACCATGCTACGTCGCGGCTACGATCCGGCCATCGCCACCGGCACCCTGGCCGCTACCGGCACCCTGGGGCAGATCATTCCGCCGTCCATCGTGCTGGTACTGCTGGGTGACGTGATGTCCAGCGCCTACTCCCAGGCGCAGCTGAAGATGGGCATCTTCTCGCCGAAGACCGTGTCGGTGGGTGACCTGTTCGTCGGCGCGTTGATCCCCGGCCTGCTGCTGGTCGGCCTGTACATCCTCTACCTGATCTTCGTGGCCATTACCCAGCCGAAGAAGCTGCCGGCCCTGCCACAGGAAGAACTGGGCCCGATCGAGTGGGGCAAGCTGTTCGCCGCCCTGGTGCCGCCGCTGCTGCTGATCGGCGCCGTGCTCGGCTCGATCCTCGCCGGTTATGCCACCCCAACCGAGGCGGCTGCGCTGGGTGCGGTTGGCGCCATGCTGCTGGCACTGAGCAAGCGCAAGCTGAACTTCAGCCAGCTCAAAGAAGTGGCCTATGGCACCACCGAGATCAGCGCCATGGTGTTCCTGATCCTGATCGGCGCCTCGCTGTTCTCCCTGGTGTTCCGCGGATTCGGCGGTGAAGTGCTGATCGAGGACGTGTTCGCCCAGCTGCCTGGCGGCGTGCTCGGTGCGTTCTTCGTGGTGATGCTGGTGATCTTCCTGCTCGGCTTCATCCTCGACTTCATCGAGATCACCTTCGTCGTGGTGCCGATCGTCGGCCCGGTGCTGCTGGCCATGGGCCTGGACCCGATCTGGCTGGGCGTGATGATCGCCCTGAACCTGCAGACCTCGTTCCTCACCCCGCCGTTCGGCTTCGCCCTGTTCTACCTGCGCGGCGTCACTCCGGCGAGCATTGCTACCAGCACCATCTACAAGGGGGTGGTGCCGTTCATCATCATCCAGGTGCTGCTGCTGGTGATTGCCTACATCTGTCCGGAGCTGATCACCTGGCTGCCGGAGCAGGTCTACGGCAAGTGACAGCACTGCCCTGAACGCACAAGGCCCGTCTCGTACGGGCCTTGTCGTTTCTACAGGTCGGCTTCTTCGACCAGCCGCGCCGAATCGGCGTCGAGGGCATAGGCGGCCTGGGCCAGATCATTGTCCACCGCTTCGACATGCAGGGTGCCGACCACCCACAGCGGCGCGTAGATATCCTCCAGGGCGATGCCCTTGGGGTAGCGCACCAGCACGATCTGGTTCGGTGGTGGCGGCGGCACGTGGATGCAGGCGCCCGGATAGGGCACCAGGAAGAACAGGGTACTGCGCCCTTGCGCATCGCTTTCCAGCGGCACCGGGTAGCCGCCCAGGCGTATGGCCTTGCCGTCCAGCGCTGCCACGGTCCTGGCCGAGTACATCACCGCCGGCAGATCCTTGTCCTGCTGCTTGAGCCCACCCTTGATGTCGAAGGTACCGGCCAGCTCGGGCGAGTCGTGGCTGATCTCCGGCATGGCCTCCAGGGCACGCTGATCCTCTGCCGGCATCAGCTCCAGCCAGTCGGTCTCGGCCAGTTCGGCGTGGCTCAGCAGGGGCAGCAACAACAGGGACAACAACAGACGGCGCATGGCGGAGTCTCGCAGCTCGAAAGCCGCTAAGACTAACGCCGCGCCCGCACGGTTCCCACCTCAGCCTTTCTTGATCGCCCCGTAGATCACCAGGAGGATCACCGCACCGACCACTGCACCGATGAAACCGGCCGCCTGCCCGGCCTGGTAGATGCCCAGCGCCTGACCACCATAGGTGGCCGCCAGCGAGCCGCCGATACCGAGCAGGATGGTCATGATCCAACCCATGCTGTCGTCGCCAGGCTTGAGAAAGCGTGCGACCAGCCCGACGATCAATCCGATGAAGATGGTGCCAATGATGCCCATGGGGAGCTCCTTTCGTGGGGTCATAAACGAACAAGGCGTGCATCAGCACGCCTTGTTGTGACCTGAGCCGGGCCCGGCGGTTCAGCTCTTGATCAGCGCCTCGACTTCGGCGATACGCGCTTTCAGGGTCGCCATGTCCTTGCTGCGGAGAGTGGCGTGGCCGACCTTGCGTCCGGCCTTGAAGGCCTTGCCGTAGTGGTGCAGATGGCAATCGGCGACGGCGGTCACCTTGCTCACCTCGGGCACGCTGCCGAGGAAGTTGAGCATGGCGCTCTCGCCGACTTTGGCGGTCGAGCCCAGCGGCAGGCCGGCGACGGCGCGCAGGTGGTTCTCGAACTGGCTGCACTCGGCGCCTTCGATGGTCCAGTGCCCGGAGTTGTGCACCCGCGGAGCGATCTCGTTGGCCTTGAGACCGCCATCGACTTCGAAGAACTCGAAGGCCAGCACGCCGACGTAGTCGAGCTTGCTCAGCACGCGGCCGACGTAATCCTCGGCCAGGGCCTGCAGCGGATGGTCGGTGCTGGCGATGGACAGGGCCAGCACGCCGCTGTCATGGCGGTTGTGCACCAGCGGGTAGAAGCGCGTCTCGCCATCACGACCACGCACGGCCACCAGCGACACTTCGCCGGTGAACGGCACGAAGCCTTCGAGAATGCACGGCACGCTGCCCAGCTCGGCGAAGGCACCCACAACATCCTCAGCCTTGCGCAGCACCTTCTGGCCCTTGCCGTCGTAGCCCAGGGTGCGGGTCTTCATCACCGCCGGCAGGCCAATGGCGGCCACGGCGGCGTCCAGGTCGGCCTGAGACTGGATATCGGCGAAATCCGGTGTCGGGATGCCGAGGTCCTTGAACATCGACTTCTCGAACCAACGATCACGGGCGATACGCAGCGCTTCGGCACTGGGGTAGACCGGCACGAACTGCGAGAGGAAGGCCACCGTTTCGGCCGGCACGCTCTCGAACTCGAAGGTGACCAGATCGACTTCGTCTGCCAGCTGGCGCAGATGATCCTGATCGCCGTAATCGGCGCGGATGTGCTCGCCGAGAGCCTGGGCGCAGGCATCCGGCGCCGGGTCGAGGAAGGCGAAGTCCATACCCAGCGGAGTACCCGCCAGAGCCATCATGCGGCCCAGCTGGCCGCCACCGATTACACCAATCTTCATTGCGGGAAGTCTCTTGCTCAGGCTTCGCGGGGGTCCGGATTGTCCAGCACGGTCTGCGTCTGCTCGTCGCGGAACTGCTTGAGCTTGGCATGGAACTGCGGATGCTGGTGGCCGAGGATGCTGGCGGCCAGCAGCGCAGCGTTCACTGCACCGGCCTTGCCGATGGCCAGGGTCGCAACCGGGATGCCGGCTGGCATCTGCACGATGGACAGCAGCGAGTCGACGCCCGAGAGCACGGCGGACTGCACCGGCACGCCCAGCACCGGCAGGTGGGTCTTGGCGGCACACATGCCCGGCAGGTGAGCGGCGCCACCGGCACCGGCGATGATCACCTGGATACCCCGGCCCTCGGCCTGCTCGGCGTACTGGAACAGCAGATCCGGCGTGCGGTGGGCAGAAACCACCTTCACCTCGTACGGGATGCCAAGCTTTTCCAGCATCTCCGCGGTATGGCTCAGGGTACTCCAGTCGGACTTGGAGCCCATGATCACGCCAACCAGTGCGCTCATCGTTGTGCCTCTTGTTCGGGCGCCTGGCGGCGCGACAAAAACCAACAAGCCACGCATTGGGCGTGGCTTGTCATGATTGGATCAGGCCTCTGGGGCCCCGAAGGCGGCGCATTATACCGGAAAGCCACGGCTCACGCGCCTATGGCGTGACCGTCCGTCTGTGTCAGAACGCAACCAGGGCAGAAGTGCCCGGCTCAATACCAGTCCGGCTCGCGGGCCAGCTGCTCCAGCAGCAGTTGGCGCATGTCCTCGTCCGGCTCGCCGAGCCAGCGCTGGCGGTCATGCCGGGTGGGCGGCGCATCGGCAGGCAAGGCCTGCGGCAGCTGCACCCAGAGCGCATAAGCCTGCTGTTTGTCCCAGCTGAAGGCGACGAACAGGCGCTGGTGAAAGCAGTCGTAGCCGTCGCACAGGCGGCCGACCAGGTACTGCTCACCATCGCTTTCCAGGGTCTGCATGGGCTGGCCCTGGCCGTCCAGGTTGATCACCCAGTCGGGCAGGCGCTCCTCTTCCTCCAGCAGCGCCTGCCAGGTGTCCTGGTACTGCGGGTCGCTGCGCAGGATCTCCTCGACCCGCATCTCGGCGCCGCTGCTGGCGGCCTGCGCAGTGCAGGCCAGGGTCAGCAGGGCTGCCGCCAGCAGGGGGTGACGGGATGTCATGGGCATGCTCCTCAACCGCGAGGCCGGCGGCCCAGAATGAACGACAGGACGAACATCACCAGGAAGACCAGGAACAGGATCTTGGCGATGCCGGCGGCGGTACCGGCAATACCACCGAAACCGAATACGGCGGCAATGATGGCAACGATCAGGAAGGTAATGGACCAGCTAAGCATGGCGACTCTCCTACGCAGTCAACGGCTGCGAATGGTGGTTGAGGCTGACGGACGCGGGCTGCGCCGACTTCTCCTCGGTTTCGATCAGACGGCTCTGCAACAGGGCCTGACCGACCAGCAGGGCACTGATCAGACTGGACAGGGCCAGCAAGGCGACCAATCCCAGAACAAGCAGGACATACATGACAGGGATCTCCTCAAAACACCCAATGCGCGGTGCGCCGGGCCTGCAGCGGATCGGCCCGCACAGCCAGCGGCGGCAATTGCTGCGGCTGGATCACATCTTGCTGGCGCAGGCTGGACGAAGTCGGCCAGCTCAGGCCGGTGACCAGACCGAGCACCAGCAACAAGGCGGCGGGCGTCAACAGATGCAGGGCGTTCATGACGGTTTCTCCTGACGTGCGGGCCGCCAATGCGGCGGCCCGCCGTGGGCTCAGATCGCGCGCTTCACGCCGCGCATGCGGTCATGGCAGGCACGTACCTTGGGCATCTCGCTCACCAGCAGCGGCTTGAGCTGGGCATCGGCGCTTTCCAGGGCATCCTCGAAGGCGTGCAGGATGCGGTCTTCGGCCTCTTCCAGCTGGGCCACATAAGTGGCTGCCTCATCACTGGCCAGCGTCGCCTTGGTATCGGCATAGACCTGGCGCAGCTTGCCGAGCAGGGTGCCACCGGAGGCGGGCTGCTCATGGTTGGCGGCGACCCGGGCGGACAGCGCCTGGATCACGTCGACCTTGGCGCGCGACATCTCGCCGAACAGGTTCTTCAGGTGGCTGTCCTTGACCTCGCGACTGGCGTGCTCGTAGAAGCGCTGGCCGTCGCGGGTGATTTCGATCAGTTCATTGAGCTGGGCGGTTTGCTTGGTCATGGTTATCTCCTTGTTGCGGCGCTGGGCGCCGATTGAGGCGCCGGCGAAGTGCCGGCGTCGGGGAGTCAGCCGTCGATGCGCAGGGCGTCGGCATCGACGCCACGCACGCCACGGATATTGCGAGCGGTCTCGATGGCCAGTTCCTTCTCCGCCATGCTGAGCACGCTACCGCTGAGCTCGACCATGCCGGCCTTGGTCTCGACCGAGATTTCCAGGCCGTCGAGCTGACGGTCATACAGGTAGCTGGATTTCACCTTGCTGGTGATCCAGGCATCACTGATGGCGCGACTGGTTTCGTCGGCGGCCTGCTGCGCCTGGCTGGCCGTGGTGCCGGCCTCGCTGACGCTGAGGTGGTTGTTGACCCGCTCCACGCCTTCGGTGTTTTGCGCCAGGTGGCCAGCCAGTTCCTTGGCCTCCGCCGTGCGGGCACTGCCCTTGAGGGTGACCACGCCGTTCTGGGTGTCGACGTCGATGTCCAGGCCCTCGGTATTGCTGTTCCACAGCAGCTTGGACTTGACCATGGCGGTCAGGGTGGCGTCATCGAATTGCTGGGCCAGGCTGCTTTCCTGCTTGCGCGGCTGGGTGGCCGGGTCAACCTGCAGACGGTTGTCCACCTTTTTCACCCCCTCGGTACCGAGGGCCAGCTGGCCGGCCAGGTCGCGGTCGATATCGCTTTCCACCTTGCCGGTCAGTACGGCCACGCCGTTCTCCACATCCACATCGATGCTGAACGGGCTGAGGTGACGGTTGAGTGCGATCGCCGTCCAGATCGAGCCTTCCTGGCGCGCCTCGCTGAGCTGACGACCGAGATCACCCTCAGCGGCCTGGGCAGCCAGAGGTGAAAGGCCGAGCACGCCGGCAGTCAGGGTGGCCAGGGCGAGTTTCTTCATCTGATACATGGCGGTTCCTCCAAATACGTGTCCGTTGCAGCCGCCTCGGCGACCACTGGAGGAGATATCGCAAGCCCTGTGCCAGCCCTTAAGAATAATTTTTATCGTTATAAATCATGTATTTAGATAATAAGCCTGGACGCTGATCACTTGCATTGTGCAAGGTCGCCTGAAAATCACCGTGCAACTTGCACGACATTCCGAGGACTAAGCTCCACAGCAATAACGGAGACCCAACGATGCCAAACAGCCCGAACAACAGTGGACGCATCCTGCTGGTGGATGATGAAGCCGCCATCCTGCGCACCTTCCGCTATTGCCTGGAAGACAGCGGCTATCAGGTAGCCGCTGCCAATAGCGCGGCCCAGGCCGAAACACTGCTGCAGCGCCAGGTGTTCGACCTGTGCTTCCTCGACCTGCGCCTGGGCGAGGACGACGGCCTGGAGGTGCTGCAACGCCTGCGCGTGCAGGCGCCCTGGATGCGCGTGGTGATCGTCACCGCCCACTCGGCGGTGGACAGCGCGGTTGACGCCATTCAGGCCGGCGCCGCCGACTATCTGGTCAAGCCGTGCAGTCCGGAGCAGCTACGCCTGGCGGCCGCCAAGCAGCTGGAAGTGCGCCAGCTGGCCGCACGCCTGGAAGCCCTGGAAGGCCAGATGAAACGCACGCAGGACGGCCTCGACTCGCACAGCCCGGCCTTCATGGCGGTGCTGGAGACGGCCCGCCAGGTCGCGGCCACAGATGCCAACATCCTTATCCTCGGCGAATCCGGCACCGGCAAGGGGGAACTGGCCCGGGCCATCCACGGCTGGAGTCGACGCGCGCGCAAACCTTTCGCCACCATCAACTGCCCCTCACTGACGACCGAGCTGATGGAAAGCGAGCTGTTCGGCCACAGCCGCGGTGCCTTCACCGGCGCCAGCGAAAGCACCCTGGGCCGGGTCAGCCAGGCCGACGGAGGCACCCTGTTCCTCGACGAGATCGGCGACTTCCCGCTGCCGCTGCAACCCAAGCTGCTGCGCTTCATCCAGGACAAGGAATACGAACGGGTCGGCGACCCGGTGACGCGCCAGGCCGACGTGCGCATTCTCGCCGCCACCAACCTCGATCTCGATGACATGGTGCGCGAGGGACGCTTCCGAGAAGACCTGCTCTACCGCCTCAACGTCATCACCCTCAAGCTACCGCCCCTGCGCGAACGCCGGGAGGACGTCATGACCCTGGCCGAGCGTTTTCTCGCCCGCTTTGTCGGCGAATACGCTCGCCCAGCACGCGCCTTCAACAGCGAAGCCCAAGCCACACTGCAGGACTACCACTGGCCCGGCAACGTGCGCGAACTGCGTAACGTGATCGAGCGTGCCAGCATCATCTGCCCCGGTGCCGAAATCGAACCGGCACACCTCGGCCTGGCCCCCGCCGCGCCGGACAACGCCGCCAGAGTGGGAGGCGCCTTGAGCCTGGAAGAGCTCGAGAAAGCCCATATCGCCGCCATGCTGGCCACCAGCCCGACCCTGGAACAGGCCGCCAGCACCCTGGGCATCGATGTTTCCACCCTGTACCGCAAACGCAAGCAGTACGGCCTATGAAACTGCGCAGCCGGCTGTTCATCAGCAGCAGCGCACTCATGACCCTGGCCCTGCTCGGCCTGCTGCTGGGCATGGCCAGCACCCTGCTGCTGACCCGCGCGCAGAACCAGGCCATGACCCGCAACCTGGAGATCATCGATGCCAGCCTCGGCATGCGCCAGGAGATGGGCAGCCAGGTCATCCTGCTGCTGCGTGACCGCCTCGATCGCCAGGAACTGGAGGCCTCCAGCCAGCGCTTTCGCCAGTGGCTGCAACGGGCCGCGGATGGCGCCATCGAAGACAGCGACCTGCAGGCCGTGACCGAGATCGAGCGCGCCTACAGCAATTTCGACCATTTCCTCGACAGCCCGCAGCAGATACGCCGCGACCTGCTCAACGACGACACCTTTGCTCTGGCACTACAGGCCTTGCGTGACCGCATCAACGCCGTGCAGACCCGTTATGTGCAGAGCGTGGAGCAGGAGCAGGAAAAAACCCGTGAACGCGCCTGGCTGGTGGCCAGCCTACTTGGACTGATCAGCCTGGCGCTGCTGGTGACCGGCTTCCTCACGGCCCATGGCGTGGCCCAGCGCTTCGGCCGCCCGATCGAAGCGCTGGCCGCCGCCGCCGACCAGATCGGCCGGGGTGACTTGCAGATCGCCCTGCCACATACCCGCGAAGCCGAGCTGGCCTCGTTGACCCAGCGCTTTGCCCAGATGGCCGAGGCGCTACGACAGTTCCGCGCCAGCCGCGTCGCAGAGCTGATCGCCAGCCAGCGACGCCTGCAGGCGGTACTCGACAGCATCGATCACGGCCTGCTGATCATCGGCTGTGATGGCTGCCTGGAGCATGGCAATCCCGTGGCACAGCGGCAGTTCGGCTGGAACGAAGTGCCCACGGGACAAGCGTTGCCGCAACTGCTGGGACATGCGCCGCTGGCCGAGCAGTTGACCCAGGCACTGGCGGGTGAAACCCCGCAACAGGGCGAAGACCTGGTCATCGACAGCGACGGCGAACAGCGCCTGCTCAGCTACAGCCTGACACCGGTGCAGGATGAAGAGCGCGGTATCCTCGGAGCCGTCATGGTTCTGCGCGATGTCACCGCCCAGCGCGCCTTCGAGCGCGTCCGCGGGGAGTTCGTCCTGCGGGCGTCGCATGAGCTGCGCACACCGGTTACCGGCATCCATATGGCGTTCAGCCTGCTGCGTGAGCGGCTCGTCTTGCCCGAGGAAGGTCGCGAGCAGGATCTGATGCGTACGGTCGACGAGGAGATACGCCGCCTGGTGCAGCTGATCGACGATCTGCTCAATTTCTCGCGCTACCAGAATGGTCTGCAGGTCCTGCGCCGCGAGCCTTGCGACCTGGCCGGGTTGCTCGAACAGGCCCGTGAGCGTTTTGCCCTGGAGGCCGAGGAGCGCCAGGTGACGCTGAGCGCCACTGCCGAGCCGCCACTGCCACGGCTGAACCTCGATGCGGGGCAGATTGATCGGGTGCTGGATAACCTGATCAGCAACGCGCTACGCCACAGCGAACCGGGTGACGTGGTGCAGCTGCAGGCAAAACGCCAGGACGAGCGCGTGATCATCAGCGTACAGGACCAGGGCCAGGGCATTCCCTTCAGCCAGCAGACCCGCATCTTCGAACCCTTTGTCCAGGTGGGCCAGCGCAAGGGCGGCGTGGGCCTGGGGCTGGCCCTGTCGCGGGAGATCGTGCAATTGCACAGCGGCCAGCTGGGCGTGCAGTCGCGGCCGGGCCAGGGCGCGAGCTTCTACCTCAGCCTGCCGGTATGAGGCTCTCGCCAACCTGCAACGCGCAGACAGCCTAGGTTGGGCTGAGGTGCGCTGCGCCGAAGCCCAACAACGGAGCCGCCTACTCGCCCGTTGGCTTTCGCTGCGCGCCCCCAACCTACAGCACGTCACCCCATTGCATGCCTATGGCCTCGGGCACCCAACGCAAAAAGCCGCCCGTAGGCGGCCTTGATGTGATCGCTGCTCAGCGCAGGATCGGGTCGAACTTGTAGCGGCGTCCTATCAGCAGCGCCAGCACGGAGGCCACGGCAGCCATAGAGGCGAGACACTTGAGAAGCATGGCCACGGTGACATCCAGTTCGGGATACAGCCACAGCACGGCCAGGCTAAGCAGGGTAGTGATCAGCATGCAAACGGCACTTCGGGACATGACAGGCTCCTTGCTCAGAATACCCAGCGTGGCGTGTGGTCGAGGGGTTGGGGCTGACGCACGGCGGTCTCGGTATCTTGCTCGGAGATGCGCAACCAGAGGCCGTCCTGGCGTGCGGCGCCGGCCGCCTGACGGCGCAGTTCGGCGAACTGCTGTACACCGGCCGTGTACGGCCTCTCGTCGAACTGCTGAGTCGGCACGTTGAGTTCACCGGTACGGCCATCCGCCACGGCGGAATCATTGGCGTAAGCTCCGCTGACCAGCAATGCAGCAGCACAAAACAGGCTCAGGTGGGCGGTGTACATGGCGCTTCTCCATCAGCAGTCAGTCGGGCTTACAACCTGACTTTTGCAGCGTCCATGCCAATGCCGATTAGAGAATTTATTTCTTATATATCAACAACTTATACAAAGTTAACGCCTCGCCAGCCATGCATTTTGCAAGATCGTGCATTTCGCATGATTGCAAAATGCACGATCAGCTGCCGCACGGCAGCACCACGCTGAAACACGAGCCCTCCCCCAGGTTGCTGCTCAGTTCGATGCGACCGCCGTGGGCCTGGACGATCTGCTCGCTGATAAACAGCCCCAACCCCAAGCCCTGGGGAACGCCGTTGTCAGCGACCCGCTCGAACTGCTCGAACACGCGCCGCTGATCCGCCGCGGAAATGCCCATGCCCTGGTCACACACATCGACACGAGCCTCTTGCGCCTGACAACACACGCGCACTTCCACGGGCTTGCCGCCGCCATAGCGCAGGGCATTGGTCAGCAGGTTGGCCAGTACCTGCTCGATGCGAAACTCGTCCATCAGCACCGGCGCCGGCCCCTCGACACTCAGCGCCACCCGACTGTCGGCATGGGCGAACTGAGGGCTCAGGTTCTCCACCACACGCCCTGCCAGCACGCCCAGGTCGCTGGGCTGGGGACGAATCGACAGCTTGCCGGTGCGGATGCGCGAGACATCCAGCATGTCGTCGATCAGCCGGGTCATGTTGCGGATCTGCCGCTCGTCGCGAGCCGTCATCTCGCGCAGCTTGTCCGGGCTGAAGGCGTCGCTGTTGTTCTGCTGCAGGCGCAGCTTGCGCAGTTGCACCTCCAAGGTCAGGCCATTGAGCGGTGTGCACAGCTCGTGGGATACCACGGACATGAACACGTCACGCATCTGCACCGCGCGCTGCAACTCGGCCTGGGTTTCACGCAGCTCGTCGAGCAGTGCCTCCTGTTCACGACGCGCCGCCTCCAGCGCATCGAGCTGACGGTTGAGCGCCTTGCGCTGGCGATACAGCTCGACGAATACCGACACCTTGCTGCGCACTTCGTAGGGCGACAGCGGCTTGTGCAGGAAGTCCACCGCTCCGCTCTCGTAGCCCTTGAAGGCGTAGTTGAGCTCGCGCCCGGCAGCGCTGACGAAAATGATCGGGATATGTTTGGTCTTTTCCGTGCCACGCATCAGCTCGGCCAGTTCGAAGCCATTCATGCCCGGCATCTGCACATCCAGAATGGCCAGGGCGAACTCGTGCTCGAGCAGCAGTGACAGCGCCTCATCACCGCTACGCGCCTGGTACACGGTGCGTTCCTGATCCTGAATCAGCTTATCCAGGGCCAGCAGGTTCTCCTGCAGGTCGTCGACGATCAGCAGCTTGGCTTCAATCTTCCTTAGCATGGCGGGGCATCCAGTTCGGTCAGCAGCCGGTGCATGGCGGCAAGGGGCAAGAGGAAATCCGGTTGCAGCAGTGCCAGGGCTGCCTCGGGCATGGTCGGCACCTGCGCCTCGGCGGGGCTCTGCACCAAAGTCAGGCCACCGCCACGCTGCACGGCCAACAGGCCGGCGGCGCCGTCTTCGTTGGCCCCCGTGAGCAAGGCGGCCACCAGGCCAGCGCCATAGGCGTCGGCGGCGGACTCGAAGAGGATATCGATCGAGGGCCGGGAGAAGTGCCGCGGCTCTTCCCGGCTCAGGGAAAAGCTGTGGTCACGCTCGATCGACAGGTGATAGCCGGCAGGCGCGACATAGACCACGCCCGCTCGCAGCAGCTCCTTGTCCTCGGCCTCCTTGGCCGGCAGGGCCAGGCGCCGGGCCAGCAGCTCGGCCAGCAGGTTGTCGCGGCTGTCCGGCACATGCAGCAGGCACACGATGGGCAAGCCATAGTCACCGGGCAGGTCCACCAGCAGGTGCAGCAGGGCTTCCACACCACCGGCCGAAGCACCGATCAGCAGTACTTCGGGGGCCAGACGAGCCTGCCCGCGAAGCATGATCCGCCGTGGCCTGTTCATCGTTTGCGGAAAATCCGTTCCTGCCGCACCAGTGGCTCGAACTGCTGGGCATAGGCGGAAAAGTCCAGGCTCTCCTTGCTGCCCAGGCCGAGAAAACCACGATGGCAGAGCGAGTCGTGGAACAGCCCGAGCGCACGATCCTGCAGTTCGCGATTGAAATAGATCAGCACATTGCGACAGGACACCAGCTGGGTCTCGGCGAACACGCTGTCGGTAGCCAGGCTATGGTCGGCAAAGACCACGTTGCTGCGCAGCATCTTGTCGAACAGCACGCGGTCGTAGGCCGCCGAGTAGTAATCGGAGAAGGCCCGCTGGCCACCGGACTTCTGGTAGTTCTCGGTGTAGGTACGCAGGTTGTTGAGGGCGAAGATGCCCTGCTCGGCCTTTTCCAGCGAGTGCGGGTTGATGTCGGTGGCGTAGATCATGCTGCGTTCCAGCAAGCCCTCCTCATGCAGCAGGATGGCCAGCGAGTAGACCTCCTCACCGGTGCTGCAGCCGGCCACCCAGATCTTCAGCGACGGGTAGGTGTGCAGCAACGGCACCACCTGCTCGCGCAGGGCGAGGAAGTAGCCGGGGTCGCGAAACATTTCGCTGACCGGAATGGTGAGGAACTGCAACAACTGCATGAATGCCTGCGAGTCGTGCAGGATGCGCTCCTGCAGCGCGGAGATGGTCGCGCAGTCGAGCTGCTGCTGAGCCTGGCGCACCCGGCGCTTGAGCGAAGCGCCGGAGTAATTGCGGAAGTCGTAGTTGTAGCGCAGGTAGATGGCCTCGATCAGCAGGCGCAGCTCGATCTGGTCAGGCATTCACAGGCGCTCCAGCTTGGGCATCCACACGCGGATCAGCGAGAACAGCCGATCCAGCTCGATGGGCTTGGCCAGGTAGTCGTTGGCGCCAGCCTGCAGGCAGCGCTCCTGATCGTCCTTCATCGCCTTGGCGGTCACCGCAATGATCGGCAGGTTCTGCCAGCGTGCCTCCTGGCGGATCTTCCGTGTCGCCTCGTAGCCGTCCATCTCCGGCATCATCACGTCCATCAGCACCAGGTCGATGTCGTCCACCTCGCGCAGCTTGGCCAGCGCCTCGATACCGTTGCGCGCGACCTCCACCAGCGCGCCCTTCTGCTCCAGCGCGCTGGACAGGGCGAAGATGTTGCGCACGTCATCGTCCACCAGCAGCAGGCGACGGCCCTCGAACAGCTTGTCGCGGCTGCGTGCGGTCTTGAGCATGCGCTGGCGCTCGCCGGACAGCTCGGCCTCGACCTTGTGCAGGAACAAGGTGACCTCGTCGAGCAGGCGCTCCGGCGAGCGCGCCCCCTTGATGATGATCGAGCGCGAGTATTTGAGCAGCTCGGCTTCCTCGTCGCGGGTCAGGTTGCGCCCGGTGTAGACGATCACCGGCGGGAAGGAACAGATGTCCTCCGAGGCCATGCGCTGCAGCAGCTCGTTGCCCTGCATATCGGGCAGTTTGAGGTCGATGATCATGCAGTCGAACACGGTGTTGCGCAGCTTCTCCAGCGCATCGCTGGCCAGCTCGACGGCGGTGATCTCGACATCGTCATCGCCGATCAGGCGGGCGATGCTGTCGCGCTGCAGGGGGTCGTCCTCGACCAGCAGGATGCGCTTGACCTGCTGATTGAGCTTGGCTTCCAGCTTCTCGAACACGGCCTTAAGCTGCTCACGGCTGGTCGGCTTGAGGGCATAGCCAACTGCCCCCAGGTGCAGGGCCGCTTCGCTGTGATCATCCACCGACACCACATGCACCGGGATATGCCGAGTCACGGCCTCATCCTTCAGGCGCTGCAATACGCCCAGCCCGGAACCGTCCGGTAGGCGCATATCGAGCAGAATCGCATCGGGACGGAACTGCCTGGCCAGCTCCAGCCCCTCGTCGGCACTGGCGGCCACCAGGCAGGCGTAGCCCAGCTCGTGAGCCAGATCGAACAGGATGCGGGCGAAGCGCGATTCGTCTTCGACGACCAGCACGCAACGGCCACCCCGCTCACCGAGCTGCTCACGGTCGTCGGCAAAGGCCGCCACCGGACGAGGCGGCGTGGGCTGGCTAGCGGCCGGGGCGCTGACCGGCACTGGCGCCGGCGCCACGAGCGGCAGCGGCTGGGCGTGCGGCGTCGGGATTTCGTGGTATTCCTCGGGCAGCAGCAGGGTGAAGACACTGCCCTGACCCGGCTGGCTGCTCACCGAAAGGCTGCCGCCGAGCAGTCCGGCCAGGTCACGGGAAATGGACAGGCCGAGGCCCGTACCACCGTAGCGGCGGTTGGTGGTGCCGTCCGCCTGACGGAAGGCCTCGAAGATCACCGCCTGCTGGTCTTCGGCGATGCCTATACCGGTATCGCCTACCGCAAAGGCCAGGGTCTGCTCGTCGTGGCGCGTCACGCTGAGGCTGACTCTGCCACGCTCGGTAAACTTGAAGGCGTTGGACAACAGGTTGCGCAGTATCTGCTCCAGGCGCTGGCGGTCCGTGAACAGCTGCTCCGGCAGCCCGGCATGCAGTTCGACGACAAACTCCAGGCTACGCTCGCTGGCCAGCGGTACGAATACATCGCGCAGGCCTTCGAGCATGCTCGTCAGCGGCGTCCGCTCGGGGCGCACTTCCAGCTTGCCGGCCTCGACCTTGGCGATATCGAGAATGTCGTTGATCAGATTGAGCAGATCGTTACCGGCCGAATAGATCGACTCGGCGAACTTCACCTGTTCGGCATCCAGGTTGCCTTGCGGGTTTTCGGCCAGCAGCTTGGCCAGGATCAACGAGCTGTTGAGCGGCGTGCGCAGCTCGTGGCTCATGTTGGCGAGGAATTCCGACTTGTAGCTGCTGGCGCGCTGCAGCTCCTCCGCCCGCTCCTCCAGCTGGGTCTGGATGCGACCGAGGGAGGTGTTGCGCTGATCCAGTTCGTCGCGCTGATCAGCCAGCGTCTGAGCCTGTTCGGCCAGTTTCTCGTTGGTCTGCTCCAGCTCGGCCTGCTGGGTTTCCAGATGCGCCTGCGACTCCTTGAGCACCCGCGCCTGCTGCTCCAGCTCCTCGTTGGCGGCACGCAACTCTTCCTGCTGGGTCTGCAGCTCTTCGTTGAGCTGCTGGGTATCGCCCAGCACCTCCTGCAGACGCTGGCGGTAGCGCGCGGCCTCCAGGGCCATGCCAAGGCTGCCGGAAATCGATGCCAGAAACTCGCGGTCACTGGGCTCAAGCGGGCGCATGAAGGCCAGCTCCAGCACACCGATGGTCTGGTCATCGGCATGCAACGGCACCAGCATCACGCTGCTCGGCTGCCCTTCTCCCAGCCCGGAGGCGACCTTGATGTAGTCCGCCGGCAGGTTATCCAGCAGCACCGGCTGGCGGCTCCTGGCAGCCTGGCCAACCAGACCCTCGGCGCTATAGAAAGCCTGCCCGCGCGGCTCATCTGCAGAACTGAAACCATGCCCGGCCACCCTCTGCAGATCGCCGCTGCGGTGGTCGCGCAGGTACAACGCAGAAACCACGCAATGCAGGTATTCGGCGAGAAAATCCAGCGAGCTGCTGGCGAGGCTCTGCACCTGCTGCTGGCCCAGCAGGCGCTCTGCCAACTGGGTATGGCCACCCTGCAGCCAGGCACGCTGGCGCTGCTCTTCGGCATACAGATTCTGCTTGGCCATGGCCTCTGAGTAGACCGCGGACAGGTTGAGCAGCTCGCGGCGACCAAACAGGGCCAGCAGACCGCTGAACAGGATGCTGACCAGCAGGTAGGCACCAGTACCCCAGGTGGCGATGTTGTTGGCGTCGCTGTTGCGCTCCTGGCGCAGGTCCCGCTCGCTGGCGATGAAGGCATCCAGCTCGCTGCGGATGCCATCGGTCAGGTTCTTGCCCTGCCCACGCCCCACAGCCTCCAGGTAGTTCTCGCCATCGCGGCGCGCCGCGATGACCTTCTGGGCGTACTCGTCCCACTGTTCCTGCAGCGCCAGCACGCGCTGGGAGCGCTGCACCTGCACCGGGTTGTCGGCGACCTGGGTGCCCAGCTCTTCGCTCAACGCCCGAAACTTGCCGCGCGCCAGATCGTAGGGTTCCAGATAGTCTTCGTTGCCGCTGAGGAGGAAACCGCGCATGCCGGTTTCCATGTCCAGGCTCAGCTTGTAAATCTCGCTGGCGCGGTTGAGGGCCTGATCGGAATGCTCGACCCACTTGATCACATTCAGCAGATAGCCAATTACCACGGCAAAGAACAGCGCGCTGATCAATCCCAAACCCATGGGGATACTGACGTTGCGGTTGAGAATCCGACGGAAGCCGTCCTCGTCCATTACAGCCTTGCTTGTTTTTTGTACGTCCATTCGTGACTGGCTCACTGCTAATGTGGCGGGCTCGCGTGGCAAACTGACAGCGTGACACGGCCGAAGTTTGCCAAACTTAGCCGCGCTTTACTGCCATAACCACAACGTTGAGAGCACGATGCCCACCGACGAGTCCCTTACCCGCAAATGCGTCCTGCTGGTCGAAGACGATGACATCGTCCGTATGCTCACGGTCGAAGTACTTGAAGCGCTCGGCTACCAGGTGCAGGCCATGAGCGACGCCCCGAGCGCACTGGAGCTGTTGCGCCAGGGCGAGCCCGTCGACCTGCTGATGACGGACATCGGCCTACCCGGCCTCGGTGGTCGCGAGCTGGCACAGGCCAGCCGCGAACTACGACCGGGCCTGCCGGTGCTGTTCGCCAGCGGCTACGACGAGCCACTGATACTCGACGAGGCGCGCCAGCAGCATCCACAGGCCCGCACCGAGAGCATCGTCAAACCCTATGACCTGGGCCTACTGGCAGAACACCTGAGCCAACTCTCTGGCGTTTAGCCCCCTCGCACCCGCCGCCCGCAGAGCGCCTCTGCAGACCGGAACGAAGCGCTCTAGCATCAGCTTCCCGGCACCAAGGCTGTAAGAAAAAATACATCTGGAACATCACGCAAAGCCAACTAGGCTGAGATTTCCTATGACCAAAGGGAATTTCAGCATGCGGCTTTCATTTCTGTTCGGTTTAGCCTTCACCACCGGCCTGGCTCTCACGGGTTGTGCCAGCGACATTACGCAGCCGGAGCAGTACTCGGGCTTTCTCGACGATTACTCGCAGCTGCAACCCACCACCTCCGCCAGTGGCGTCCCTGTCATGCGCTGGGTATCGCCGGACTACAGAAACGACGGCTACACCTCGGTCTATGTCGAAAAACCGGTGTTCTACCCGACCCCGACGCCGAGTGAACAGGTCAGCCAGGAGGCCCTGAACCAGGTCGCCACCTATCTGCACAGCGCCATGAAACGCGAACTGGCACAGCGCATGACCGTGGTCGAAACCCCCAATACCGACACCCTGGTACTGCGCAGCGCCATCACCGCCGTGACCGCGAAGACCGAAGGCCTGAAACCCTACGAGGTCATTCCCATCGCCCTGGTCATCGCCGCCACCAGTACGGCGGTCGGCACTCGCGACCGCAACACCGATATCTACGTCGAACTGGAAGCCCTGGATGGGCGCACCAGCCAGCCGATGGTCCGCGTGGTACGCAAAGGCCACGGCCTCGACCTGGAAAACAGCGACAGCCAGCTGAGCCTGGCCGACCTGCAGCCTGCGCTGGATGTGTGGGCAAAGGACGCCAGCGCCTTCAAGCCCTGATGGCCAGCCATCAGGGTGGTGGATGAGGATTGACCGACGCGGCCAGGCTGAACAGTCTGGCCGCTTCACTTCATGGAGACCGCCATGCCCAGCCTGAATCCCAGCCCCGCACAACTCGCCGAGTTCGCCGCCCGGATGCCCGCCGGCCAGCCGATCCTGATGCTCAACCTGCTGCGCTACAACGCCACGGCCAGCTACCCGGCCGGCAGCGAACACAGTGCCTGCACCGGGCGCGAGGCCTACAAGCGCTATAGCCGCACGGCGATCGCCAAGGTACAGGGCGTCGGCGGCCAGGTGGAAATCCTCGCGCCGGTGCAGGTCGCGCTGATCGCGCCGACCGGCGAAGCCTGGGACGAGATGCTGCTGGTGCGCTACCCGTCCCCCGAAGCCTTCCTGAACATGCTCAACGACCCCGAGTACCAGGCCGCCACCGTGCATCGCACGGCCGCGTTATTCGACTCGCGCCTGATCGGCACCACGCCGCCGGCCTAGGTCTGGCGGCCGACCAACTGACGAAACTGCCTCGCCGTCAGCGGCTTGGCGAACAGCCAGCCCTGGCCGCACTGGGCACCCTGCTCGGCGAGGTACAGCGCCTGGGCTTCGTGCTCGATGCCCTCGGCCACCACCTTCAGCTGCAGTTCGTTGGCCATGTGGATGATGTGCGGCGCCACCCCGCTGCTGGCCGCGTCATGGCCCAGGGCATCGACGAAGGACTTGTCGATCTTCAGCACATCGGCCGGCAGCTCCTGCAGGTAGGACAAACTGGAATAGCCGGTGCCGAAGTCGTCGATCAGGATGCGATGACCGCTCTCGCGCAACTGCGCCAGCACGCCCTTGGCCGCCTGCACATCGGTCAGTCCGGTCTCGGTAACCTCGAAGGCGATCTGCCCGGCGCCGACCCGGTACTGCAGCAGCAGGCGCGTGGCCAGGGCGCTGATGCGTGGCTCGGCCACATCGCAGGCGGCCAGGTTGATCGACACGTACATGCCGGGGTGCTCGCGCAGAAAGTCGCCGAGCTGCGCCAGTACCTGCTCCAGCACATAGTCTGTGATCTCGCGGATCTGCCCGCTGCTCTCGGCCATGGGAATGAAATGGTCGGGGCCGAGCAGCTTGCCGTCGGCACGGCGCCAGCGCAGCAACGCCTCGGCGCCCACGCAACGGCGCGTGGCCAGGTCGTAGATCGGCTGGTAGCGCACACGCAGGGCGCGGCGGCGCAGGGCATCCGGTAGCGAGCCACCAATGGACAGGCGCTGACGCACCTGGAAAAACACCCACAATGCCACCAGCAACGCCAGTAGCAGGGCTGCCGGCAGCCAGCTCCACAGGTTCTGCTGCAGGCGCTGTTGCAGGCGGCTGCGGTCGGCGAAGAAGACCAGGTCGAAATCCGGGCTGCGCGTCGGCATGCGGTAGATCAGCTGCCCTGGCGTCAGCAACAGCGCCTGCTCGGCTGGCCAGTCGCCCGCCGGCGGCCAGGGCTGTGGCGGGCCCAACACCGGCAAGGCCTGGGCACTGTTGCGCGGGGCGATCAACAGGCTGCTGCCAGCAGGCAGGTCGACCATGTCGGCCAGGTGGCCACGGGCGGTGGATAGGCGGAAGTAACCACGCCCAACCACCAGCGCAGCCAGGTCGTCATCCGGTTGAGCGCTGGTGTTGAGCCAGTAGCGCTGGTTCTTGCCTTCAAGATCCGCCGGGCGCTCCGGGCCCAGCGAGGTGCGCCGGGGCGAGGACGAACAGCGCTGATTGCCACCGATGAAGGCCGCCTCGTAGACGAAACGGTGCTGGAACACCACGCGGCGCAGGGTTTCCACCATGGCGATGTCGCAACCACGCAGGGGCTGCTGCTCCAGTTCGTCGAGCGCCTCGCCGAGCTGGCCGAAGACCTGCTCGATGCGTTCGAGAAAGCGCTTGCCCTGCAGTTGCAGGCGCTCGGCCTCGGCCTGCTGGGCCTGATGGTTGGCCAGCCACAGACCGCCCGCGCCAAACAGCAAAGCCGCCAACAGTCCGGCCAGCAGGGCAGCAGGCCAGGGACGGAACAGGGCACGACGCAGGCGCGGTAGGCGAGCCAGCATGCTGCGGACTCCGTGACGGAATCCATCAGGTATAGCTCAGCGGCAGATCAATGAGCGCTGTTGAGCACCTGGAGAATGGCCGCGCTTTCGGCATCCGCCTCGCCGTCGTAACGCGCCGGCCGGTATTTCATCTGGAAGGCAGCCAGCACCTGACGCGTGGCCTTGTCCCACTCGCCGGTCTGCGGGGTCGAGTAGCCGAGCTGGAGCAGTTGCGTCTGGAACCAGGCGGCATCCGGCAGGGCCTGGCTCAGGCGCATCTGCTCACGGGCCACGGCAGCGGCGTCCGGCCAGCGGATCAGGCCGGCCTCGGCCAGGCGCTTCCAGGGGAACAGCGGGCCCGGGTCGACCTTGCGCTGCGGGGCGATGTCGCTGTGGCCGATGATGCTGTCGAGCGGCAGATCATGGCGTTTGACCAGGTCCTTGAGCAGGACGATCAGCGCCGCGATCTGAGCCTCGCTGTAAGGCTGCCAGTAACGTCCCTGGGGGCCGTCGAAATACCCCTGGTTAACCAGTTCGATGCCGATGGTGCTGGCGTTGAGCCAGGTACGCCCCTGCCATTCGCTGACGCCGGCATGCCAGGCGCGGCGGTTTTCATCCACCAGGCGGTAGACGGTGGCCGGCGAGTCGCCAATCAGGTAGTGGGCGCTGACCTCGCCCTCGGTCAGCAGCTGCAACGAGCGTTGCAGGCCGGTGGAGGTGTAGTGCAGCACGATGTACTGCACGCGGCTGCTCTGGCCCTGGGCCTGGTAGCTGTCGTCGATGCGCAGGCCGCTGGCACAGCCGGCGAGGAACACGGCGCAGAGGGAGAGGATGGCAAATCTCATCGTCGGGACACGGGCTCAGGGGGTGATGTGCAGGATGCTTTGCAGGTTGTCCAGCAGCATGTCGACGCTGAGCATGATCAACAGCATACCGGTCAGCCGTTCCACGGCGGTGAGGCCGCGCGGGCCAAGGAATTTCTGCAACCAGGAAGCCTGCAGCAGAATGCTGGCGGTGGCCAGCCAGGCCAGGCCGACGGCCAGGTACAGCTCCCAGATCGGGCCTTCATAGGTGCTGCGCAGGGTCATCAGCACGGCCAGGGCCGAAGGTCCGGCCACCGCCGGGGTGGCCAGCGGCACCAGCAATGGTTCGCCATCCGGCAGGTCGCCCAGCACGCCTTCGGGCTTCGGGAAGATCAGGCGCATGGCGATCACGAACAGGATGATGCCGCCGGCAATCGCCGTGGACTCGCGCGACAGGCCAAGGCCGCTGAGGATCTTCTCGCCGAAGGTCAGGAAGATCATCAGCAGTGCCAGCGCCAGCAACAGCTCGCGCAATGCCACACGCATGCGCCGCTCCGGGGCAACGTTTTTCAGGGCGGCGAGGTAGATGGCGATATTGCCGAACGGGTCAGTGACCAGAAAAACCAGAACGGCGATGCTGAAGATTTCCATGCGGGGCTCCTTGGGGGGTTCGCACAGTTTATCCGGCGCTGGCGCCGCCGTCTTTCCGCCGCGTCTCCCATGCAAATATGAGAAGCAGATCACATAAGACAGGCCAAGCCAGACACGCAGGCGGGTGTCCGGGACAAACGGCCATGCACCTTGGTCACAGCAGCGTATCTTGATTACATGCTCAGCGAGGATGACGCTATGCGCCGCGTGCTGCTCTGGTTCAAACAGGATCTGCGCCTCGACGACCACCCGGCCGTGCAGGCGGCCCTGGACGCCGACCGCATCGTGCCGCTCTATGTCTTCAACCCCGAGCAGCTGCAACCGGGCCCCCTGGGCAGCAGCCGCCTGGGCGTGCACCGCGCGCGCTTTCTGATGGAAAGCCTGGCGGCCCTCGACGGCGAACTGCGCCAGCGCGGCTCCGGCCTGCTGGTACTGCAGGGTCGCGCCGAGCAGTTGATCCCGCGCCTGGTCGAGCAGCTCGACCTCGATGAAGTACTCACCCTGGCGGAAATCGCTCCCGAGGAGCGTGCCCAACTCGACAGCCTGCGCGCACAACTGGGCGACGACAGGCTACGCGAACTGCCCGCCAACCACTTGTTCCAGGCCAGTGAACTCCCCTGCGCAGCCCATGAACTGCCCAGCGTGTTCAGCCAGTTCCGCGAGCAGGTCGAACAGCGCCTGACGATATTCCAGCCGCGCCCAGCGCCCTCACGCCTATCGGCCCTGCCGGACAACGCCAACGCCTACTTCGCGACCCTGCCCAGCCTCTCCCAGCTTGGCCTGGGCGAACCGCTGAGCGTGGCCGCCAGTGCCTTTCCATTTTCCGGCGGCGAACCGGCCGGCCAGGCACGCCTGCGTGACTACCTGTGGCAGACCCAGGCCGTGCGTCAATACAAGGACACTCGCAACGGCCTGATCGGCAGCGAGTATTCGTCCAAGCTCTCACCCTGGCTGGCCAATGGCAGCCTGTCGCCACGCCGGGTGATGGCCGAACTGCGCCGTCACGAAGCTCAATACGGCGGCAACGACTCGACCCGCAGCCTGTGGTTGCAGTTGCTGTGGCGAGACTTCTTCCGCTGGACTCTGTTGCGCCATGGTTCGGCACTGTTCCGTCGCGACGCACTCAAAGCCACTGCACGCACCCCGGGTCAGCTGGATGCACGCTTCGACAACTGGTGCCAGGGCCGCACCGGCATGCCGCTGGTGGATGCCAACATGCGCGAGCTGGCCGCCACCGGCTTCATGTCCAGCCGCGGACGCCAGGTGGTCGCCAGTTATCTGGTTGGTGACCTGCAGCAGGACTGGCGGCACGGCGCCGCATGGTTCGAAGAACACCTGCTGGACTATGACCCGGCGAGCAACTGGGGCAACTGGGCCTACCTCGCCGGCGTCGCCAGCGACCCACGTGGACGCGAGATGTTCAATGCCCTGCGCCAGGCCCGCCAGTACGACCCGGACGGAGCTTACGTCAGCCTTTGGCTGCCGGAGCTACACGGCGTGCCGGCGCACCTGCGCCACACCCCGTTCCTGCTCTCGCACCTGCAACTCGACGCCATGGGCTACCCGCGCCTGGAACAGGTGCCGGACCACTGGAAACCCTATCTGCCCAGCGCCGCCTGAGAACGCGCTCAGCTCAGCTCGATGCGATTGCGCCCTTCGCGCTTGGCGCGATACAGCGCCTGGTCGGCCCTGGCGAAAGCCGCTTCGCTGGACTCGCCAGAGGCAAAGGCTGTCAGCCCGGCAGACAAGGTGATGGACATGGGCTCGCCACGGAAATGGAAGGGACAGGCCTCGATGGCGGCGCGCAGCGTTTCCAGCAATTGCTCTCCGCCTTCCAGTGGTGTGCTCGGCACCAGCAGGACAAACTCCTCGCCGCCGTAGCGGGCGAGAAAATCGGTCTTGCGCAAACGCTTGTTCAGCTCGCCGGCGATGATCTTCAGCACCTTGTCGCCGGCAAGGTGGCCGTAGTCGTCGTTGATCCGCTTGAAGTGGTCGATATCCAGTACCGCCAGCAGCAGTTCACCGCCATAACGGCGCCAGCGCGCCAGCTCCAGCTCCAGCCGTTCACTCCAACCGGCGCGGTTGGGCAGGCCGGTAAGCGGGTCGGTGAGGGCCTTCTGCCTTTGTTCTTCCAGGTGCGCTCGAAAGCCCTGGGCCTCCTGCTCCATCTCGGTCACGCGCTGCGCCAGTGCCTGCAGCCGTTTGGCCACCTCTTCCTCACGCCCTTCACGCGTCCGCTGGTGTTCGCTTACCGTGCTGAGCAACCCGTCCAGCCGCTGCTCCAGTGCCAGCTTGAGGCTGGGCAGATCGGCTGCTTCCTGCACGCTGGCCTGCAGCCCACTGACCTGTTCACGCAGTTCCTGGTTGAAGCTACGGGCGCTTTCCACCGACTCGCTGTAGCCTTCATGAGCCTCGTTGAGGGTCTCGATAAATGCTGCCAGACGTTCGTTGAGCTGCTTGAGATAACCGGCGAACTCGCGCTGGCCACTGTCGGTCACCGCCAGCACCAGCACCGCCAGATCATCCAGCACCGGCACCAGCTCATACCAGTTGAGACCGCCCTTGACCCGATCACGCAACGCATCGCCCTGAGGCTGGTGATGCGCAGGCAACTCCAGTTCGTCGAGCAGGCGCGTCAGACTCTCGGCCACATGTGGCGCCACCGCGCTGTAGCCGGGCTCGGGGCGATCCGGCAGCGCAAACTCCGGGTCCCCCTCGCCAGTCAGCATGCGTGCATCCAGCGGCAGGCTGTCCAGCGTCGGAGCCTTGGCTGGCTGCGCGGGGGACACAGCCGCGACCTGTTCGAAGGAAGCCTGGGCGGCCGCCGTAGTGGCGCGAATCAGCGACTCACTGACCTGCTCGGGCTCTGGAGCCGGAGCCGGAGCCGGAGTCGGAGTCGGAGTCGGAGTCGGAGTCGGAGTCGGAGTCTCTGGATCAGGCCCCTTCTCATCTTTATCCGCAACAACGGGTAACGGTGCCAGCGCCGGAGCCTGAGGCGGCGGTTCCTGCTGTTGCTCCTCGGCCCGCTCGCGACTGCCAAACAGGCGTTGCAGCAGCCCTGGCTGAGCCACCACCTCACCACCGAGCACCGCCAGGGTCTTCTCCTGCAGGCTGCCCAACTCAGCCAGCAACGCCGGTACTTCACGGATCTGGCTGGCACGTTCGTCGATACGCTTGGCGAACTGCTTGAGCGCCCTGCGCACCTCGCGCGGCGGTTCCATGGCCAGCAGTTGCTGGGTCAGGCCGCTAAAGCCGGCGATGCTCTGCTCCACGCGTTGCTGGCGACGTGTCTCCGAGTCCAGCACCGCCCGCTCCAGACGCGGGATAAGACCGGCCAGGCCGGCATCCATCTTGTCGCCCCGAATCAGCTCACGCAGCTCCTGCATGCACTGATCCACCGCCTTGTCGCTGCCTTCCGCCGCCAGCGAGCTGCGCACCAGGCCGCGACGCAGCAGATCGAGACGCTGATTCCACAGCTTCTCCTGCTGTTCCTGCTGTTCCAGGCTCTTGAGGTATTTGGCTTTCCAGCGCTGGGCTTCATCGGTCATGGTGGCGATCCAGTGGCAAAGCCACTACAGCATAGGCAGAGTCAGGCCACTCGGCAGGCGAATGTCCACCGCGACTGGCAGATGGTCGGAAATGGGCTGGCTGAGCACCTCGACTCGCTCCAGGGCCAGTTCGGGGCTGAGCAGAATATGATCCAGACAGCGCTGCGGACGCCAGCTGGGAAATGTGGCCTCGATCTGCGGAGCAACCAGGCCGAGGTCACGCAGTGGCGAATGCTGGAGCAGATCAATGGCATGGGTGTTCATGTCGCCCATCAGCACCACATGACGATGACCCGAGATCAACTCACGCACATAGGCCAGTTGCCGCGTGCGCACGCGGGCGCCCAGCGCCAAATGCATGTTGATCACCAGCAGGGCATCCGCACCCTCGCCGAAACGCAGCAACACTGCACCACGTCCGGCGGGGCCGGGTAGCGGGTGGTCTTCCAGATGGCTGGGGCGCAAGCGACTGAGCACGCCGTTGCTGTGCTGGGCGAAGCGACCGAGATTGCGATTGAGCTGCTGATACCAGTAGGGAAAGGCGCCCAGCTCGGCGAGATGCTGAACCTGGTTGACGTAGCCGGAGCGCAGGCTGCCGCCATCGACTTCCTGCAGAGCAACCAGATCGTAGTCGCCGAGCAGCGCACCGATGCGCTGCAGGTTGCCAGCACGCCCGGTATGCGGCAGCAGGTGCTGCCAGCTACGGGTCAGGTAATGATGGTAGCGGGCGGTATTGATACCGACCTGGATGTTGAAACTGAGCAGGCGCAGCAGACCGCTGTCGCTCTCGACGGTGGAGTCCTGGCAAAGGTCGTTGACCCGCGCCTCGCGCGGGCCAGCGATACGCCTGGAGCTCCAACGCCGCAGCATGGGGCTGAACTCAGTTGGCGCTGCGTTCTTTGTCGATCAGGAAGTTGGCCACATCCAAGGCCTGTTCCGGGCCACCCGAGCTGCCGATATCGAAACGGTATTTACCGTTGACGATCAGCACCGGAACGCCCTTGATCTGGTAGGCCACTGCCAGCTTCTTGGCCTTGGCCATCTGACCCTTCACCGCGAAGGAGTTGTAGGTGCTGAGGAACTTGTCCTTGTCTACGCCCTGCCCGGCAAGGAACTCGGCCATTTCCTCGGGAGTGGCCAGCTTGCGCTTCTCCTGGTGGATGGCCTTGAACACGGCGTCATGTACCTGCTGCTCGACACCCATGGACTCCAGCGTGATGAACAGCTGGCCATGAATGTCCCAAACACCACCGAACATGGCAGGAACACGGACGAAATGGACGTCTTGCGGCAGTTGCTTGACCCAGGGGTTCAGAGTCGGCTCGAACTGATAGCAATGCGGGCAGCCATACCAGAACAGCTCGACCACTTCGATCTTGCCGGGTTGCGATACCGGTACCGGGCTGCTCAGCTCTTCGTACTGGCGACCGGCCTCGATGCTCTCGGCCTGGGCAAAGGCACCGAACAGGCTGAGAGAGGCGAAGGCGGCACCGAGAATCAGGTTACGCATGTAAAACTCCTTGGCGATGAGAACCGCACGAAGCGCGGCCGGTGTTCGACCGACGGCGCCGCAGCGGGTTCCGGCATTGTAGCGGCAGCACCAATGAAAAAGGGTGGCCATGGCCACCCTTTTGTTTCCGCGTATCAATACAACTCAGTGCAGGCCCTGGATGTAGCTGGAAACGGCCTGGATATCCTTGTTGCTCAGCTTGGCGGCGATGGCACGCATGATCATGCTGTCACCGTCGTTGGTGCGGTTGCCTTCACGGAAGTCGGTCAGCTGCTTGGCCACGTACTGGGCGTGCTGGCCGCCCAAGTGCGGGAAGGCAGCAGGGGCATTACCGGCACCGTTGGGCGAATGGCAGCCGGTGCAAGCCGGCATGCCTTCTTCGACCTTGCCGCCGCGGAACAGCGCTTCACCGGCAGCCACCAGCTTGGGATCGGCAGCACCGACGCTCATCTTCTGGCTGGAGAAGTAGGCGGCGATATCGGCCATGTCCTGGTCGCTGAGGTTATCCAGCAGGCCGGTCATTTCCAGCACGGTACGCTTGCCGCCTTTGATGTCATGCAGCTGCTTGAGCAAGTAACGCTCGCCCTGACCGGCCAGCTTCGGGAAGTTCGGCGCGGCACTGTTGCCATCGGCACCGTGGCAGGCGCCACACACCGCGGTTTTGGCCTTACCAGCCTCGGCATCACCGACGAGCGGGCCGGCGGCATGCGCGGCAGCGGAGACACCCAGGGTCAACAGCAGGCTCACGAGTACTTTGTTCATCAGCTAATCCAAATAACGGCTAAGTGTATTAAGTGTTTTTTACGGGACTACTCGCTCATCAACTTGATGACGGCCTGGTAGTCCTCGGCACTGCAGTCCATGCACAAACCACGCGGCGGCATGGCATTCAAACCGTTGGTAACGCTCTGTACCAGCGTATCCATACCCTTGGCCACCCTGGGTTCCCAGGCTGCCTTGTCGCCACGCTTGGGCGCCATCGGCAATTGACCATTGTGGCAGGCCGCACAGGCCTTGGCATAAACCGCTTCCGGATCCTGCGCCGCCTGAACGGCACTCGACAAGCACAGCAACACTGCGCTGGTGACCAGCATACTCTTCATAGCCAACCTCATCAGGGAGGGAACGGCCTGCGTCTGGTCGCGCAGCAGTTGTGACTCGTTCCCGGCAAAAGGACAAAGCGCACACAAAATCTGCGGCATTATATACTGGCGACGCTGAAACGGAAGCAACAGCATGCCGCGGCCCCTTGCCGCACCTGGCGCGCAACGCTTCCAGCCCCTGCCCCAACGCGGATTTTCCATGTCTATCAAGAACCCCATCCTCGGTCTGTGCCAGCAGGCCAGCTTCATGATCAGCGCCGCCAAGGTCGAACAATGCCCGGACGATCAGGGCCTTGAGGTCGCCTTTGCCGGCCGCTCCAACGCCGGCAAGTCAAGCGCGCTGAATACCCTCACCCACGCCAGCCTGGCTCGCACCTCGAAGACCCCGGGGCGGACTCAACTGCTCAATTTCTTCCGCCTGGACGATGAGCGGCGCCTGGTCGACCTGCCCGGCTACGGCTACGCCAAGGTGCCGATCCCGCTCAAGCAGCACTGGCAGAAACACCTGGAGGCCTACCTGGGCAGCCGCGAGAGCCTGTGCGGCCTGGTGCTGATGATGGACATCCGCCATCCGCTGACCGAATTCGACTGCATGATGCTGGACTGGGCCAAGGCCAGCGGCATGCCGCTGCACATCCTGCTGACCAAGGCCGACAAGCTGGCCTTTGGCGCCGCGAAAAACGCCCTGCTCAAGGTGCGCCAGGAAATCCGCAAGGAATGGGGCGAGGAAACCGCCAGCATCCAGCTGTTTTCTGCGCCCAAACGCATGGGAGTGGAAGAAGCACAGTTGGTACTGGGCCAGTGGCTGGGCCTGCTCGAAGACGACCGCGAGGAAGGCGAAGAAGCCTGAATCAGCAACGCAAAATTGTCGGGAAGCCCTTTGAGCTGCTAGCGGCGCCCAAAAGGCTTTCGCCAGGCAAAAAAAACCCCGGACTTCGTATGGGGAGGGAGAAGACCGGGGTTCAATTCTGAACCGCTAGGGCGGGGTTCAGAGATCTGCCAACACTAAAACACAGCTAGGAGCATTGAAGGGCGTCGTGCCATTCATGAACTCTGACCGGCGCTGTTGGCAGATAGTTCAGATTTTTTTAAATCGCGTTGCGATAAAAAACAAAGGGAGCTGCCAACTACGGCATAACCCCCGATTTCTCTAGGTTTCAGTGCGCTTCGTCCCAGTTGTTGCCTACCCCGGCCTCGACCAGCAGCGGCACATCCAGTTCGGCGGCGTCGCTCATCAGCGGCAGCAGTCCGGCCTTGAGTGCCTCCACCTGATCCTCACGCACCTCCAGCACCAGTTCGTCGTGCACCTGCAGGATGACTTTCACATCCAGCCCGGACTGGGGCAGCCAGGCGTCCACGGCGATCATCGCGCGCTTCATGATGTCCGCAGCAGTACCCTGCATCGGCGCGTTGATCGCCGTGCGCTCGGCGCCCTTGCGCAAGGACGGATTCTTGGCATGGATATCCGGCAAGTAGAGGCGACGGCCGAACAGGGTTTCGACGAAGCCCTGCTGGCTGGCCTGCTCGCGGGTACGTTCCATATAGGCCAGCACACCCGGGTAACGGGCGAAGTAGGTGTCGATATAGGCCTGCGCCTGCTTGCGGTCACAGCCGAGCTGCTTGGCCAGGCCGAAGGCGCTCATGCCGTAGATCAGGCCGAAGTTGATCGCCTTGGCGCTGCGCCGCTGATCACTGGTCACCTCATCCAGGGCCACGCCAAACACCTCTGCCGCCGTGGCCCTGTGCACGTCACGATCGTGACGGAAGGCGTCCAGCAGGCCTTCATCCTTGGCCAGATGCGCCATGATGCGCAGCTCGATCTGCGAGTAGTCCGCCGCCAGCAACTTGTAGCCCTTGGGCGCGACGAAGGCCTGCCGGATGCGCCGGCCTTCGGCGGTACGGATCGGGATGTTCTGCAGGTTCGGGTCGGTCGACGACAGTCGCCCGGTGGCCGCCACCGCCTGGTGGTAGCTGGTGTGGATGCGCCCGGTGCGCGGGTTGATCTGTTCCGGCAGGCGATCGGTGTAGGTGCTCTTCAGCTTGCTCAGGCTGCGGTACTCCATCAGCAGCTTGGGCAGGGCGTGATCCTGTTCAGCCAGCTCGGCCAGCACCGCCTCGGCGGTAGAGGGCTGACCGGTGGCGGTCTTGCTCAGCACCGGCAGACCGAGTTTGTCGTAGAGAATGGTGCCGAGCTGCTTGGGCGATCCCAGGTTGAACTCCTGGCCGGCCAGTTCGAAAGCCTGCCGTTCCAACGCCACCAGACGCTCGCCCAGTTCAACGCTGTGCTCGCCCAGCAGCTTGGCGTCGACCAGTGCACCATTGCGCTCGATCTGCGCCAGCACCGGCACCAGCGGCATCTCGATCTCGCGCAGTACCTTGGCCAGCGAGGGCGTGGCTTCGAGCTTGGCCCACAGGACCTGGTGCAGACGCAGGGTCACGTCGGCATCCTCGGCGGCGTAGGGCCCGGCCTGCTCGATGGCAATCTGGTCGAACGTCAGCTGCTTGGCGCCCTTGCCGGCAATGTCCTCGAAGCGAATGGTGCTGTGATCGAGGTACTTCATGGCCAGGCTGTCCATGTCGTGGCGGGTCGCCGTCGAATCGAGCACGTAGGATTCGAGCATGGTGTCGAAGGCCAGGCCCTGCACGGCGATCGGCGTCGAGGCATGGGCCAGCACGTTCATGTCGTACTTGCCGTGCTGACCGACCTTGGCCTTGGCCGGGTCTTCGAGGATCGGCTTGAGCGCCTGCAGCACGGCATCGCGGTCCAGCTGTGCTGGCACGCCCATGTAGCTGTGCGCCAGCGGCACATAGGCGGCCTCGCCGGCGTTCACGGCGAAGGACACGCCGACCACCTCGGCCTGCTGCGGGTCAAGGCTGGTGGTTTCGGTGTCGAAGGCGATCAGCTCGGCGGCCTGCAACTTTGCCAGCCAGGCATCGAACTGCGCCTGCTCCAGCACGGTTTCATAGCGCGCCTCGGCAACCGGTGCTTCGGCCGCGGCTTCCACCACCGCCTCCGGCAGGTCAAACAGCCCGCCCGTGGGCGCCGGCACGGTGGCCGGGCGGGCCTTGGGCTGCTGGCGCTGCAGCTCATCGAGCCAGCCCTTGAATTCCAGCTCGTTGTACAGCTCCACCAGGGCAGCGCGATTTGGCTCGCCTGGAAACAGATCGTCGACACCGACCTCCAGCTCGACATCGGTCTTGATGGTCGCCAACTGGTAGGAGAGGAAGGCCATGTCCTTGTGCTCGGCCAGCTTGGCCGGCAGGGTCTTGGCGCCGCGGATCGGCAGTTCCGGCACCTTGTCCAGGTTGGCGTAGAGCACATCGAGTCCGCCGCCGACGCCGACCAGCAGGCCCAGCGCGGTTTTCTCGCCGACGCCCGGCACGCCAGGAATGTTGTCGACCTTGTCACCCATCAGCGCCAGGTAGTCGATGATCAGCTCGGGGCCGACACCGAACTTCTCGCGCACGCCCTCGATGTCGTAGACGCTGCCGGTCATGGTGTTGACCAGCGTCACGTGCGGGCAAACCAGCTGGGCCATGTCCTTGTCGCCAGTGGAGATCACCACATCGCGCCCGAGCGCGGCGGTCTGCCGAGCCAGGGTACCGATCACATCGTCGGCCTCCACACCCTCCACGCACAGCAATGGGTAGCCGAGAGCCCGCACGGCGGCATGTAGCGGCTCGACCTGGCCGCGCAGCTCCTCGGGCATCGGTGGGCGGTTGGCCTTGTACTCGGCGAACATTTCGTCGCGAAAGGTGCCGCCCTTGGCGTCGAACACCACGGCGAAGGGGCTGTCCGGATACTGCTTGCGCAGGCTTTTCAGCATGTTCAGCACACCCTTTACCGCGCCGGTCTGCAGGCCCTTGGAGTTGGCCAGTGGCGGCAGGGCGTGGAAGGCGCGGTACAGGTAAGAGGAACCGTCGACCAGAACCAGAGGGGCGTTGGACATGCGTGAGATCAACCTTTTGCCGGGGGTGAGCGCTAGAATGGCCTCACCAACCTGAAGAAAGGGACAAGGTTACCATGCGCCTGCTCACCCGCCTGACCCTGGCCGCCCTGCTGGCCGCCAGCCCGATGCTCGTCCTGGCCGAAGATCAAGTCACCGGCGACCCGGATGTCACCATCCGCGAGGATGGCGACAAGACCATCACCGAGTACCGCCAGAACGGCTTTCTCTACGCCATCAAGGTCACGCCGAAGAACGGCAAGCCCTATTTCCTGGTGCGTGCCGACGGCAGCGAAGGCAACTTCGTGCGCTCCGACCAGCCGGACATGCTGATCCCGGCCTGGGAAATCTTCAGCTGGTAAGCGCCCATGTCCGTATTTACCCCGCTGGAACGCCATGAGCTGGAAGCCTTCCTCGAACCCTACGGGCTCGGTCGCCTGAAGGACTTTCAAGGCATCGCCGCCGGCAGCGAGAACAGCAACTTCTTTATCAGCCTGGAAGCCGGCGAGTTCGTCCTCACCCTGGTCGAACGCGGCCCTCGTGGCGACCTGCCGTTCTTCGTCGCCCTGCTCGAACGTCTGCATCAGGCAGGGCTGCCGGTGCCTTATGGTGTCGCCACCCGCGACGGCGAGGTGCTGCGCGAACTGGCCGAAAAACCAGCGCTGCTGCAGCCGCGCCTGGCTGGCAAGCACGTCAGCCAGCCCAACGCTCACCACTGCGCGGAAATCGGCGCCTGGCTGGCGCGCCTGCACCTGGCCACCCACGGCGAACCGCTGGAGCGACGCAGTGATCGCGGCCTCGACTGGATGCTGGAAGAAGGCCCGGTGCTGGCCCTGGAGCTGCACGACGAGCAACTGCCGCTGCTGCGCGACAGCCTGCAGGAAGTGGCCGAACTGAAGCCGCGCATTCTCGCCCTGCCGCGGGCCAACCTGCACGCCGACCTGTTCCTCGACAATGCCCTGTTCGACGGCAACCACCTGACCGGAGTGATCGACTTCTATAACGCCTGCTCCGGCCCGATGCTCTACGACCTGGCGATCACCCTCAACGACTGGTGCTCGCTGGCCGACCAGCGCCTCGACCTGCCACGCGCCCAGGCCCTGCTCGGCGCCTATGCGGCGCTGCGCCCGTTCAACCGTGCCGAAGCCGAACTGTGGCCGGCCATGCTGCGCATCGCCTGCCTGCGTTTCTGGCTGTCACGGCTGATCGCCGCCCGCCGCTTTCAGGGGCGCGATGTGCTGGTCAAGGACCCTGCTGAATTCCAGCGCCGCCTGGCGAAGCGCCAGCAGGTCAACCTGGAGCTGCCCTTCGCGCTCTAGGTCGGTGAAGCCCCGCACCTGCAGGTGCGGGGCGCTGACCATCGATAGAACCCTCGACCTGGCCGATGTCTGCGGCTGGGAACGCCTGTACCTGCAAGATATTGCCGACGCCCTGGGCGGCGATCTAGCGGCCATCGCCAAGCATTACCGGCAGAAGGACGACCTGGTCGAAGCCTGGTTCGATCGTGCCGAGCAGGCCATGCTCACCCGCGCCAAAGCGGCTGATCTGACAGCACTGACGGCGGATAAACGCCTGGAAGAACTGCTGGTCACCTGGCTGGCGGCACTGACGCCACACCATGCAGTCACCGGGAAGATGCTGCTCTACAAACTGGAGCCAGGGCACATCCACCTGCAGATCGGCGGCCTGCAGCGCATCAGCCGTACCGTGCAGTGGTGGCGCGAGGCAGCGCGGCGAAAGAGCCTGCACCTGGCACGTATCACCGAGGAGAGCCTGCTCACCGGCGCCTACCTGCGCACATCCACTGGCTGCGCCCCCCAGGAAGGCCGGCCGACCTGCTGCGTCGCCAGTTGCGCTGCGGGCCACTGGGCTGGCTGCTGCGCTAGGCAGAGCGTGCACGCACGAACCTGCAGCAACCGGGCGCAGCATGAAAAAGGCCCGCATCGAGCGGGCCTTTGCATTCACTGCGCCGAGTAACGCGCCTTGGGCGTGGCCATCGGCACCACGTCGCCATCCAGCGGCAGGAAGGTACCCGTTTCGGCGTCGTAGGCACGAATAGCGCTGGTCTCGATGTCGTAGACCCAGCCATGAATGAACAGCTGGCCGCTGGCCACGCGTGCCGCCACCGACGGATGGGTGCACAGGTGGTTGAGCTGAGCCACCACGTTTTCCTCGGTGAGAATGCCGAGGGTGTCGTGGCCACCACAACCGCAGTTCGCCTCGACCACCTTGAGCGCCACCTCGCTGTGGCGCAGCCAGGCTTTCACCGTCGGCATGCTTTCCAGGCTTTCAGGGGCCAGAACGGCCTTCATCGCGCCGCAATCGGAATGGCCACAGACGATGATGTGCTGCACGCCCAGAGCCAGTACCGCGTACTCGATGGCGGTGGAGACGCCACCCATCATCTGCCCGTAGGCCGGCACCACGTTACCGACGTTGCGGCTGACGAACAGGTCGCCCGGGGCGCTCTGGGTAATCAGCTCGGGGACGATGCGCGAATCGGCGCAGGTGATGAACATGGCCCGCGGGTTCTGTGCGGTAGCCAGTGCCTTGAACAACTCTTCCTGCTGCGGGAAGACTTCGTTGCGAAAGCGTTTGAAGCCGCCAACGATGGCATTCAGCGCTTCATCGGCGCTTTCCGGCGCGGTACGCGCCTGCAGGGGAATGGCGTTGTGCTTGTAGGGCATTGCATCTACCTCGTGCTGATACTGTCGCGCGGCTGCGAAGACGGAGATTATCGACCTGCCATGCGGACAGCCGCCAGCCTCGAAGAGTCACAATTTACAGCAGCGTCAGTTGCTGGCCCGGTGCGGTGAACTGACTGCAATCCAGCTCGAAACGGCGCCGATCCAGGCCAAAACGCTTGCGCGCCAGGGCGAAGCGCTGCGCCAGCAGGTCGGCGAAGGCGCCCTCCCCACGCATGCGGCTGCCGAAGCGGCTGTCGTAGTTCTTGCCGCCACGCGACTGGCGGATCAGGCTCATCACATGCTCGGCGCGCTCGGGAAAATGCGCCACGAGCCATTCCTCGAACAGTTCGGCGATCTCCAGCGGCAGGCGCAGCAGCACGTAACCGGCCGAGCGCGCGCCGGCCTCGCTGGCCGCTTCGAGAATCCGCTCCAGCTCCATGTCGTTGATCATCGGGATCAGCGGCGCGACCATCGCCGATACCGGCACGCCGGCCTTGCCCAGCTCGCGCAGGGTACGCAGGCGCGCGCCGGGCGAGGCTGCGCGCGGCTCCATGATACGTTTCAGCTCGTCGTCCAGAGTGGTGATACTCAGCGCCACCTTCACCAGATTGTGCGCAGCCAGCTCCTGTAGCAGATCGAGGTCGCGCAGCACCAGCGAGCTCTTGGTGATGAGGTGCACGGGGTGGCGAAAGCGCAGGAGGATTTCCAGGGCCTGGCGGGTCAGGCGCTGCTCGCGCTCGATCGGCTGGTAGGCATCGGTGTTGATGCCCAGGGCGATGGGCTTGGGTACATAGCCCGGCTTGCTCAGCTCCTCTTCCAGACGCTCGGCCAGGTTGGTCTTGGCGATCAGCCGGGTCTCGAAGTCGATACCTGGCGACAGGTCCCAGTAGGCATGGCTGGGCCGGGCAAAGCAGTAGATACAACCATGCTCGCAGCCACGATAGGGATTCACCGACAGGTCGAAGCCGACATCCGGCGAGTTGTTGCGGCTGATCACCGTCTTTGCCCGCTCGACCCGCACCTCGGTGGCGCGACAGGGCGGCGTCTCGTCCTGGAACCAACCATCGTCTTCCGTCTGGCTGCGGGTCGGGGCAAAGCGGTTGTGCGGATTGCTGGCGGCGCCGCGACCACGGGGCGGCGAGTTGAACGACATGGCGGGCGCTCCAAATACTGTATATATAAACAGTATTTGGCTTGACCCGAAAACGCCAGCGGTATTCGTCGCCCCAAAGGCTAGGGATCGACGCGACCCATCAGTTCGCTGACCGATTCCGGACGGTTGGCAAAGCGCTGCGCCAGTACCGCGCAGACCATCAACTGGATCTGATGGAACAGCATCAGCGGCAGGATCAGCAGGCCGATGCTGCTGCCGGCGAACAGCACCTGAGCCATGGGAACGCCGGTGGCCAGGCTCTTCTTCGAGCCGCAGAACAGAATGGTGATGCGGTCCTCCAGGTTGAAACCACACAACCGCGCGGCGCCATAAGAGATGGCCAGCGCCAGGGCCAGCAACACGCAGCAGGCCAGCACCAGACCGGCCAGCGCCGGCAGCGGCACCTGGTGCCAGAGCCCTTCGACCACCGCCGCGCTGAAGGCGCCGTAGACCACCAGCAGGATCGAACTCTGATCGACATAGCGCAGCCAGTGCTTGTTGCGCCCCACCCAATCGCCGATCCAGCGCCGGGCGATCTGCCCGGCGATAAACGGCAGCAGCAGCTGCACGGTGATCTTGCCGATGGCATCCAGGGTCGAACCGCCGTCGCCGTGTACATCCAGCAGCAACGTCACCAGCAGCGGCGTGAGGAAGATGCCGAACAGGCTGGACGCCGCCGCACTGCAGATCGCCGCAGCGACGTTGCCGCGCGCCAGCGAGGTGAAGGCAATGGCCGATTGCACCGTGGCCGGCAGCGCACACAGGTAGAGCATGCCGAGGTACAGCGCGTCGCCGGTCAGCGGCGCCAGCAGCGGCTTGAGTGCCAGGCCGAGCAGCGGGAAAGCAACGAAAGTGCAGCCGAACACCAGCAGGTGCAGGCGCCAGTGGCTGGCCCCGGCGATGATCTGCTCGCGCGACAGCTTGGCGCCATGCAGGAAGAACAACAGGCCGATGGCCAGGTTGGTCAGCCAACCGAAGGCCACCGCGACCTGGCCACTGACCGGCAACAGGCTGGCCAGCAGAACCATGGCGATCAATGCCTGGGTAAAACCATCGGGGAGGAATCGACGAAGCATGGCGGGCTCGGCTTGCGGTAACGGGAGTGCGCAACTTATCGTGGTTGCCGACTTCCGACTAACGCTAACGAGCCAGCCAATGTCGATTAACGGACAAAAAGACCCGGTACAGCGCGCGGTTCCCGAACTGACGCAGCTGCCTCGGTCGTTGTATGGCCGCGTCGAGTCGCTGCCCAACCGCGCGCTGACCTTCGTCCACAGCCATCCCTGGGTGCAGCTGTCCTATGCCATCGCCGGGGTGCTGGAGGTGCAGACCGCCGGCGCCCGCTATGTCGCCCCGCCACAGCGGGCGGTGTGGGTTCCGGCCGGCGTCGAGCACCGTGTGTTCAGTTCGCCACGTACCGAGATGCGCAGCCTGTATATCGATTGCCGGGCAGTGCCCTGGGGCGCGGTGCAGTGTCAGGTGCTGGCGGTCAGCCCGCTGCTGCGCGAGCTGATCAATGGATTCAGCCGCTTTCCGGCCGAGTACGACGAACAGGGGGCGGCAGGCAGGCTCAGCGCAGTGCTGCTCGATCAGCTGCAGGCGGCTGAGGTGATGCCACTGTCCCTGCCGTTGCCACGTGACAAGCGCCTGCGCCTGATCTGTGCCGGCCTCGGCGAAGCCACGCAACAGCACCTGAGCCTGGGCGAATGGAGCACGCGGCTGGGGGTTTCCGAGCGCACCCTGAGCCGCCTGTTCCTCAGCGAAACCGGGCTGACCTTCCGCGCCTGGCGCCAGCGCCAGCGCCTGCTCGATGCGCTGACGCCGCTGGAACAGGGCGAACGGGTTACCGATGTGGCGCTGGCCTGCGGCTACGACTCCCTGTCGGCCTTTATCGCCGCGTTTCGCCAGCAGTTCGGCAGCACGCCCGGGGAGTTCTTCCGCCCGCTCAGAGCGTAGCCCGGATGCAATTCGGGGAATGCTCGACACATCACCACCCGGATTGCATCCGGGCCACGTCGTCACTCGCCGGGCTTTTTCAGCTTGGGGTTGGGGAAGAACTGCACCGTCTGGCCCTTGCTGGCCGCCGGCTTGGCCTCGGCCTGGTTGACCCGCGTACCCAGCTCCCTAGGCACCGACTGGCCCTGGGCGTTGAGGGTGTCGGCATAACCGCAGGCCACGCACTCGCGATTGGGCACGCCGTCGACGTTCCACATCTTGATGGTGTCCTGGCCGCTGCACGCCGGGCACACGGCGCCGGCGATGAAGCGCTTGGGCGTCACGTCGCTCATGCCGCCTCCGCGCTCAGGCCGAGGTGGCGCAGCAGCGCGTCGATGCTCGGCTCGCGACCGCGGAAGTCGACGAACAGCACCATCGGCTCCTGCGAGCCGCCACGGGCCAGCACCGCCTCGCGGAAGGCGCGGCCGGTGTCGGGGTTGAACACGCCGTCTTCCTCGAACTTGGAGAAGGCATCGGCGCTCAGCACTTCGGCCCACTTGTAGCTGTAATAACCGGCCGCGTAGCCGCCGGCGAAGATATGGGCAAAGCCGTTGGCGAAGCGGTTGTAGGCCGGCGGGCGCAGCACCGAGACTTCGTCGCGCACGCCTTCGAGCACGTCCAGCACGCTGCGGCCGTCACCGTGGCTGGCGTGCAGTTCGAAGTCGAACAGCGAAAATTCCAGCTGGCGCACCATCATCAGGCCGGACTGGAAGTTCTTCGCCGCCAGCATCTTGTCGAGCATGGCCTGCGGCAGTGCCTCGCCGGTCTCATGGTGGCCGGAGATCAGCGCCAGGCCGTCCGGCTCCCAGCACCAGTTCTCCATGAACTGGCTGGGCAGCTCCACCGCATCCCAGGCCACACCGTTGATACCGGAAGCGCCGGCATGCTCGACGCGGGTCAGTAGGTGATGCAGGCCGTGGCCGAACTCGTGGAACAGGGTGGTGACTTCATCGTGGGTCAGCAGCGCCGGCTTGCCGCCAACCGCTGGGGTGAAGTTGCACACCAGGTTGGCCACCGGGCTGATCAGCTTGCCCGCCGCGTCGCGGCGCTTGTCGCGGGCGCCGTCCATCCAGGCGCCGCCGCGCTTGTTGGCGCGGGCGTAGAGGTCGAAGAAGAAGCGGCCGACGTGCTGGCCGTTCTCACGGATCTCGAACAGGCGCACGTCCGGGTGCCAGCCGTCGAAGCCGGACAGTTCCTGGATCTGGATGCCGTAGAGCTTCTCAACGATGGCGAACAGGCCGGACAGCACCTTGTCCACCGGGAACCAGGCGCGCACCTGCTCCTGGGAAATGCTGTAGCGCTGCTCACGCAGCTTCTCGCTGTAGTAGCCAACATCCCAGCTCTGCAGGTCGTCGAGGCCCTGCTCGGCGGCGAAGGCCTTGAGTTCGGCCAGGTCCTGGGCGGCGAAGGGCTTGCTGCGCACGGCCAGGTCGCGGAGAAAATGCAGAACCTGGTCGGTATTTTCGGCCATCTTGCTGGCCAGGCTCAGTTCGCTGTAGTGGGCGAAGCCGAGCAGGCGGGCCAGCTCCTGGCGCAGGTCGAGGATCTCGGCCATCACCGGGGTGTTGTCGTTCTGTCCGGCATTCGGGCCCTGGTCGGAGGCGCGGGTGCAATAGGCGGCGTACACCTCTTCGCGCAGGGCGCGGTCGTCGGCGTAGGTCATCACCGCGAAGTAGCTGGGGAACTCCAGGGTGATCAGCCAGCCGTCCAGACCACGAGCCTCGGCGGCCTGGGCCATCTGCGCCTTGGCCGAGTCGGTGAGACCGCTCAGCGCGGCTTCGTCGCTGACGTGTTTGGTCCAGGCCTGGGTGGCGTCGAGCAGCTGGTTGGAGAACTTGCTGGTCAGCTCGGAAAGCTTCATCTGGATCTCGCCGTAGCGCTTCTGCTGCTCGGCCGGCAGGTCGATGCCGGAGAGGCGGAAGTCGCGCAGGGCGTGTTCGAGGATGGTCTTCTGCGCCACGTCGAAACCAGCCGCTTCGGGGCTGGCGGCCAGTGCCTCGTAGGCCTGGAACAGCGGTTTGTTCTGGCCCATCTCGGTCCAGAACTCGGACAGCTTGGGCAAGCAGGCCTCGTAGGCGGCGCGCAGCTCGGCGTTGTTGCACACGGCGTTGAGGTGGCTGACCGGGCTCCAGGCGCGGCCCAGGCGGGCGTTCAGTTCGTCCAGCGCCAGTACCAGGCCATCCCAGCTCGGGTTGCTCTGCTGGCTTTGCAGCAGCTCGGCGATGGTCGCACGGCTGTCGGCGAGGATCTGGTCGACGGCGGGCTCGACGTGCTCGGGCTTGATCTGGGAGTACGGCGGCAGGTCGAAGTCTTGCAGCAGGGGGTTGTTCGCAGTCACGGGCAGCACCTTGGCGTCACGGAATGCCGGCCATAGTAATACATGCGCCGCGCCCTGCCGCAGCAAAGCTGTCTATGACGTCGATGTACGGTCGCCCGGCCTCAACCCGTCACGGGCCAGTGCATCACCCGGTCACGCCCGCCACTCTTGGCGGCATACAGCGCACTGTCGGCGGCGGCGAACAGCTCGTCGGCGCAGTCGAACTGGCCATCCGCCAGGCTGGCGATACCGATGCTCAGGGTCAGCGGCGCATCACTACGGCTGGCCCGACGCAGCTCACGGCGCAGGCGCTCGGCCAATGCCTCGGCGGCCTCGCCACGGGCATCCGGCATGATCACGGCGAACTCTTCGCCACCGTAGCGGCAGGCGGTGTAGGGCCGGCGCACCTCGATCTGCAGCAGCCGCGCCACCTCCTGCAACACCCGGTCGCCGGCCTGGTGGCCGAACTCGTCGTTGAAGCGCTTGAAGTGGTCGATATCCAGCAACAGCAGGCTGAGCGGCTGGCCATGTTCGCGGTACTGCTGGAAATGCTCGCGCATGCGCTCGTCGAACTGGCGGCGGTTGGCCAGGCCGGTGAGGGCATCGCGATAGCTGTCGTGGTGCAGATCGCGCACCCGCGCGCCGAGGGCCAGGGACAGCAGCAGCATCTCGATCAGCGAACCGATCTGGAAGGCGTTCTGGGTCATCCAGTTGTGCGGCAGCCAGCCGAAGGTCTTCAGCATGTACACCGTCACCCCCACCAGTAGGGCGCTCCAGGCCAGCAGGTAGTAACGCGCCGGGCGACTGCCAGAAACGAACGAGGCGATGCCCAGCAGCAACAGATGCAGGGTGACCACCAGGGTGGCGTAGGAGAACGGCTGGATCAGCTTGGCATAGCTGAACAGCGGGATAGCCAGCAGCAACAGCAGACACAGCCCCTGCAGGAGCCGGCCGATCAGATCCAGACGCGGGGCGCGGCTGCGCGTGGCGAGTATGGTGCGGGTGAACTTCAAACCGCCGAACAGCGACAGGCCGAGCAGCACCAGCAGGCTGTCGTTGGCCAGCTGCGGGCTGCCCGGCCAGAAAAACTGGTAGGTCAGGCCGTTGTGCACCGCCATGTACAGTCCATAACAGCAGACATAGAACAGGTAGAAGAGGAAGGCTCGGTCACGCACCGCGAGGAACATGAACAGGTTGTACAGCACCAGCGCCAGGAAGCCGCCGTAGTAGCAGCCGTAAGCCAGCTGCTCCAGGCTGATGCGCTCGATCAGCGCCTGCGGTGAATACAGGCTGAGAGCGATATTGACCGGGCCGCCGGAGGCGTAGCGCAGATAGTAGGTACGCTGGCTGTGCTTGGGCAGATCGAGCACGAAGAGAAAGTCGCGGTGCTGCACTTCGCGGCTGGCGAAGGGCGTGCGATCACCGGTACGACGCACCTGCCAGTTGCCCTGGGCATCCTGCGACCAGAATTCCAGCCAGTCGATCAGTGGATAGTCCTGGCGCAGCAGCACTTCCTGATGATGATCAAGGGGATTGCTCAGGCTCAGGCGCACCCACCAGGCCGAGCTGCTGAAGCCGAAATTGGCCGACTCGGCCGCATTGTCCTGAAACGCCAGTGACTGCACCTGCTCCAGGGTCAGCGTACCTTGCGGGTCTTCCAGCAATTGCAGGTGCGGCGACAGGTTGCCGCCTTCGAGTATCGCGCCTTGCAGCGCCAGTGGCTCGGCGCGGACCATGCCCGCCGCCAGAAACAGCATGCACAACCACCAGGCCCAAATGTGGCCAGGCTTGAACAGGCGATACATCAGCAACCCTCCCGCCTGGTTGGCGGTTGTCATTATGGTTCCCGCAAACTGCGGGGGAACTGTAACGGATTCTGCCAGCCGAAATGGCGTAGTGCCATCACCGGGCGGCGGACGGTGCCGGTTACAATTCCGAGCCTAGTCAATCGAGGAGAGTCGCGGTGAGCATTCGCACCTATCAACAGATCACCCCGCAACTGGGCCCACGGGTCTTCGTCGATGCCAGTGCCGTGGTCATCGGTGACGTGGAACTGGGCGAAGACGCCTCGGTGTGGCCGATGGCCGTGGTGCGCGGCGACATGCACCGCATCCGCATCGGCGCGCGCAGCAGCGTGCAGGACGGCAGCGTGCTGCACATCACCCACGCCGGCCCGTTCAACCCGGACGGCTACCCGCTGATCATCGGCGACGAAGTGACCATCGGCCACAACGTCACCCTGCATGGATGCACCCTGGGCAACCGCATCCTGGTCGGCATGGGCAGCATCGTCATGGATGGCGCGGTGGTCGAGGACGAGGTGGTGATCGGCGCCGGCTCCCTGGTGCCGCCGGGCAAGCGCCTGGAGAGCGGCTACCTGTATGTCGGCAGCCCGGTGAAGCAGGCCCGCGCCCTGACCGACAAGGAGCGCGCCTTCTTCAGCTACAGCGCGGCCAACTACGTGAAACTGAAAGACCTGCACCTGGCCGAAGGCTACGGCGAGTAAACGACATGCACTACCGCACGATTCTGTTCGACCTCGACGGCACCCTCACCGACCCGCGCGAGGGCATCACCCGCTCGGTGCAGCACGCACTGGCCCAGCTGGACATCCACGAGCCCGACCTGGCAGCACTGGAACACTTCATCGGCCCACCGCTGCTGCAATGCTTCATGGAGACCTACCAGCTCAGCGAGGCGCGGGCCTGGCAGGCGGTGAACCACTACCGCGAGCGCTTCAAGGTCACCGGGCTGTACGAAAACCAGGTGTTCGACGGCATTGACGCCCTGCTCGCGCGCCTGGTCGAACAGGGCCGCAACCTGTACATCGCCACCAGCAAGCCGACCGTGTTCGCCCGCGAAATCGCCCGCCACTTCGGCCTCGACCGCCACTTCAAGGTGATCTACGGCAGCGAACTGGACGGTACGCGCACCAACAAGGTCGAGCTGATCGCCCACCTCCTGCAGGAAGAAGGGCTGAACCCGAGCGACTGCCTGATGATCGGCGACCGCAAGCACGACCTGATCGGCGCCAGCCGCAACGGCCTGCACGGCGCAGGCGTGGGCTACGGCTTCGGCAGCCGCGAAGAACTGCTGGGCGAGACGCCGACCTACTACTTCGCCAGCCTGGCCGAACTGGCCCAGGCCTTCGCCTAGTCGTTGCGCTGGTAAATGATCTTCTTGCTGCCCCCCTCACAGCTGCCGACCACCATGTTTGAGTCTTCAACCTCGGCGTTCGGCACTATCTCCAGGGTGTAGCTGGCCACGCCAGCGGCCTGGATCTTCACCTCGATCTCCTGCTTCAGTTCCTCGCAGGGCTTGGGTGCAGCCAGTGCCAGGCTGCTGAACAGACTGGCCAGCAGCAGGGTTATCCACAGCTTCATCGCTCACCTCCTGATCCCCACACCACATCTGACCACCCGCAACTGGCGGCGGTTCTAGCGCTTCGCGGCCAGCGCCCGAAGTGTCCGTTCACGCTCGTTCGCCGGCAGCTCGCCCAGCTCGGCGGCGCGCCGATAGAAGCTTGGCCAGTCGCCGCCGGCCTGCTCGAACAGCACGGCGAAGGCCTCGACCCACTGATCGTAGAGGCCGAACGGCAGCAGGCGGGCATTGTTCAGCGGCGCATTGATCCAGGCGTCGTAGCGCCCGTCGCCTTGCCACTGGCCATCGCGCAGGGCGCGGTAGTCCTGACGCATCCGCTCGAACTCGGCGGCCTTGGCCCGGCGCTTGTCCGCGTCGCTTACCGGGCTGGCGTAGAGCACTTCGAGCCGCGCCCGGCTAGCCAGGATCAGCTCGGTGAACTGCCGCCGTTGCCGTTCCTCGCCCACTGCCACTGGCGCCAGCCCCCGGGCCGCACGCCACTGACGCAGGCCTTCGTGCTCGACGAAGCTGGCGAAGGACTCGTTGAACGCGGTGTCATCGACCACGTAGAGCTGCTGGTGAGCCAGCTCATGGAAGATCACCGCCGCCAGGCGCTCATCGCCCCAATGCAGCATGGTGTTGAGGATGGGGTCGGCGAACCAGCCCAGGGTGGAATAGGCCTCGATGCCGGCCACGTAGGTATCCATGCCCTCGGCATGCAGCAGAGCGGCGGCACCGCGCGCACGGCCCTGTTGATAGAAGCCGCGGTAGGCCACGCAACCGGCGATGGGGAAGCAATGGGTCAGCGGCGCCAGCGACAGCTCCGGGGTGGCGAAGACATTCCACACCACATAGGGCCGCTTGAGATCGGCGTACAGGCGATAGCTGCGGTTGTCCGGCAGCTGCAGCGTGCGGCTGGCAAAGTCCCGCGCCTGCTGGGCCAGGGCCAGGCGGCGCTTGAGTTCGGGGTCGGCAGCCGGGTCGGCCAGCAGTTTATCCACAGGCTCGCGGGCAGCCAGCAGGGCCAGCTGGCCGTGGCCGAGCTGGCTGTAATAGTCGAGGCTGGCACAACCGTTCAGCAGCAGACCGAGCAGTAGCGGAACCAGCCGCCGGCGCGGAAGGTCGAGTAGGGCGATAGACATGCTCGCGAGCCTAGGCAGTAGCTCCGCACTTGTCGATGTTCCCGCCAAGGAAGCCCTTCATGCGCCCTATTCTTCTGCTCTGCCTGCTACTGCCCCTCACCGGCTGCGCCCAACTCTGGCCGCGCCACGACCCCAACATGGCCTGGATCGACCTGCAGCCTGGCGCAGGGCAGGAGCTGGGTTTCGCCCAGGTGGATGGCCACGACCTCAACGATGCCGACTATGTGCAGTTGTCGCCCGAACACCACGAACTGCAGGTGCGCCTGCACTTCGAGGTGGCGGCAACCAATGTCGGCACCTCGGACCAGCCACTGCCACGTACCTGTCTGCTGAGCCTGGAGTACGCCGGCTTCGCCGCCGGCCAGCGCTACCGTCTGGAAACCGGCAGCAACGGTTTCCGCCCCTGGGCCAAGCTGCGCGACCAGCACGGCTATACCCTGGCCAAGGCCCGCGAGGGGCGCTGCGGCGATGTCTGATCGGCGCTATGCTGGCCTCTCTGCCCGGAGGAATGCCCTCATGCGCCTGCCAATCCTGATCGCCACGCTCGCCCTCGGCGCCTGCGCCAGCACGCTACCGCAACCCGACCCGCAACAGGCCTGGGTCGATATGCAGATCCGCGCCGGCTACACCCTGATGGCCGACCGTCTGGACGACAAACGCTGGGACGATGGCCGTTACTTCCAGGTCAGCCCCGGCGCCCATGACCTCGACGTGCGCTTCCAGTTCGAGGTGCCCGGCGGCGGTGGCGACTTCGGTAGCGAACCGGTGACCATGACCTGCCACCTGCGCCTGAGCTATGCCGACTTCGCCGCCGGCCAGCGCTACCGCATCGAAGCCCGACCCCTGCAGTACAAGGCCCAGGGCTGGCTGTACGACGCCGACGGCCAGGCGCTGGCGCGGGCCAAGGTGCAACGCTGCAACACCTTCGGTTGAGCGGCGCGCCGCGACAGGGTAAAAAGCGCCTCCCTCGGCTACCCTCTCAGCCGTAATCAGCCTGCCAGGAGCCCCGCATGGAAGAAGTCATCGAACAACTGCGCGAACTCAACGAGCCGGTACCGGTGCCACTGGAGCTGCCGGAAGAGGAAACCCTGGTGGAAATCCAGGAACAGATCCTCATCCACCTGCCCTTTGAACTGCGCGAATTCCTGCTCAAGGTCAGCGACGTGGTCTACGGCCGCCTGGAGCCAGTGACCGCCACCGATCCACAATCGCACACCTACCTGCCGGAAGTCGCCTCGGTGGCCTGGGATCTCGGCCTGCCGCGCGACCTGGTGCCGCTGTGCCAGGACGGCCGCGACTACTACGCCGTGGATGTGGAAGGCCAGGTCTGGCTGTGGGACGGCGACGAAGGCGAGCTGACCGACGAGAGCTGGGACTCGGTCTGGCACTGGGTGCGCGACGTGTGGCTGGAAAGCTGATCGCGGGGTGATGCACCTGTGGCCAAGCACCGCCAGCGCCTGCTGCTCATCGCCCTGACCGGCCTCGCCATCGGCGCCGGGGCATGGCTGGGCTTGCCTGGCGACGAGCAGGCACCTGCACCGGCAACACCGGCCAGCGCCGACAGCGCACCCGCCACTGCATCGGCCAAGCTTGCGCGGGCAACTGCCGACACCGCTGAGCGTGACGCCCTGCTCGCCAGCCCGGCTGTGCAGGACTACCAGGCACGCCAGCGCTTCGCCACCGACTACCAGGCCTTTATCCAGGGCGCGGCAAGCCTCGACGCCGAAGAACGCCGGCGCCAGGCCGAAGCCCTGGCCGCAGAAGTCGAACGCCGCGAAGCCGCCGACGAGCTGGCGTTGAGCGAAGCCCTGCTGCTGCAGCTGGGCCTGGCCCAGACCGAAGGGGGCGACGAACAAACGCAGAAGGCTCGGGCCGACGCGCTGGTCGCCCGCTACCAGGCCCTCAGCCAGCGACGCGAGGCCCGGCAGCAAGCCCCCGACGCCCGCTTCGAGCAGTACAAGAGCGAAGAAAAACGCATCGTCGACGAAGTGCTGGATATGCAGAGTATTCCCGACGGCCTGAGCCGAGATCAGTACCTGCGCCAGCGCCTGCAGGAGGCGCGAGAGCAGGCCTACCAACAGCCCTGAGCCCGCACCAGCCAACGGACGCTGCGCGCTGCCTCAGGCCGCTATCTCGTAGGCTGGTGTAGAGGCGCCAAGCGCCGAAACCCAGCGAACGGCAGCAAAGAGCGCTGGGTTTCGCTGCGCTCTACCCAGCCTACGCACTGCCCGGCCGACTCTTCACAGCAACTGATCGAGCACGTAATACAGCAGGTTGAACGGCTTGGCCTTGTCCGCCGCGTCGCTGGTTTCCGAGGCGGAGAGCACCGCGCCGTTGCCGTCGAGCAGGTTGTTGACGAAGTCGTCGAGCTGCAGGTTCTGTTCCTGGATGTCGGAATTGGCGAACTCGATGATGCTGGTGCAATGGCTTTCGTTGACAGCCCGGTACTGCGGGAAGTAACCGCCGACATTGTCCAGGTTGGCCAGCTGGTCACGCAGACGCCCGGTGTCCACCGCCCACTTGGCCTTGATCAGCGCCTGTTTGGTGGCGGTGTCCGGGGCGTTGATGATTTCCGGGTAGAAGCGCTCGTAGGAATAGGACGAGTAGTTGAGGTCCTGCCAGAAGTGGGCGTGGCCCATGCGATCACCCGGCAGGTTGCTTGCCAGTGCCGGGTACAGGCTGCCCAGATCGTTGCTGTCGAAGCCCGGCACGCGGCTCTGCATATAAGGCAATGTGTTGTCGTTGAGGCCCCAGGCCACGCGGATGAAGTCCTGCAGCAGGCGTGACGGGTATTGCGTCGTGTCGCTGCCCGGTGGCGCGCTGAATACCGGGCCGGAGTCGTCGAACAGGAAGCTGCGGGTCGGCGCCATATCCAGGCGAGTGGGGCCGTAGTTGGTCAGGCTGCCGGCACCGCCGGCGCTGCAACCGGTGGTCAGCATCTGCGCCGGACGCGGCAGGTTGTTCTTCAACCAGGCCACCACGGCGCGCATGTTGCGCAGGCCATTGTGGTGCCAGACCAGCGGCGCCTGCTGGTTCTGCGGGTCCTGATACACCGCCACCTTGTCGCCGGAGTAGATGTCACCGGTGCAATAGGGCACGTAAACCATGTTCCAGTTCTGTGTCTTGGTCCGTGTCCAGGGGTGCAGGCGCACCACCAGCGGGCTGACCAGGCTGGCGCCGGGGTTGAGCAGGCTCATGTAGTCGTCGGGGATGCCATCCGGGTTGCGCGCACCGCGGATGCCGCTCTGTCCGGTGCAGCTGGCGTAGTCCCAGCAGGCGCCGCCACCCTCCAGGTAGATGATGGTGTTGCTGGTATTCGGTACGCGATTGACGAAGAACTTGTAGGGCGAACCATTGCCGCACACGGCACCGGTCTGCGGTGCCAGCTGCACGGCCTGCCAGGCGTAATAGTTGGCGGGTTTGAAGCCGGCATTGAAGCCCGCCGGATTGTTCAGCAACGGATAGGGGCCGATGGCCTGGGCAGGCGTGACCTTGTTGTCCGCCGCTGGCGGCGAGGTCAGGTTGAGCAGGGTACGCCAGAACCCGTAATCACCCAGCTCGGCATGGGCCGGGGCGCTCAGGACGAATGACAGGGCAATGCTGCAGCAAAATGCCAGGGCAGGCTTCATGGGCTGATCCTCGTATTGTTCTTGTTCTAAGAGCACGACTACTGCCGACCGCCTCCATGCTCTGTTGGACTGAAAAGCAGACACAAGAGCACCCTAGCCGATGGCCGTGGCAGCTTTATATTGATTGGGGATAAGTTGCAATTTTGCGGTTATTTTTCGCAATACAGCGGCAATTGGCCGCCATTCTCGAAGAAGCTCAGGGCAGATAGATACGAAACTCACCGCCGCCCAGCGCGCCACCGTTGCCCAGCTCGATACGCCCGCAGCGCTCGCCATTGCGGTGCAGTTCGGCGATGCGCGCGGCGAAGTACAGGCCCAGGCCGGTACTACCACTGCTCTGGTTGAGGCCGAGGATGTAGTCGCCCTGCTGCTCGATCATAGCCGCCGGGTAGCCTGCACCATCGTCATTGACGCACAGCAGCAGCTCGCCGCCCTCCTCGCGGGCACTGACCAGCAGGGCGCTGCGCGCGTAGCGGATGGAGTTGGCGATAACGTTGGCCAGCACCGAGCCGATCAACTCCTGATCGAAAAAGCCCATCAGGTCGAAGCTGTCCACTTCGCTGCGGGCGACGATGCCGCGGCTGTCGAGCACATCCTGGTGGCGCGCCAACTGGGCGCCAATGAAGTCGTCCAGCTCATGATGATCCGGGTGCAGCGGCAACTGGTTGACCCCCAGCTTGTACAGGCCAAGCAGCTGCACCAGCATGCCGTTGAGGCGGGCGAACTCGTATTCGATCACCCCGCGCTCGGCGCCGCCTTGCAGCTCCTTCGGCAGCTGTGCCAGCCAGCGTGCGTGGGACTGGCCGAGCAGAGCCAGGGAGTTTTTCATGTCATGCACGGTGGAGGCGATGACGGTGGCGATATCCAGGCCGCTCATGCGCCGAACGCTCGTTGACGCAGCTGCTGGTAGCGCTCATAGCGCGGGTCGCTGGCGGGAATCATCTGCACCGCGTCGAGGCAGGCGCGGCACTCTGCCTGGGCGTCTTCCGCAAGCGGCTCGCCCAGGCGCAGCAGGGCCTGGGCGACATTCAGGGCAATACTGATGTTCTTCGGCTGCAGGGCCAGGGCGCGGCGAAACAGCGCCAGGGCATCTGCCGCACGGCCCAGCTGATAGGCACGCACGCCCTGCCGGTTGAGCTCAACCGCCTCCTTGACGCTGCCAAGAATGCTCGGGTCGCTGCTCAGCCCGGCCACGCCCTTGAGCACCTGTGGATCGTCGCCATAGATTTCCACGCAGTTTTTCAGCAATGCCTGGGCCGCGTCCGGCTGCCCCAGCTGCAGCAACTGCGCAGCAACCGTCAGCGCCGCTTCGGCGGCAAAGAACTCGCCGAGGCCGTCCAGCCTGGCCGCGGCCTGGGCCGCCAGCTCGCCGGCCCGGGCCGTATCGCCGCTCTTCTGGGCACTGGCGGCCTGCATCAGGCAGCTGCGCAGGCGTACCGCCGGGTTATCGGCGTACTGGCCGTCCAGCTCGGCCAGCACCTGGCTGATCTCGGCCTGGGCGCGCTTGTCCGGCGCCCCGTCGCTGGTATCGGCCAACAGCGCCTGGGTCAGTCCGAGATAGCTGTCCGGGCTCTTGAAGCGCGAGTGCTTACCCTGCTCCACCGCACTGCGGTAGGCCTTGGAAGCCGCCTGGAAGTCCTGGTTGTCCATGGCCAGCTTGCCCAGCTGCGCCTGACGGCGGATGGCCAGCGGCGACAGACGCACGGCATCCTCCAGCACCGCCTGGGCGCGCTGGCCTTCGCCCTGGGCAGCCAGCACCGCGGCCAGTCCGTCATACAGACCGGGCTGCAGGGGGAAGGCCTGCAGCGCCTTTTCATACAACTGGCGCGCATGCTCGTGCTCGCCACGGCGCAGCAACAGGCTGCCGAGGCCCAGGTAGGCCCAGGGAATCGCCCGCTCGGCCAGCACGGCATTGAGCAGACGCTCCAGCTCTTCGTCGCGGCCCAGATCGCGCAGAGCACCGGCCTTGTAACGCTGGCATAGCGGCACCAGGCGCCTGTCCTGCTGGGCCAGGCGCTCGCAGGTCGCCAGCACCTCGGCTGGATTGCGCCTGTCCAGTGCCTGCAGCACCGGGCGCAGCAAGGCCTTGCGCTCCATCAGCTTGTCCAGACGCTGGGCCAGGCTGGCACGGTTGAAGGGCTTGGTCAGGTAGGCATCCGGCTCGTGCTCCAGGGCGCTGAGCACCATGGCCTGGCTGCTCTCGGCGGTGACCATGACGAAGATGCACTGCTGGCTGATCAGGCGCAGGCCGATCAGCTCTTCCAGCACCTGCTGGCCATTCTTGCCAGCCCCGAGGTTGTAGTCGTGGAGGATGATGTCGTAGCGCTTCTGCCGGCACATGGCGATGGCTTCCTCGCCACGGTTGGCGGCGTCCACATCACGCGCGCCCATCTCGCGCAGCATGGCCTTGACCGCACTGAGGAAGTCGTTGAAGTCATCGACGACCAGAAAACGCTGCTGGCTGTAGTCCTGCATGGGGCACTCCTGATGGAGTGTTCAGTGTAGCCAGCAAGCGCTGGCCTACGCCGGCGTGCTCGCCGCCGGCTGAGCGCGCCGCGCCGGCACGCTCTCCAGCTCCAGCAGGTTGAGCAGGAAACGGGCGAAATACTGCAGGTCCTGCTCCATGGCCTGGCGTGCGGCCAGGGCGTCGCCGGCCTCGATGGCGGTGAAGGCTTCCTCGTGGAAGTCATTGAGCCGCAGCGACAGGTCGGCACCGGTGAACAGGCGATTGAAGAAGGGGCCGATCTGCAGCCACAGTGACTCGATCGAGCGCAGCAGCACCGGGTTGCCGCAGGCACCGTACAGTTGCAGGTGGAAGCGGCTGTTGGCATCGAGGTAGGTCTGCACGTCACGCTGCTCGATGGCTACGTCCATGCGCGCCACATGCCCACGCAACGCCTCCAGGTCGGCAGCGCTTAGCCGGGGCGTGGCCAACTCCACAGCCAGGCCTTCCAGGCCCATACGCACCTGGAAAATGTGCTGGTAGCGCTCGCGGGTCATTGCCGGCACCCGTACCGAGCGCTGCTGCTCGCCCTCCAGCGCGCCCTCGGCCACCAGGCGCTGCAGCGCGGCACGCACCGGCATCGGGCTGGTGCCCCACTCGGCGGCGAGATCACGGATCTTCAGCCGCTCTCCGGGCTGGAAGCGCCCGACCAGCAGGCCTTCACGGATACGTTGGTAGAGCTGCTCCTGCAGGTTATCGGCCATGGCTTCAGCACTCCCGGGCCGGCGGGGCGGGGAGTTGGCTAAGGGTCAGACTACAGTTGTGCATGGCAAATATGGCCTCGGCGTTGGGCAGCGCGCGCAGTGTACTCGGCAGGTTTATTTGTGTCATACGCGCCTACAATCATCAATACTATGTGATCACATTTAACTGACATAACGGTCAATATAGCCGAATTCGCACGCACTATTTACTGATTTGTGATCACAAACTACCATGTGCGGAAATTCGAACGAGGTGTGCAACATGACTGCCAGCGGTATCAGCCCATCCGCCGTGGAAACCTTCTTCGCCCGCGAGCGCGAACTGTTCCTGGCCCGCAATCCGAAATCCGTGGCCCTCGCCGAGCGCGCGCGCAACTCGCTGTACGGCGGCGTGCCGATGCACTGGATGGCCGACTGGTCGACCCCGGTGCCGCTGTTCGTCGAACGCGCCAAGGGCGCGCGCTTCTATGACGTCGACGGCCACGAATACATCGACTTCTGCCTGGGCGACACCGGCACCATGTTCGGCCACTCGCCGGACCCGATCGCCAAGGCCATCGCCGAACAGGGCAACAACGGCCTGACCACCATGCTGCCGGGCGAAGACGCCGTGGTCTGCGGCGAGCTGCTGGCCGCGCGCTTCGGCCTGCCGTTCTGGCAGGTCACCGCCACCGCCACCGACTCCAATCGCTACGTGCTGCGCTGGGCGCGCGAGATCACCCAGCGCAAGACCCTGCTGGTGTTCGACGGCTGCTACCACGGCACCGTCGACGACGTGATGGTGCGTTACCGCGACGGCGCGACCGTGCCGCGCTCCGGCCTGGTCGGCCAGGCCTACGACCTGACCCAGTACAGCCGCTCGATTCCGTTCAACGACCTCAAAGCGCTGGAGGCCGCGCTGGCCGAGGGCGACGTCTGCGCCCTGCTCTGCGAGCCGGCGATGACCAACATCGGCATGGTCCTGCCCGAGCCGGGCTTTATGCAGAAATGCCGTGAGCTGACCCGTAAATACGGCAGCCTGCTGATCATCGACGAGACCCACACCATCTCCACCGACATCGGCGGCTGCACCCAGCTGTGGAACCTCGACCCGGACTTCTTCGTGGTCGGCAAACCAATCGCCGGCGGCGTGCCGTGCGGCATCTTCGGCTGCAGCGCGGCCATGGCCGAAGCCATGAGCGCCGCGCGCAAACGCGCCAGCGAGAACAGCCATGGCCACGGCCACAGCGGCATGGGCACCACCCTGTCGGCCAACGCCCTGGCCATGCACTGCATGCGCGCCAACCTCGAACAGGTGATGACCCCGGCGGCCTACGCGCACATGCTGCCGCTGGCCAAGCGCCTGGCCGATGGCTTCCGCACGCTGATCAACAAGCACGACCTCAAGTGGTCGGTGACCGAGCTGGGCGCGCGCAGCGAATTCCAGTTCTGCCCGGTCTCGCCGAAGACCGGCGCCGAGGCCGAGGCCGCCTTCCATGACGAACTGCAGATGGCCATCCACCTGTACCTGATCAACCGCGGCATCCTGATCACCCCGTTCCACAACATGACCCTGTGCTGCCCGAGCACCACGGCGGAGGATGTGGACAAGTTGATCGCCATGCTCGACCAGGCCATCGGCGAACTGCTGGCCATCCCTGGCGCCCGCCTTTAACTCCCTCTCCCTCCGGGAGAGGGCCGGGGCGCGCCGCGAACGGCTGAGGGAAATCAGCCCTCATCGCCTGAACCTCCCTCACCCCTAACCCCTCTCCCACTGGGAGAGGGGAATAGAAGCAAGGACACCACCATGCAATTCGCCAATCCCCAGGAAGCCCGCGACTTCCTCGCCGCCCACCCGCAGGTGCGCCTGATCGAGCTGATGCTGATCGACGCCAACGGCATCCCCCGCGGCAAGCTGCTGCACCGCGACGAGCTGCTGGCCATCTACGAAAACGGCCGCCCACTGCCCAGCTCGATCCTGTCACTGACCATCCAGGGCGAGGACGTCGAGGAAAGCGGCCTGGTCTGGGAAGTCGCCGATGCCGACTGCTGGACCTACCCGATTCCCGGCAGCCTGACCCTGCAACCCTGGCGCGCCACACCCACCGGCCAGGTGCAGGTGAGCATGCACCCGACCCAGGGCCTGCCCGCCAGCCCCGGCGATCCCCGCCATGTGCTGGCGCGCGCCATCGACCGGCTGAAGGCCGACGGCTACCACCCGGTGATGGCGGTGGAGCTGGAGTTCTACCTGCTGGACAAACACCGCGATGCCAACGGCCGCCCGCAGCCGGCCATGCAGATGAACGGCGTGCGCCCGCAGGCGCCGCAGGTCTATGGCGTGCTGGAACTGGAACAGCAGCAGGCGTTCCTCGACGACCTGTATGCCGCCTGCGAGGCCCAGGGCCTGCCGGTGCGCACGGCGATTTCCGAGTACGCCCCCGGCCAGCTGGAGCTGACCCTGGAGCACCGCTTCGACGCACTGCAGGCGGTCGATGAGGGCATCCGCTACAAGCGCCTGGTCAAGGGTGTGGCCAACAAGCACGGGCTGATCGCCTGCTTCATGGCCAAGCCATTCGGCGACCTGGCCGGCAGTGGCCTGCATATGCACGTGTCACTGGCCGACGAGCAGGGCAACAACCTGATGGCCAGCGAAGACCCGCACGGCACCCCGCTGCTCAAGCACGCCATCGGCGGCATGATGGCCACGCTCAACGATGCCCTGGCGATCTTCTGCCCCAACGCCAACTCCTACCGGCGCTTCCAGGCCAACAGCTACGCGCCGCTGGCCAAGAGCTGGGGAGTGAACAACCGCACCGTGTCGTTCCGCGTACCGGGCGGCCCGGCCAAGAGCCGGCATGTGGAGCACCGCATCTGTGGCGCCGACGCCAACCCCTACCTGGCGGCGGCGGCGATCCTGGCCGGCATCCACCACGGCATCAAGCACCAGATCGACCCGGGCGAGGCCATTGTCGGCAACGGCTACGAACAGGCCCGCGAAACCTTGCCCACCGACTGGCTGACTGCGCTGCGCAACCTGGAACAGTCGAGCTGGGCGAAAGAGGCGCTGGGCGAGGACTTCCTGAAGATCTTCCTGGCGATCAAGTGGGAAGAGTTCCGCCAATTCGTTGGTGAGGTCGGCGAGCAAGACTGGCGCTGGTACCTGACCCACGCCTGATCGCCCTCCCGACACTGGTTAAACACCTGGCGCTGGGTTTCGGCGCCTGCCGCACAACGGTGCGGCGCGTGCCGAAACAGCGCACGCCAGCCGCCGACCGCTGGTAGGAGCGAGCTCTGCTCGCGAACCCAGCAGTACAGCAGCTTCGCGAGCAGAGCTCGCTCCTACAGGGCTCAGGCCCAGCCCAGGCGGCGCCCCGCCATGATATTCCAGGTTTTTCCCACGTGACCGCTGTCGGACGCGTCGAGTCAGAAGAGCCACAAGGTCCCGCGGCCACGAATTTGCATGCTGCCCGACGCTGGCAACGCGAAGTAAACAGGCAGCACCTATAACAACAAGCAGACCCGCAGGAACTGCAACGCCAGCGCCCTAAAAACTGCCTATGAGAAAACCATGGATTTTGCCAACAACACCCTGTCGATGACCGTCCTGATGACCCCGGACATGGCCAACTTTTCCGGCAATGTGCACGGCGGCACGCTGCTCAAGTACCTCGACGAGGTGGCCTATGCCTGCGCCGCGCGCTACGCCGGCTGCTACGTGGTGACGCTGTCGGTGGATCAGGTGATCTTCCGCGAGCCGGTGCATGTCGGCGAGCTGGTCACCTTCCTCGCCTCGGTCAACTACACCGGGCGCACTTCGATGGAGATCGGCATCAAGGTGGTCACCGAGAACATCCGCGAGCGCTCGGTACGCCACACCAACAGCTGCTTCTTCACCATGGTGGCGATGGACGACCAGCGCCAACCCATCCCCGTACCGCCGCTGCAGCCGCAGACTCCGGACGAGCAGCGGCGCTTCCGCCAGGCCCAGCGCCGCCGCGAGATCCGCGAGGAACTGGTGCGCCGCTACCAGTCCCTCGACGCCGAAGGCTGATCCCAGGGCTCAGCCAGCGACTGGCTCGGCTGCGCGCCGGGTCAGGCGCTGGCCGAGCCAGTCCAGCCCCAGCATCAACAGCAACGAGGCGCCCACCAGCGGGAACAGCAGGCCCAGGCCGAACATGATCGCCACCCCGCCCTTCCACAGCGGCAATTCGTGGCGCAGTGGCGGTACGCCGAAGCGGCCCTGCGGCCGGCGTATCCACCACATCAGCAGGCCGCTGACCGCGCCGAGCAGAATCAGCAGGCACACCACCAGCATGATCAACTGGTTGGCCAGACCGAACATCTTGCCCTCGTGCAGCATCGCGCCGCTCTCCACCGTGCGCGCCACCAGGCCATAGTCGGCCCAGCGGATATCGGCCAGCACCTGGCCGCTGTACTGATCCAGGTGCAGAGTGGCGTCGTTGCGCGGATCGTCGGCGAACAGGGCAACGGTGAACACGCCCTTGTCATCCCTGGGCAGGCTGATGCTGTAGCCAGGCTGCACGCCGAGGCGCTGCGCCGTGTCGACTACCTGCTGCAATCCAATACGCCCGCCCGCCGTCGGCGCCATTGGGGCCTGCTGGCCGTGATGCGCGGCATGCGGGTCGGACTGCGGCAGCGGCGTGTTCTCCACCGCCCAGGCCACCGTCTGCACCGCCGCGCTGTTGAGGCTGCGCGCCTGGGCATCCGATTGCGGCACCTCGTCCCACATGGCCGCCGGGAAGTGGTTCCAGGTGCCGGCGAACTGCGCGCCCCAGAAGCCGGTCCAGGTCATGCCGGTGAGCAACATCAGCAACAACAGGGCACTGCCCCAAAAGCCTGTCACCGCATGCAGATCACGCCACAACAGGCGCCCGCGTGCGCTCAGGCGCGGCCACAGTACACCGGCACCGCCCTGCCCGCGCGGCCACCACAGGTACAGGCCGGACACCACCAGCACCACGCCCCAGCCGGCGGCCAGCTCGATCAGGCGGTCGCCGAACGTGCCGATCAGCAGCTCGCCATGCAGGGCGCGGGTAATGGCCTGAAAGTTGTTCTGCGCATCCTGCGTCCCCAGCAGCACACCGCTATAGGGGTCGACGAACAGGTTGGTCGCCCGACCATCGAGGCTGGCGACAAACTGCGCACTGCGCTCGGCGCCGACCGGAGGCAGGTACTTGCTCACCTCGGCAGCGGGCAGCGCCTCATGCAGGCGCTGCAGCAACTGGTCCGCGGGCAGCGGCGTGCCGGCCGACTGCACATTGAGCAGCTCGGGGTACATCAGTGGATCGAGCTGCGGCTTGAACAGATAGATGATGCCGGTCAGCGACAGCAGGATCATGAAGGGGATGACGAACAGCCCGGCATAGAAATGCCAGCGCCAGGCCAGGTTGTAGAAGGAAACCTTTGGCTTGCTCACGGTAGAAACTCCGCAATGGTCGGATCGAAGGAGCTCTGCGGCCCCTGTGGAAAAGATCAGACGATGGCGAGCGGCGGCGCGCGTGGCGGCGCGTCATGAGCGGGGAGTGACTGGAAGACGTGGTCGCGCTGCGGCAGGCAGGCCTGAGTCGCCATGCCCACCGCCCCTGCCCCGAGATCCGCGGCGGTGCCGGGCACGGCCGGGCTGGCCAGAAGCAGGGTGCAGTAACCGCACTTGGCCCATAGCGGCTGGCCCCCATGCTGCATCGGCGCCGCGTCGCCACAGGCCAGCTCATTCAGCCAGGACGGCAGCCCATCCGCCTGCGCCTGGGCCAACCCCTGGGAAAACAGCGGCGCAGCCAGCAGCAGGAACATGGCCAGCAGGGCCAGGCGCGCGCGGTGCTGTAGTCGGCAGGTCGAGGGCAAGGAGATATCCACAAGGGAAAGAAACGGGGTGCCCATGCACCCCGAGTGCAAGTTTAGCCGCTATTGCCCAATCGCGATGCCACTCACTCGTGGCCGATCACTCACTCGTGGCCGATGTAGTGCAGCAGCTCGCGGCGCTGCGGATGCTCCTTGAGCCAGGCACGCACTTCATCGGCACGGGCGACGGCCTCGGCGCCGGCAATGCGGGTGAAGCGCTCGCGCCGGGCCTGCTCGGCGGCTTCCTGGCGTACCTTGCGCTGCCAGGCTTCGCTGAAGATCGCCGGCATGCGCTGGCTCAGCTCCAGGGCCTTGAGCAACTGCCATTCGCCACCATCCAGCCAGGCTTCGTCGCAGGAGGTACAGAGGTCGAGGCGATTGCCGTAGGCACCGCTGATCTGGAACTTGCTCATCAGCTTGGCGCACTTGGGGCAGGTCAGCGCCTGCTGGGTATCGCTGGCTGGCTCGGCCTGCAGCGTCTCCTCTGACTCGGCGGCAGGCGCCGCGCGCTCGGCCCAGTCACGGTAATACAGCAGCGCCACCAGGGCACCGGAGCATTGCGGGCAGCCGTGGGCCAGCAACCCCTCGTCGAGCTTGGTGGGTTTCAGGGTGGACGTACGACAGGCAGGACAGTGCATGGAGAAATCCTTTTCGATAAATGTGAACACAGGGTGCGACCCTAGGGGCTGATGCCGTTTGGTTGCAAGCGCGCCGTGACGAATCGGTTAAGCTTCATGCAGAAGCCGAGGAATTGTGATGATCGACCTGCTCGATGTGCTGCTGTTGATGCTGTTCGCCACCTGCTGTGCCTGGCTCTGGCGTGGTCATGGCATCCGCGAGCGAGCCCTGCTGCTGGCCAAGCAGCACTGCGCACGCCTGGATGTCGAGCTGCTCGACGGTAATGTCGCCTTCCGCACCCTGGCCCTGGTGCGCGATGCCAAGGGGCGCAGGCGCCTGGCGCGCATCTACGACTTCGAATTCACCGTCACCGGCGAGCAGCGCCTGCGCGGCACGGTGCAGATGTTCGGTCAGCGCCCCGGCACCATCGAGCTGGATGCCCACCCGTTCCAGGCGCCGGAGCCGGTAGATGGCAAGGTGATTCAGCTGGACGACTGGCGCCGCACCCACCCCAAACCGGACGAACAACGCCGCGCCGATTAGGCCAGATCGGCGGCTAATGCTCCCACTCCGTAGGTTGGGTTGAGGGCCGAAGCCCAACAGCGGAGGTGCAACCAGGGTACGCCCGTTGGGCTTCGCTTACGCTCAACCTACGCGGCCCGACCCAACCTACATGCTGATTCGAGCTACCATTCAGGCCTGCGCCAGATCGGCGGCTATCAGTCGCCATTCCTCGATACACATGTAGGTCATCGGCCGGCGCAACAGCCGGCACTTGAGGCGGTGCCAGCGCCCGCGGGCCTGGTTGCGCCGGCAAGCCGCGAACAACCACTGGGCATCGAAGCCGGTCCACACCCCAGCCACGCTCCAGCCGTTGAGCCAGACCACCGGCGCCACCTCGTAGTAGAAGATCTGCTGCAGCTCCGCCAGCGGCAGCGCGCTGGCGCGCAATACGCGCAGGATATGGCCACGCATGGCTGCGTCGGGCTCGACATCCAGCCATAGCTCGGACAATGCCAGCCACACATCCTCGCGGCTGGCGGCCATCTCAGCCCTCGGCCAGCAGAAACGCGCGCACCCGCTCGGCCGTCGCCTCGGGATGTTCCTGCATGAAGCAGTGCCCGCCCTCGACCTCGTCGATGCCTACCCGCGGATTGAGCGCCGCCAGACGCCGTGCCGACTGGCCGACGAAGGGATAGGTCTTGTTGCCATAGAGCAGCAGGCTCGCGGTGCTGATCTTGCCCAGCGAGGGCCACAGGCGCTTGGGGAAAGAGCTGAAGATATCCACCTCGCGGCTGGGCCGGCATTTCAGCTCGACGCCGCCGTCCTCGGCATCCTTGAGGGCATGATCGACATAGGCCTGCAGCGCCGCATCGGTCCAGCCCCGGAAGATGCCGCGACCCTGCAGCAGGGAAAATGCCGTGGCCCGGTCCGGCCAGTGGCGCCGGCGCGCCGCCGACTTCTTCGCCATCACGTTGCGCCGGTGCAGGCCGACCAGCTCCGACAGCGCCATGGCACCGATCATCGACTTGCTGAACAGCACCGGATCGAGCAGCACGGCGCGGCGGAACAGCTCAGGCTGGCGGGACAGGATCAGGCTGCTCAGCACCCCGCCGAAGCTGTGGCCGAGGGCATAGCGCGGCACCTCGCCAAAGCGGCCACGGCCGGCCTCGAAGGCTTCCACCGCCAGCTCGGCACTGCGGTTCCAGCCATGGAAACGCCCGCCGTGCTCGGTTTCACCATGGCCCTGAGCATCGCACAGCCACAGATCGAAATGCTCGGCCAGCAACGCCAGCAGCGGCTCATAGGTACGCCCGCAGAAACCGTTGCCATGCAGGAAGTGCAGCAGCGGCTTGCCGGACGGCGCGCTGTGCCAACCTGTCAGGGTGAAAGCGGCAGAGGTGGGATGGGACCAGGGGAGCAAGTGCATGAGGGAAAACCGGCAGAAATGACGAGCGCCAGTTTAGCGAGGCAGGGAGAGTGCGTCAGGTCGGCAAATGCGCCGAATAGGCGGCGATAAAGGCAGCTTCTGCGGAGCATTCCAAGCAGCTGCAAATGTGACAAAGACCACAGAGTGGCTATCTGCTACTATCGCGCCGCTTGCACCATCGTACTCAAGAGCCGAGCCCCGCATTGCAGAACCTGCGCACCTCCGATAACGGCCACTACATCGACTTTCTTCTCGACCGGCTCGATCAGCTGGGCATCGAAACCATCGCTTGCGATCTGGGTAGCGAAGCACGCGGCCACCGCTACGCCCTGCTGCTACCCCATGCCGGCGAGGCAGCCAGGGCCTGGCAGGCGATCAAGGACGCACCGGGCGAGCAGGAGTATCTCCACCCTGCGATCCCGGCCTGATTAACGTCGCCCCAACCTGTCTGCTATACAGAACGCCGGATAACAAGCACTGGGCGCGCTCATGTCCTTCGATTGGCACAGCCAGCAGATCAGCCGACAGACCACGGTCGACGCCGATTACCGCAATACCCAGAACGTCCGCCGTTTTCTGCGCGAGCAATGCGGCGAGCGCTTCCGCTTCGAACGCACGTTCATGGCCTGGATCATCGATGGCACGCCCAAGACCATGGGCGAGGTCGCCGATGAGTGGCTACGCCGCAACCCCTAAGCCCGACACTCCAGCAACGCCTGCTGCAATGCGGCGGCGTGCTGCGGTGTGCTGAAGATCAGCTCCAGGCGCGAGTCCTTGCTCCACTCGCTGGCACGCCACTGCAGCACGGCGCCGTCCAGGGCATTCGCCGACTGCCAGCCCTGTTCGCCGTGCAGCACCAGCTTGGCCCGGCGCCAGGGCAGTGTGGCGAGCCAGCACTGAATAGCCTGCAGATCGAATGTCTGGCTGGGATGAAAGCGCCAACCGATGCTCCAGCCCTCGGCCTGCTCCTGAACCTGGCAGATCGGTTGGTGTGGGTCGTGCCAGATCTGCGCCAGCGGGGCGGCGCCCTGCGGCAACAGCGGACTCTCTACCGCGGCCCCGGCACGCACCGTGCTGCCCGGCAGTTCGGCGAAGTCCAGCGCGCCCTGGCTGGTCCAGCGCAGCGGCCGCTGCGGCAGCCAGGCCAGCACGCGGGTGCGCGCCGCCTCGTCCAGCCCCTCGGCCTTGCTCAGCAACAGCAAGCCGGCCGTCTCCAACGCCTGCTGCTGACTGTCGGGCAGTGCTTCACCGGCAGCCAAAGCCTGGGCATCCAGCACCAGCACCAGCGGCTGCAGGGCCAGCACGCCTAGCCAGGGCGCCTCACCCAACTGGCGCAGCAGCTCCAGCGGGTGGCCGAGACCGGACGGCTCGATCAGCAGACGATCCGGGCGCTCCTTGCGCAGCAGGCGGGCCAGGCCAACCTGGAACGGCGCGCCGGCCACGCAACACAGACAACCACCGGGAATCTCGGCGATGCCGATGCCATCCTCGCCGCTAGCCAGCAGGGCAGCGTCCAGGCCGATCTGGCCGAATTCGTTGACCAGCACCGCCCAGCGCTCATACGCGGGCTTGTGCGCCAGCAGGTGGCGGATCAGGCTGGTCTTGCCGGCGCCCAACGGGCCGCCGATCAGATGAGTAGGGATATGGCTGAGCATGACGCTATGGTGCGGTTTTAACGCTTCGCAGAAAAGGCTAGAGTCGCCGCTTTGCGCCGAGGAGAAATGTGATGCGTGCGATTGTTGCCCTGCTATTGCTGGCAGGCCTGAGCAGTCAGGCCTGGGCCGAAGCCTGCGTGGTACATGCAGCAGGCCAGCAGCTGGACATCAAACTCTGCCAGCAGAACCGCAGCATTCCGGCCAACCTGTTCCGCAGCGGTTTCTGCGCTCCGCAACTCAAGGGGCAGAAGGTCGAAGTCAGCTTCGTCGCCCAGTGCCCCAGCGGCGCCTTCGGTGAGTGCCGCAACGCCAAGGTGCAGGGCACGCCGTACCAGCAGGACATCCACTACTATGGCGTAGCCAGCGACGCGCGCTACCTCAAGCCCGCCTGCGAGCAGCAGAGCAAGGGCGTGTGGATGGCACGCTGAACAACCCCCGCGGTTAAGCCAACCAGTCCAGGGTCAGCAGCAGACGCCGCTCGCCGGGTGGTGGCGTCGGCGAGCGATGAATCAGCCCGGCCCCTTCGTTGCCCTGCCATTTCTCACCCTTGGCCAACGCGACCCAACCTGCCTGCAGTTGCTGAATCCTTTCGACGTCCTGCGGCTCGGCCTGAGGTTCGCCCAGGCGCCGGCGATCCATACCGCCCTCTTCCAACCAGTCGCTGGCCACCCCGGCGTAGGTGCTGATCAGGCGTAGCGGCACATGGTCGACATGAAAGCGCGGGCACATCGGCTTGCTCAAGCTGCGCAGGCGCAGGCCGACGCGCCGTGCATCCAGCAGGCAGGCGAACGCCTGCACCAGCCAGGTGACATCCGCGACAAAGGCCGCGTGTCCCTGAAAATCGGCCAGGCCAGGCAACAATGCCGGCATGCGCAGCGTCTCGTCGGCGCCGATCTCGATATGCACGGACTCCGCCACCTCCTGCGGCTGCGCCAGCAGCAGGCGGGTGAAATCCTCCACCTGCGGCGCCAGGCGGCGCTGCCACACGGCCAGGTTGACGCCATCGCGCAGCGCCTCGCCCAGTACCTCGTGGCTCTCGCTCAACACCTGGCTCGGCGGCGGGCGCAGCTGCAGGGCGTGCATCAGGCGGCCTCCTCGGTCCAGCTGCCAAACGGGTCGGGCAGCAGCGCCCAGGCCTCAGGGCCGGCGGCCATTTCGGCATCGGTCAGCAGACAGTCGTCCAGCTCGGTGCGTAGCAGATCGAAATCGATGTTCTGGCCGATAAACACCAGTTCCTGGCGGCAGTCACCGACGGCCGCGTCCCACTTGGCCATCACCGTGCGCAGACCATCTCCATCCGTCGGCCACTGGGTCTTGGGCACGAAGCGCCACCAGCGCCCGGCGAGACCATGGCGCATCAGGCCACCGGCCTGCGACCAGCTGCCGGCCTCCTGAAACTTGCTGGCCAACCAGAAGTAGCCCTTGGAGCGCAGCAGCCGGCCATTGACCCACTCGCGGTTGAGAAAGGCGAAGAATCGCTCCGGGTGGAACGGCCTCCGCGCCTGGTAGGCGGTGGAGGAGATGCCGTATTCCTCGGTTTCCGGCACATGTTCGCCGCGCAATTCCTTGAGCCAGCCCGGCGCCTGCGAGGCGCGGTCGAAGTCGAAACGACCGGTATTGAGGATCTGCTTGAGCGGTACCTGGCCCATGACCGCAGGGATAATCTGCGCCTCGGTGTTAAGGCCACGCAGGATGGCGGTCAGCTCTTCACGTTCGGCGCTGGAGATCAGGTCGATCTTGCTGATCAGGATCACGTCGGCGAACTCCACCTGCTCGATCAGCAGATCGGTGATCGAACGCTCGTCCGCCTCGCCCAGGGTCTCGCCACGGCTGGCCAGGCTCTCGGCGGCATGGAAGTCGCGCAGGAAGTTGACCCCGTCGACCACCGTCACCAGGGTATCCAGACGCGCCAGGTCGGCCAGGCTCTGGCCCTGTTCGTCGCGGAAAGTGAAGGTTTCGGCCACCGGCAGCGGCTCGCTGATGCCGGTGGATTCGATCAGCAGGTAGTCGAAACGGCCGTCGCGGGCCAGGCGCGCCACTTCTTCCAGCAGGTCCTCGCGCAGGGTGCAGCAGATGCAGCCGTTGCTCATCTCCACCAGCTTCTCTTCGGCGCGGTTGAGGCTGACGTCGCGCTGCACCTCCGAGCCGTCGATGTTGATCTCGCTCATGTCGTTGACGATCAGCGCCACGCGCAGGCCGTCGCGGTTCTTCAGCACATGGTTGAGCAGGGTGCTCTTGCCGGCACCCAGAAAGCCGGACAGCACGGTGACAGGTAGACGGTTATCCATTGGGGTTTCCTCGGGCATCACGGATATGGCGTTCTCGTTGTTCCTGACGCTCCTTGGCCTCGATGCACAGGCTGGCGGTGGGCCGCAGCAGCAGGCGGCGCAGGCCGATCGGCTCACCGCTTTCGCTGCACCAGCCGTACTCGCCACGGGCCAGGCGTTCGAGCGCCTCGTCGATCTTGTCCAGCAGCTTCTTTTCGCGCTCCAGCAGGCGTAGCTGCCACTGGCGCTATTCTTCGGCACTGCCCAGATCGGCGGGGTCGCTGACCGGCTCTTGCTCGCGCAGCTCGCCGAACTCCTCACCAATGCGCTGCTGCAACTCGCCACGCTGGTCAAGCAGGAGCTGGTGGAAAAAGGCCTGCTGCTGCTCGTTCATGTAGGCGTCGGCGGGCATGGCAAGCAGTTGGGATTCGCTGAGCACGGTCATTGGTCTCGTCAGGGTTGTTTCTGTTTTTTGTTATAACATAACATTATCGGTTCGCAACTGGCCCGAGAAATCCGATGACTGCCCTGACCCTTCCCGATATCGCTGCCCAGACCAACGCGCAAAACCAGCCGCGACTGGACTTCGTCGGTATGCAGCAGATCGCCCTGCCCGTGCTGCTCGATGGCAAGCCGCTGGACTGTCGGGTAGATGCCGGCGTCAGCCTGGACGACCCCAGCGCGCGGGGAATTCATATGTCGCGCCTGTACCTGGCGTTGGAGGCTCTGGAGCAACAAGAACTGAGCCTGCCCGCCGTACAGGCGGTATTGCGCCAGTTTCTCGGCAGCCACGAGGGACTGTCACGCCAGGCCCATCTCAACCTGCGTGGCGAACTGCTGCTCAAGCGCCCGGCGCTGGTCAGCCCGCTGGCCGGCTGGAAGGGCTATCCGCTGGCCGTGAACACCCGCCTGGATGACCAAGGGTTTCACGTGGAACTGCAGCTGACCCTCGGTTACTCATCAACTTGCCCGTGCTCGGCAGCGTTGGCCCGGCAACTGATCCAGCAACAGTTCGCGCAGGACTTTGCGAATAAAAGTCTCGATCATGCCGACATCCTCGCGTGGATCGGCAGCTCCAGCGGCATTCTTGCTACTCCACACAGCCAGCGCAGCGAGGCGCGCCTGCAGCTGCGTTTAGATCCCTGCCTGCAGAGTCTGCCGGTGCGCCAGCTGCTGGATAGCGCCGAGGCCGCCCTGGGCACAGCCCTGCAGACCGCGGTCAAACGCGCCGACGAACAGGCCTTCGCCCTGGCCAACGGGCAGAACCTGATGTTCTGCGAGGATGCCGCGCGCCGTCTGCACCAGTGCCTGCGCGAGCAAGACGGCCTGCTCGGTTTCAGCCTGGAGGTGGTGCATGCCGAGAGCCTGCATGCCCATGACGCCGTGGCCCGCAGCAGCTGGCGCTATGGCGTCCAGTCCACCTCATGCTCTTCGAGATAGGCTTCCACCGCCGAGCCTATGGTTGGGTGAAACACCTCCTGACCGATGTGCTGCAGCACCTCCAGGCGCAACATCTTGTCCTTGACCGGATCCTTCATCTCGGCGAAACGCAGCTCGATCCCCTCGGCGCGCAATGCCTGCTCCAGCTCCACCAGCATGTCCGCCGAAGTGACGTCCACGCTGGTCACCGGCTCTGCGGTGACCACCACGCGCCGCACCGGGGTGGGTGATGTGGCGATGGCCTGCAGGATGCAGGCCTGGAACTGTTCGGCATTGGCGAAGAACAGCGGCGCATCCCAGCGAAACAGCACCAGCCCTGGCGCCCGCCGCGCTGCCGGGTAGCGCGCGATATCGTGATAGCCGCGCACGCCGTCGACGCGCCCGAGCACGGCATGGTGCGGGCGCCAGCCGTCCCAGAGAAACTCGATCACCGCCACCACCACCGCCAGTCCGATGCCTTCCACCGCGCCGAGTACGGCGACGCCAACGAAGCAGCCAATCGACAGCCAGAACTCCCAGCGCTGGATACGGTAGATGCGGCGCAGATCCTTGAACTCGAACAGGCCGATGGCAGCCGCGATCACCACCGCCGCCAGGGCACTGGACGGCAGGTGCTGCAACAGGTTGGGCGCGAGCAGCAGCACCAGTGCCACACCCAGGGCGCCGAACACCCCGGTCAACTGGGTACGCGCACCCGCCGCCTCGGCCACCGGCGTGCGCGAGGAACTGCTGCTGATGGGGAAACCCTGGAACAGCCCTGTCGCCAGGTTGGCCGCGCCGAGACCGATCATTTCCTGGTTGGGATCGACATGACTACGGGTCTTGGCCGCATAGGTACGCGACAGCACGCTGGTGTCGGCAAAGGAAACCAGGGCCACGGCGCAACCACCGACCAGCACACTGACCACATCCTCCAGGCGCAGCCAAGGGATGGCGAAGCCCGGCAGGCCTTGGGGCAGCTGGCCGAGCACCTTGACTCCGTGGCTGCCGGCAAGGTCGAAACCGCCCACCAGCAGTGTGGCGAGTACTACGGCGATGAGGATGCCCGGCAGCCGCTCGAAACGCTTGAGCAGCAGGATCAGCGCCAGGGTGCCGAAGCCCACGGCGAAGGCCATCCAGTTGATCTGGCCCGCGACCAGGGCCTGCCCCAGTGCGAAAAGCTCGCGTAACGGCCCACCATCTTCCGGGGCAATACCGAACAGCTTGGGCGCCTGGCTGACCAGCACGGCGAAGGCGATGCCATTCATGTAGCCATAGCGAATGGGCTTGGACAAAAGCTCGGTGATAAAGCCCAGCTTGAACAGACCGGCAGCGATGCACACCAGCCCCGACACCAGGGCCATGCCACTGGCCAAGGCAATGGCACGCAGGGGGTCACCGGCCGACAGCGGCAGCACCACGGCCAGGATCAGCGGCGCCAGCGCCGAATCCGGCCCCAGCACCAGAATGCGACTCGGGCCGAACAGGGCGTAGGCCAGCAGCGGCACTATGGTGGCGTACAGCCCGTAGATGCCCGGCACACCGGAGGCCACGGCATAGGCGATGCCCACGGGCACCAGCATGGTGGTCAGCACCAGGCCGGCGAGCAGGTCTTTGGGTAGCCAGCCCGTCTGGTAGTCACGCAACAATTGCAGGCCTGGTAACCAGCGCCGCCATCCCGTCGCCGCTGGAGCCAGAAAGCTCGACAGGCGCCCTGTCGCGACGGGTTGCTCGTTCATCCGCTGCTCTCCTTAGCCTTCAACCGCTGAGCAGTACGACAGGCACTGCGTGAGGGCCATACTGCAGGCAGCGTCAGCGGCTAGGCAATCCCGCACAGTCGGCGCTGACCCAGCGCGCCTGACTCTGCATGCTGCTGGGCTTGCCGTCGTACACGCCATTGACCGTGGTGGTGAAGGCCGTGTCGCCCTGAAAGCGGGTCTCACCCTGCCCCTCGCCGTTGGGGCATTTGAAGCGAAACTTCCAGAGATCGGCACGGCGCTCGGTGATTTCATGGCTGCAGCCGGAATTGTTGTCCTGCAGAGGGATGTCGCCCGCCTTCAGACGCTCCTCGCTGAGGCACAGCTGCACCCCGCTACCACCGAGTTTGACGCCCTGCTGGGCAAGCATCTGCTCCATCATCTGGCGCTGTTCGGGTGGCAGGTTCTGCAACTGGCCAAGCATCTGCTGCATGTCCGGCAGGGCCTGGCCATCCTGCTGCAGCTGACTGGTGAATTCCCACAGGCCGGCACGCGGCTCGGCGCTGGCGACAAGGGGCACGGCAAACAGCAGGGCGACAAGTACACGCATGACGGCTTTCCTCCTGGGCAGGGCTCTAGCAGCTTAGCCGCTGCATCGCCTGATTCCCTCTCCCCTCTGGGGAGAGAGTCAGGGAGAGGGGATACACACAGCACCCTCTCCCCCGGCCCCTCTCCCGCAAGCGGGAGAGGGAGGCCCAAGACGAACAAAACCCCCGCAGGCGCAGCCTGGCGGGGGTCGGGTCCATCCTGGCACTTGTGGCGCCGGGATCAGCGTTGGAGCGCGCAGCTCCAGAGTTCCAGCGCCGGCCGGTCCGCTCGTGGCGGCCCCAGCCACTCGCCAAGTACATGGCAACGCTGGTCGAAACAGATCTGATAGTCGCCGGCCTCGGGCGTACGCCCAACGCGCAGCGGTTGCAATGGCGGCATCTGCCGGCGGTAGTGCCAGCTGCCGTCACGCAGTTCGGCGCCGTCCGGGATCTCCATGCCGGCACCGCTGCCGCGTACCCGCGCCTCGCCGAGCAGCAAGCCATCGGCGGTGACGCGGTAATCCTCTTCCCAGCGGATCTTCTCGATGGTGTGGTTCCAGGCCAGGGTGAACCCCGCCTCCGGCACCGCCACCTGGGCCCAGACCGCGCCGGCCAGGCCCATGCACAAGCCGATCAAACGGCCGCCGGCGCAGCGTGGCGATGACGCCACAGGTGCTGACCGAGCAGCACGGCGGCGATGGCGAAGCCCAGCTCATCGGTGATCGGCAGCGCCAGCACCAGGGCCACGCCACCGGCGAAGGCCAGCAGGCGCTCCCACAGGGCCAGGCGACCCTGGAGGAAACCAATCGAGGCGATGCCCCACAGACCGATGGCCACGGCCGCCTTGAACAGCATGTAGGCGGTCATCCACAGGCTGTCGCCCTGCAGCATCAGCGACGGGTTGTACACCGCCATGTACGGCACGATGAACCCGGCCAAAGCGATGCGAATCGCCCACAGGCTGATCTTCAGCCCGGTCTCCTTGGCGATCGGCGCGGCGGCGAAGCAGGCCAGCGCCACCGGCGGGGTGAGGTCGGCGAGGATGCCGAAATAGAACACGAACATGTGCGAAACGATCAGCGGCACGCCCAGCTCCAGCAGCGCCGGCGCGGCGATCGAGCTGGTGATGATGTAGTTGGGGATGCTCGGAATGCCCATGCCCAGCACCAGGCAGGTGAACATGGTCAGCACCAGCGAGAGGAACAGGTTGTCCTTGCCGATGGCCAGGATGTAGCCGGCGAAGGTGGTGGCCACCCCGGTCAGCGAGACGATGCCGATGATCACCCCGACCAGCACGCAGGCGATACCCACCGGCACCGCATGGCGCGCGCCTTCGACCAGCGCGTGCAGGCACACGGTCAGCGTCTCGCGGCCGCCCTTGATGAACCAGCAGGCCGCCACCAGCAGGCCGATGACGCCGAACACCACGCCGATGCCGAGCTGGAAGAAGCCGGCGCAGAGCACGCCGAGAGCGATCCAGAAGGCGATGCGCAGACCGAAGCTGGATACGCGCAGGATGATCGCCGAACCGAGGATGACGATGGCGGTCAGCGCCAGGCCGACGGTGCCGGAGAACAGCGGCGTGCGCCCGGAGAACAGCAGCCAGATCAGTACGCCCAGCGGAATCAGCAGGAACCAGCGCTGCTTCACCGCCGTCCAGGGGTTCGGGCACTGGTCCTTCGGCAGGCCCTTGAGGCCGGCGCGCTTGGCTTCCAGATGGACCATCCAGAACACCGAGCCGAAGTACAGCAACGCCGGCAGCAGCGCCGCCTTGGCCACCTCGACGAAAGGCACGTTGATGGTCTCGGCCATGATGAAGGCGACTGCACCCATCACCGGCGGCATGATCTGGCTGCCCATGCTCGACGTGGCTTCGACCCCGCCGGCGAAGGCCGACTTGTAGCCGAAGCGCTTCATCAGCGGAATGGTGAACTGCCCGGTGGTGACCACGTTGGCCACGCCGGAGCCGGTGATGGTACCCATCAGCGCCGAGGACACCACCGAGACCTTGGCCGGGCCACCGAGCTTGTGGCCGAAGAAGCCCAGGGCGAAGTCGGTGAACAGCTTGATCATGCCGGCCTGTTCGAGGAAGGCGCCGAACAGGATGAACAGGAAGATGTAGGTGGCCGACACATAGGTCGGCGTGCCGTACAGGCCCTCGGTGCCGAACGACAGCTGGTTGACGATCTGGTCGAAACCGTAGCCGCGATGGGCCAGGTCGCCCGGCAGGTATTCGCCGAACAGGCCGTAGAGCAGAAACAGGCCGCAGATGATCGGCAAGGCGATACCCATCACCCGCCGCGCCGCCTCGAACACCAGCACGATCAGCAGCACGCCGATGATCAGGTCGCCCTGGGTCAGGTCACCGGAACGCTGGATCAGGTCGGCCTCGAACACCCACTGGTAGATCGCCGTGGCCATGCCGGCCAGGCCCAGCAACCAGGCCAGCGGTTGCCACGGCCGGCCCTTGCCAACGCCGGGATAGCAGAGAAACACGATCAACAGCAGAAAGCCGGCGTGCACCGCGCGCAGCACCTGAGTGGAGACCGGGTGGAAAGCGGCGGTGATGATCTGGAAGACGGTGAACAGCAGGGCGACGCAGAACAGCGCCTTGGGCCAGTCGCGCGGATTGGCCGCCAGACCGTCGTGGTGCTCGCTCATGAACCTAGTACCTCAGTGACCATGGGACGAGAGCTGCCGGCAAAGGGCAAACAGGGGTTCACCCTTTGCCGGTGTCTCTCAGAAGAATAGTTGCGCCTGGCCTGCAAGGCGCCAGCGCAGGCTGCGCACCGGACAACCGTCCGGGCGCAGCCGGGGAGACATCAGAGTGCGCCGGCTTCCTTGTAGTAGCGCTCGGCACCCGGGTGCAGCGGGATCGGCAGGTTTTTCGCCGCAGTTTCCAGCTTGATGTCCTTGGCCGCGGAGTGGGCTGTGGCCAGCTTGTCGAGGTTCTCGAACATCAGCTTGGTCATCTGGTAGGCCACGTCATCGCTCACGCCTTCATGGCTGACCAGGATGTTGGTGATGGCCACGGTCGGCACGTCGGCGTCCTGGCCGTCGTAGGTCTTGGCCGGAATGGTCGCCGGCTGGTAGGCGGCGTTGCCGATCTTGGCCACTACGTCGGCCGGGATGGCGACGAAGCTGATCTTCATGGTCGAGGCCAGGTCGCGGATGGCGGCCATGCCCAGGCCCGAGGACTGCAGGGTGGCGTCCAGCTGGCGGTTCTTGATCAGTTCGACCGACTCGGCGTAAGGCAGGAACTGCACTTCGCCCATGTCCTCGTAGCTCAGGCCGGCGGCCTTGAAGATGGCGCGAGCATTCAGCTCGGTACCGGACTTCGGCGCGCCCACGGAGATGCGCTTGCCCTTGAGGTCGGCCAGGGTGTGGATGTTGGAATCAGCGTTGGCGACAATCTGGATGTAGTTCGGGTAGGTACCGGCGATGGCCCGCAGCTTCTTCAGCGGCGCCTTGAAGCCGGCCTCTTCGACGCCGCTCCAGGCATCGGCCACCGAGTCACCCAGGGCGAAAGCCAGCTCACCGCGACCGGCCTGGAGCAGGTTGAGGTTTTCCACCGAGGCCTTGGTCGCCTGTACCGAAGTCTTGGAACCCTCGATGCCGTTGCCGTACAGCTGCGACAGGCCGACACCGATCGGGTAGTACACGCCGCTGGTGCCACCGGTGAGGATGTTGATGAAGGTCGGTGCGGCGATGGCCGCGGTGCTGGCGGTGAACGCCGCGGCGGCGGCGAACAGGCTGAGACGCTTGGTCAGGGTCATGCGGATGTCTCCATTGTTGTTGTCGGTTAGCCGGCACCCGTGGAGCTGGGTGATGGCCTGGCAACAAGAACGGCGAGCGGAGACCGAAGACTCCAGGCAGGCAATGCGCACTCGATCATTCTTGTTTTTATTCCGAGAGAAACCATAGCAGCCAGCGTGCCAAGGGCTGGAACACGCGCTTTTACTGGGTTCGCCAGCATTTTGCGGCAAGGCTTGAGCGGAAATCCGCCCAAGCCTGCACACCCATAAGCGGAAATCCGCCGATATCTCTTCAGGCAAACCAGGGCAGTTGCGCCAGACCCGCGTCTTTCTCCGCCACCAGGCCACGGCCCGAGGCACTGTCCGGTAGTCTGGCCGGCAGCCGCCCAGAAGGACTTAGCAGATGCTGATGCCCCAAGCTCTCTTTCGCTGCGCCGCCCTCGCCGTCCTGAGCCTGCTGGCTGGCTGCTCGGCCGGCGACGGCGCCGACCTGATCCTGCATAACGGCCAGGTGCTGACGGTCAATGCCCAGGACGAGGTGGCCGAAGCCATCGCCGTACGCGACGGGCTGATCCTGGCGGTGGGCAGCGCGGCGCAGATCATGGCGCTGCAGGACGAACACACCGAAGTGGTCGACCTGCAGGGCAGCACGGTGCTGCCAGGCTTCGTCGCCGCCCATGAACACCCGACTCTGAGCGCGGTGTTCGGCGGCGCGGCGGATCTCTCCGGCTTTACCCACACGCGCAACACCGAGGTGTGGGCGGCGCTCAAGGCGGCGGTGGCCAAGGCCGACCAGGGCGACTGGGTATATGCCGGCGGCATCGACCCGATCCTCACCCCCGACCTCGATGTACCGATGCGCCAGGCCCTGGACTCCATCGCCCCGGACAACCCGGTGCTGCTGGTGTCGCAGACCCTGCATTCGTTCTGGGCCAACTCCCGCGCCTTCGCCGAGGCCGGCATCGACAGGAACACGCTCGATCCCGGCGACGGTTCCTACTACCAGCGCGACAGTCAGGGCGAACTGACCGGCTTCATCGCCGAAAGCCGCGCCGCCCAGCCCTTGCTCAAGGACCTGAAGTCACCGTGGAAGCTGTTCGGCCGTTACCAGACGGTGCTCGACGAGCTGGTCGCCAACGGCTTCACCTCGGTCGCCTCGCTGGGCTACAACGTGCCGCCGCTGATGGCGCGATACGTTGCCTCGGATCACTTGCAACCGCGCATCCGCCAGTTCTTCTACCTGGTCGAGGACGAACTCAAGTACCTGCCCGACAGCCCCGAGCAGGACAACCCCTACTTCCGCGTGCTCGGCGTCAAGCTGTGGCACGACGGCTCGCCCTATACCGGCAGCATGTTCACCAGCTCCCCTTACCTGGCCAGCCCGCTGGGCAAGACCCTGGGCATCAAGCCCGGCAGTCACGGCGAGGCGATGTTCAGCCTGCAACAGTTGCAGGAGAAGATTCAGCGCTACACGGCGGCCGGTTGGCAGGTGGCGATCCACAGCCAGGGGGATGCCTCGGCGCGTGCGGTGACCCAGGCGCTGAAGGCGGTCGGGCCGTTGCCGGGCCAGCTGCCGGTGGTGCGCCTGGAGCATGGCGTGGAGCTGCCGCTGGATCGCCTGCCCGTGTTGGCAGACATGAAGGTGACGGCCTCGTTCCACATCAACCACATCCTCTACTACGGCGATGCGCTGGAAGACTCGATCATCGGCAAGCGCATGGCGCAGCAGGTGTTGCCGGTGCGCAGCGCCTTCGCCCAGGGCATGCGCCCGACCCTGCACGCCGACAGTCCGATGTTCCCGGCCAGCCCGTTCAGCCTGATGCACACGGCGATTACCCGACAGAGCAGTTCAGGACGCGCCCTGAATGCCGGCGAGGCCATCGATATCCACCAGGCCCTGCGCGCCATGACCCTCAATGGCGCCTACCAGCTGCGCATCGAGGAGCAGACCGGCAGCCTGGAGCCGGGCAAATGGGCCGACCTGCAGATCGTCGATCAGAACCCCTACCGCGTGGCGACCGAGGCGCTGCCGCAGACCCAGGTGCAGGCGGTGTACCTGGCCGGCGAGCGCAAATACCCGCTGGATTAAGCGCCGCTATTCCTCGTCGCTACTGCCGGCGGGGCGATAGCTGCTGCGCTGCAGGCCATGGCGCTGCATCTTCTCGTTGAGCGTGCGGCGCGGCAGCTGCAGCAGCTCCATCACCTCGGCAATATTGCCCTGGCAGCGCTGCAGCGCCTGGTGCAGACACTGCGCCTCGAACGCCTCCATCTGCTCGACCAGCGATTGCCCTGAGGCCAGGCTCGCTGCCGGCGCCGACAGGCCCAAGGCATGGCGCTCGGCAGCGTTGATCAGCTCACGCACATTGCCCGGCCAGTCGTGGGCCAGCAGCCGCGCCAGCTCGCCCGGCGGCAGCGGCGGCGCCTCGCGGCCATGGCGCTGGGCAGCCTCGGCGGCGAAGTGTTCGAACAGCAGCGGGATGTCTTCGCGGCGCTCGCGCAGCGGCGGAATATGCAGCTCGGCGACATTGAGGCGATACAGCAGATCCTCGCGGAAACGTCCGGCGCGCACTTCGTCACGCAGGTCCGGCTTGGCCGCGCTGATCACCCGCAGGTCGACTGCGATGCTCTTGTTCGAACCCAGGCGCTCCAGGCTGCGCTCCTGGATCACCCGCAGCAGCTTGACCTGCTGCGCCAGCGGCATGCTCTCGATCTCGTCGAGGAACAGCGAGCCGCCGTCGGCGTGTTCGATACGGCCGATGCGTTTGGCCTGAGCACCGGTGAAGGCGCCGCTCTCGTGACCGAACAGCTCGCTCTCGAAGATGGTCTCGGGAATCGCCGCGCAATTCAGCGCGACGAAGGGCTTGGCCGCACGCGGGCCGAACTGGTGCAGGCAGCGAGCCACCCGCTCCTTGCCGCTGCCGGTGTCGCCGCGGATCAGCACGTTGACCGAGGTCTGCGCCAGCTCCAGTACCTGCCTGCGCAGGCTCTGCATCGCCGGCGACACACCGAGCAGCTCGGCCTCGATACGCCCGGTGGCCGCCACCTGGGCGCGCAGCTGGCGGTTCTCCATCACCAGGCGGCGCTTGTCCAGAGCGCGGCGCAGGCTGTCCAGCAGCCGCTCGGGGGTAAAAGGCTTCTCGATAAAGTCGTAGGCACCCTGGCGCAGCGCCTGCACCGCCATCGGCACATCACCGTGGCCGGTGACCATGATCACCGGCAGGTCGCGGTCACGCTGCTGCAGGGCGTCGAGCAGTTGCAGGCCATCCGTGCCGGGCATACGCACGTCGCTGACCAGCACGCCAGGGAAGTCCGCATCGACCAGCGCCAGCGCGGCCGCCGCCGAATCGCAGGTGCGCACCTCCAGGCCGGACAGCTCCAGCCACTGCTGCACCGCCTCGCGGATTGCCGCCTCGTCGTCGACAAAGATCACCTGGTCGCTCATGCCACCTCCCGTTGCGAAGGGCCGCAGTGTAGCCCGGATGAAGGGTTTGAAACCGGTCAGGCTGGATCGAGAAACGTAGGTTGGGTCGGGCCGCGTAGGCTGAGCACAACGAAGCCCAACAGAGATACCCCAGAGCCGCCGCATTCCGCCATCAGCCTCACCCAACAAAACGCCTCCGTGCACGCACCATCCGTCAGCTATCGCCAGCCTGGCGAACGGCCTGACCATACTGTCGAGCGGAGGTGCCTTTAATGCCCCGCTCAACACCAACCGCCGCCCTCATTCTCGACAAAGCCCTCGACCTGGCCGATATCTGCGGCTGGGAACGCCTGCACCTGCATGACGTGGCCGACGCCCTGAATTGCGATCTGAGTACCATCGCCAGGCACTACCGACAGAAGGACGATCTGGTCGAAGCCTGGTTCGACCGGGCCGACCAGGCTCTGCTGGCCCGGGCCAAGGCAGCCGACCTGGCGCCACTGGCGGCTGAAAAACGTCTTGAGGAACTGCTGATGGCCTGGCTGGCCGCACTGGCGCCGCATCATGCGGTCACCGGGCAGATGCTGCTGTACAAGCTGGAGCCCGGTCACATCCACCTGCAGGTCGGTGGCCTTCTGCGCATCAGCCGCACCGTGCAATGGTGGCGCGAAGCTGCGCGCCGGCAGAACCTGCACCTGTCACGCATCGCCGAGGAAAGCCTGCTGAGTGGCGTTTACCTGCGCACCTTCGTGCACTGGCTGCGCCATCCCGGAGAAGACCCGGCCGACCTGCGCGCCCTGCTCCGTCGCCAACTACGTCGGGGTCCACTGGGTTGGCTGCTGCGCGGCTAACCGACGATGCTGCACATAAATCCGGAAACATTCTGCGGCTGGCCAGTGGCAGCGCACTACGGCAGCATGGCGCGCGAACCATAACCTCAGCGGGACTTCCCCACATGCAGCGTTTCCTCAGCATTGCCCTGGCCTTGTGCCTGGGTCTGACCGTCAGCCTCGACGCCAGCGCCAAGCGCCTGGGTAGCGGCAAATCCTTCGGCTCCGCGCCGACTCACCAGACCCGCCAGATGGAAGCGCCCAAGGCCAGCCAGCCCACCGCCGCCAACGGCGCTGCCGCTGCCGCCCGCCCGGCCAGCGGTGCTTCGCGCTGGCTCGGCCCGCTGGCAGGCATCGCCGCCGGCGGCCTGCTCGCCTCGATGTTCATGGGTGACGGCTTCGAAGGCTTCCAGTTCTTCGACTTCCTGATTCTCGGTCTGCTGGCCTTCGTCATCTTCAAGTTGTTCGCTTCCCGTCGCCAGGCACAAAGCCAGGGCCAGCCGGCCATGGCCGGAGGCATGCAGCGGCAGATGCCGCAACAACAGGCGCCGATCTTCGGCAGCGCCGCGCTGGTAGCCCGTCCGGCCTTCAGTGCACCGGCCTGGTTCGACGAGCAGCGTTTCCTGGCTGCCGGCCGCGAACACTTCCTGGCCCTGCAGCAGCACTGGGACGCCAACGAAATGGACAAGATCGCCGAGTTCGTCACGCCGCAGATGCTCAGCTTCCTGACCACCGAGCGCGCCGAACTGGGTGACGGTTTCCAGTCCACCTACATCGATGACCTCGAACTGCAACTGGACGGTATCGACGAACTGGCCGACAAGACTGTCGCCACCCTGACCTTCCACGGCGTGGCCAAGACTTCGCGTTTCGACCAGGGCGAGCCCTTCAGCGAAAGCTGGCGCATGGAGCGTGGCAACGGCGACGACCAGCCCTGGCTGGTGGCCGGTATCCGCCAGAACGGCTGATCCTGCGCAGCACCAAGAACCCGGGCCTGGCCCGGGTTTTTTATGCCTGGCTTGTTGTGCGCCCCTCCGCCAGGGGAGCCGCCGCCAGCCGCATGCTGAAGATGGCCCCGGCGGCGCCGTTGCGTGCCGTCAGACTGCCGCCCAGCTCATGGACGATGCCATAGGACACCGCCAGCCCCAGGCCCAGCCCCTCGCCCACCGGCTTGGTGGTGAAGAAGGGCTCGAACAGATGCGCCAGGTTCTCCTCGGCGATGCCCGCACCACTGTCTTCCACTTCCAGCCGCCAGGCCTCGCCCTGACGCTGGATACGCAGCCTGAGCTGCCGGCATGGGCTGCCCGCCATGGCATCCAGGGCGTTGTGCAGCAGGTTGAGCAGCACCTGTTCCAGGCGGATAGCATCGCCCAGCACCCAGGCCGGCTCGGCCTGCTCGCGAATGATCTCCACGCCCTCGGCGCGTATGCGCGGCGCCAGCAGTTGCAGAGCCTGGTCCAGCACCTGGCCCAGCTCCAGGCGTTCGCGCAGGCCACCCGGGCTCTTGCGCGCGAAGGTCTTGAGATGGCCGGTCAGCGCCGCCATGCGCTGCAACAGCCCATCAATACGCTGTAAGCCGGCGCGCGCCGGTTCCACGCGATCCTGCTCCAGCAGCAGGCGCAGACTGCCCAGTTGCATCTGCATGGCGGTCAGCGGCTGGTTGATCTCATGAGCCAGCGCCGCCGACATCTGCCCGAGCGCCGCCAGCTTGGCTGCCTGTACCAGCTCATCCTGGGCCATGCGCAGCGCGGCGGTGCGCTCCTCCACCAGGCGCTCCAGCTCCTCGCGGCTACGTTCCTGCAGGCGCCGGGTCTTGCGCCGTTGCAACAGCCACAGCAGCAGGAACACGGCCGTCGTCCACAGCCCCGCCGCCGCCAGGCGGTAGCTGCGGACCATGCTGGCCACCGCCGAGGGCTCCACCAGCAGATGCAGGGTCCAGCCCTCGTCACTCAGGTCACGACGCTGCCAGAGGTAATCGCGACGCCCATCGGGACCTTCCACCCGGCGCTGCTCGGCCTGCGCCGAAATCGGCCGCAACTGGGTACTGGGCAGCGGCTGCAGGGTCTGCCGAGCGAACTTGCGTGCCTGCTCCAACTCCTGGCGCTGGCTGTCCCCCAGCGGGTGTAGAAAGAGGAAACGCCAGGCTGGCCGATTGCTGAGGATCACCACGCCATGCCGGTCACTGACCAGCAACACATCCGCCTGGCCCACCCACTCGCGCTGCAGTTCCTCCAGCTCCAGCTTGACCACCAGCACGCCAAGCACCTTGCCGGCGGCATCCTTCACCGCATGGGAAAGGAAGTAGCCGGGCACCCCCGTAGTCACCCCCACGGCGAAGTAGCGTCCGGAACTCTCGCGCACGGCATCCTGGAAATAGGGGCGGAAGGCGTAGTTATTACCGACGAAACTGCTCCACTCGCGCCAGTTGCTGGCGGCAATGGCCTCGCCGGAACTGTCCAGCAGATAGAGCACGGCCGAGCCGGCGGCAGCGTTCAGCGCCTCCAGACGGTGATTGATGGCCTGACGCAGCAGCCGATCCTGCGGCGCCTGCAACAAGTCGCGAATATCGCCATCCTGCGCCAACAGTGCCGGCACCGAGCGGAAGCGCTCGACCAGGGTGTGCACCGACTGGGCATACAGCTCCAGCTGCGCGGCGGCCTCCTCGCTGCGCTGGCTCCACGCCCGGCGCTCGGCCAACAACCCCGCCAGCCAGACGAACAGCAGCAGCCCGGCGAGGATGGCCAGAATCGACACGACGCGAACGCGGGAAGAGAACAGGTGCATGCACGGCTCGCCGAAGGCAGGGAGCCGGCATGGTAACTAAACAATAGGCATCTGGATGCCTTTGACAACTCTATGCTGTTTCCAAATTGCTGCAGAGTGTTAAGTTACGAACAGGAGAAGTCGAGAATCTGGAGAAACTCACGTGACAACTACAACCGAACGGCTTGCAAGACTGGAGACAGCTCAAGAGTTGCTTGGATTCCTGATTGCGTCACTGTCGAGCGAGATCCACACCGAACGGCAGAAGGCCGCTGCAGATCCTATTAGGGTCAAATCCCTACAGACCAAGAAAAACGAGCTGGTAGACCTTGAAGACAACCTTTCCCTCGATGACGACGAGACGGTTGAGAGAGTGATTGAGACTTTCGGGCCGGAAGTTCGCTCGCAGCGCCAAGCGAGGCAGGTTGTTGCTGGTAACAACTAGTCGCCGGTAGCCTTGCCTACATATGAGTAAATTCTGGCGTGTGCAAATCCTTGTTATTTCCCGCACCATCAAAATAGACGGTAAATCGCAATGGAGAAACCATATCACATCCTTATGTATATATACTTTTATTTTTTATTGAGGCTCAGTATATGGTCTCGCACCCCTTCTCCCGCACGCCCAATTAACTTCCCGTAAAAATCTCGTCCTTCTTGAAGTAGCGGCGATCCCGCTAAAGAGTCACTGGCAGCATCTACTGCAGCACCGCCCAAGTCTTCAGCCAGACGGTTAATTGCGCGAATGCGAGCGGAAGGATCTTTATATGATTTTTTCCACCAAGTGGCAATTTGGTACTCAGCAACTTCTTCCTCGAACTTTACCCTTATGTACTCGGCTAAAGCAGTCATGGTTTCACGCGCCAGAGCATCCTGAATATTTTCTTGCTCTAAAAATACTGCCACTCTCTTTGTTGCAGCAATTACCAGATCGCGATGACTGTAACCTAGCATCGGAGGCGGTATTCCTTCTGGTAACTGGATACCTACTAAGTACTCTTGATAAAAATCCACTTCCTTTTTCATTTAATTCTCCTTGAAATTTCGTTCGGATAGTTCTAGCACTAAAAACTTTCCGACACTTAACTAAACAGCCTTAGAAAGACCATAAGCTCAGCTTATCTTTCTCATCATGCACAGCAGGTAGAACTCATAACCTAAAGAAAATTTTTTCAAAGCCCTTTTCTAAGACTTTAAAACATTCATGCAACTATAAATTCATTACTCTTGATTTTTTTCAAAAGACCATGAATTCCTTACAGAAATTTCATAAAATTGGAATATATTTCACAGTTATTGTTTCTCTATGCTCTCGGTAGAAATCACTCAACTGTGACGCTTTTAGCCAAATTCCTCGGCTGGTCTACATCCGTACCCTTGAGCACGGCCACATAGTAAGACAGCAACTGCAGTGGCACGGTGTAGAGAATCGGCGCCAGCACGTCGTGGATGTGCGGCATGTTGATCACCTGGGTGCCTTCACCGTTGCTCATGCCGGCAGCTTCGTCGGCGAAGACGATCAGCTCGCCGCCGCGGGCGCGGACTTCCTGCAGGTTGGATTTGAGCTTTTCCAGCAGCTCGTTGTTCGGCGCCACGGTGACGACCGGCATATCGCCGTCGACCAGGGCCAGCGGGCCGTGCTTGAGCTCGCCGGCCGGATAGGCCTCGGCGTGGATGTAGGAGATTTCCTTGAGCTTGAGCGCACCTTCCATGGCCACCGGGTACTGGGCGCCACGACCGAGGAACAGGGTGTGGTGTTTCTCGGCGAACAGCTCGGCGACCTTCTCCACTGTCTTGTCCATGGCCAGCGCCTCGCCCAGGCGGGTCGGCAGGCGGCGCAGTTCTTCCACCAGCTCGGCGCCGACGGCGGCGTCCAGGGTGCCACGTACCTGGCCGAGGGCCAGGGTCAGCAACAGCAGGGAAACCAGCTGGGTGGTAAAGGCCTTGGTCGAGGCCACGCCGATTTCCGGGCCGGCCTGGGTCAGCAGGCACAGGTCGGATTCGCGTACCAGGGAACTGGTGCCGACGTTGCAGATGGTCAGGCTGGCCAGGTAACCGGCCTGTTTGGCGTTGCGCAGGGCGGCCAGGGTATCGGCGGTCTCGCCGGACTGGGAGATGCTGACGAACAGGCTGTCCGGCTGCACGGCGACCTGGCGGTAGCGGAACTCGCTGGCCACTTCGATCTGGCAGGGAATCCCAGTCAGTGCCTCAAGCCAGTAACGGGCGACCATGCCGGCGTGGTAGCTGGTACCACAGGCGACGATCTGCACGTTGCGTACCTTGGCGAACAGCTCGGCGGCCTGCGGGCCGAAGGCCTGCACCAGGACGTGGTCGCCGCCCAGGCGGCCTTCCAGGGTGCGCTGCACGACCTTGGGCTGTTCGTGGATTTCCTTGAGCATGAAGTGGCGGTATTCGCCCTTGTCGGCGGCCTCGGCGCCTTCGTGGTACTGCACGGCTTCGCGCTGCACAGACTGGCCGGCGACGTCCCAGATCTGCACGCTGTCGCGGCGGATCTCGGCGATATCACCCTCCTCCAAGTACATGAAGCGGTCGGTGACCTGGCGCAGGGCGAGCTGGTCGGAGGCGAGGAAGTTCTCACCCAGACCCAGACCGATCACCAGCGGGCTGCCGCTGCGGGCAGCGAGGATGCGGTCCGCCTGCTTGGCGCTGATCACCGCCAGGCCATACGCACCCTGCAGCTCGGGAATGGCCGCCTTGAGCGCGGCGGTGAGGTCGCCGGTCTGCTGCAGCTTGTGGTCGAGCAGGTGGACGATGGTCTCGGTGTCGGTGTCGGAGGTGAAGACATAACCTAGGCCCTTGAGGCGCTCGCGCAGTTCCTCGTGGTTCTCGATGATGCCGTTGTGCACCACGGCCAGCTGCTCACCCGAGAAATGCGGGTGAGCATTGCGCTCGCTGGGTGCGCCATGGGTGGCCCAGCGGGTGTGGGCGATACCGAGGTGACCGGTCAGCGGTTCGCCGGCCAGCGCCTGCTCCAGTTCGGCAACCTTGCCGACTCGACGGCAACGCTGCAGCTCACCGTTCTTGGTGAAGACCGCTACGCCGGCGCTATCATAGCCGCGGTACTCCAGGCGCTTGAGGCCTTCGACCAGGATCGGGGTGATATTACGTTCGGCGACGGCGCCAACGATGCCACACATGGCAGTTCTCCTTTAGGGTCGCGTGCTGGCGAGGATCAATTGGATCCCGCGCGCGCGTATCTGTTCGGCCACCTGGGCATCCAGGCGGTCGTCGGTGATCAGGGTATGGACGCTGCTCCAGGGCAGCTCCAGATTGGGAATACGGCGGCCGACTTTGTCGCTCTCGACCATGACGATGACCTCGCGGGCCACTTCGGCCATTACGCGCGACAGGCCCAGCAACTCGTTGAAGGTGGTAGTGCCACGCTCCAGGTCGATGCCATCGGCGCCGATGAACAGCTGGTCGAAGTCGTAGGAACGCAATACCTGCTCGGCGACCTGGCCCTGGAAGGATTCCGAGTGCGGGTCCCAGGTGCCGCCGGTCATCAGCAGCATCGGCTCGTGCTCGATGTCGCGCAGGGCATTGGCCACGTTCAGCGAATTGGTCATCACCACCAGACCCGGCTTGTAGCCGAGCTGCGGGATCATCGCGGCCGTGGTGCTGCCGCTGTCGATGATGATCCGCGCATGTTCGCGGATCAGTCCGACCGCCGCGCGGGCGATGGCCTGCTTACCGGGGGAAATAGGCTGGCTGGGTTCGCCGATCAGTTCCTGCGGCATACACACCGCACCGCCATAACGGCGTAGCAGCAGGCCATTCTTCTCCAACTCGGCCAGATCCTTTCGAATCGTAACTTCAGACGTCGCAAAGTGGCTCGCCAGGCTATCCACAGCCACCTCGCCCTGCTCGCTGAGCAAGGCCAGAATCGCGTGGCGGCGCTGAGGGGTGTTGCGTTTCGACATTTAAGTTTCGATTCGAAAGATAAGTGTGCGAATCAAAACTCAATGAACACTTTCGGTCAAGCTGCAGATAGACGAAAGGTGGCCTGAGCCGCCTTTCGTAAGCATTGAGTCACCCATGCAAGTTGGACTTATCAGCCCAACCTACTTCTTGGTCGGGCGCTTCCAGCCTTCGATATTGCGCTGCTTGGCGCGGCCAACCGCCAGGGCCCCATCGGGTACATCCTGGGTCACGGTGGAACCGGCGCCAGTAGTCGCGCCATTGCCCAAGGTCACCGGCGCGACGATGGAGCTGTTGGAGCCGATGAACACGTCCTCGCCCATCACCGTCTTGTGCTTGTTGGCACCGTCGTAGTTGCAGGTGATGGTGCCGGCACCGATGTTGGTCCGTGCGCCGATCACGGCGTCGCCCAGGTATGCCAGATGGCCGGCCTTGGCGCCCTCGCCCATGACGGCGTTCTTCAGTTCGACGAAGTTACCCACATGGGCCTTGGCACCCAGTTTGGCGCCAGGACGCAGACGGGAGAACGGACCACAGTCGGCGCCCTCGCCCAACTCAGCACCGTCCAGGTGACTGTTGGCTTTGACTATGGAGCTACGGCGCAGGATGGAGTCCTTGATCACGCAGTTCGGCCCGATCTGTACGCCATCCTCGATCTGCACCTTGCCTTCGAGGATCACATTCACATCGATCAGCACGTCGCGGCCCACGCTGACCTCGCCGCGCAAATCGAAGCGGGCCGGGTCGAGCAGGGTTACGCCCTGGGCCATCAGGCCACGGGCGGCTCGTAACTGGTAGTAACGCTCCAGCTGGGCCAGCTGGATACGGTCGTTGGCACCCAGTACTTCCATCTCGTCCTGCGCGGTTTCGGTGGCGACGACCAGGCCGTCGGCCACTGCCATGGCGATCACGTCGGTCAGGTAGTACTCGCCCTGGGCATTGCTGTTGGACAGCCGGCCCAGCCAGTCACCGAGACGCTTGCCCGGCACGGCGAGGATGCCGGTGTTGCCTTCGCGAATGGCGCGCTGCGCGTCGCTGGCATCCTTGTGCTCGACGATCGCCTGCACCACGCCGTTGGCGTCACGCAGGATACGGCCATAGCCGATTGGATCGGCCAGATTGACCGTCAGCAGACCCAGTTGCTGCTCGTTGGCCTGAGCCAGGAGACCCTGCAGGGTTTCAACCCGAGTCAGCGGCACATCGCCATAGAGGATCAGCACCTTGTCCGCCTCGATATGCGGCAGCGCCTGAGCCACGGCATGACCGGTGCCCAGTTGCTCGGCTTGCAGGACGAAGTTGACGTCATCCGCCGCCAGCCGCTCGCGCACCAACTCGGCACCATGGCCGATCACCACGTGGATCTTGCGCGGTGCAAGCTGGCGGGCGGTGTCGATGACATGAGCGAGCATGGGCTTAGCGGCGACCGGATGCAGCACCTTGGGCAGGGCCGAACGCATGCGGGTGCCCTGGCCGGCGGCGAGGATGACGATATCGAGGGACATGCTGAGATCCTGAGCAGACACAGGTGGATAGGCACCTGTGGATAAAAACGGCAGAAAAGAAAAAGGGTAGCCAAGGCTACCCTTTCTCCCAACGCTGTTGAAGCCGGTGGCTTAGCCGCCGAACTTCTTGCGCAGCTGCTGGACGGTACGCAGCTGGGCTGCGACTTCGGCCAGGTGAGCGGAGGCGGAACCGTAGTTGAACTCCGCGCCCTTCTCGTTCAGAGCCTTCTCGGCGGCCTTGAGGGCCTCCTGAGCAGCCGCTTCGTCGATGTCACCAGCACGAAGTACGGTGTCGGCCAGAACCTTCACCATGTTCGGCTGGACTTCGAGGAAGCCGCCGGAGATGTAGAACACCTCGGACTCACCACCTTGCTTGACCAGGCGGATCGGACCCGGCTTGAGATCGGTGATCAGCGGGGCGTGACCCGGAGCGATACCAAGATCACCCAGGTTGCCGTGCGCAATCACCATCTCGACCAGACCGGAGAAGATTTCCGCTTCTGCGCTGACGATGTCGCAATGGACTGTCATAGCCATATCGAGCCTCACATGAGCGCCCGTTGCCGGGCGCACAAGGGATTACAGTTTCTTGGCTTTCTCGATTGCTTCGTCGATGCTGCCAACCATGTAGAACGCCTGCTCCGGCAGGTGATCGTAGTCACCTTTCAGAATGCCGCTGAAACCAGCGATGGTGTCCTTCAGGGAAACGTACTTGCCTGGCGAGCCGGTGAAGACTTCGGCCACGAAGAACGGCTGCGACAGGAAGCGCTGGATCTTACGAGCGCGGGCTACCAGTTGCTTGTCGTCTTCCGACAGTTCGTCCATACCGAGGATCGCGATGATGTCCTTCAGCTCTTTGTAGCGCTGCAGAACATACTGAACGCCGCGAGCGGTGTCGTAGTGTTCCTGGCCGATCACGTTCGGGTCCAGCTGACGGCTGGTGGAGTCCAGCGGGTCAACGGCTGGGTAGATACCCAGGGAAGCGATGTCACGCGACAGTACGACGGTGGCGTCCAAGTGGGCGAAGGTGGTCGCCGGGCTCGGGTCGGTCAGGTCGTCCGCAGGTACGTATACGGCCTGTACCGAGGTAATGGAGCCGTTCTTGGTGGAGGTAATACGCTCCTGCAGAACGCCCATCTCTTCGGCCAGAGTCGGCTGGTAACCTACTGCGGAAGGCATACGGCCCAGCAGTGCGGATACTTCGGTACCGGCGAGGGTGTAACGGTAGATGTTGTCGACGAACAGCAGTACGTCACGACCTTCGTCACGGAACTTCTCGGCCATGGTCAGGCCGGTCAGCGCCACGCGCAGACGGTTGCCTGGCGGCTCGTTCATCTGACCGTAGACCAGGGCTACTTTGTCGAGAACGTTGGAGTCCTTCATCTCGTGGTAGAAGTCGTTACCCTCACGAGTACGCTCACCCACACCAGCGAACACGGAGTAACCGCTGTGTTCCATGGCGATGTTACGGATCAGTTCCATCATGTTTACGGTCTTGCCGACACCGGCACCACCGAACAGACCGACCTTACCACCCTTGGCGAACGGGCAAACCAGGTCGATTACCTTGATGCCGGTTTCCAGCAGGTCGTTGCCGCCAGCTTGCTCAGCGTAGGACGGAGCAGCGCGGTGGATTTCCCACTGCTCTTCTTCGCCAATCGGGCCAGCTTCGTCAATCGGGTTACCCAGTACGTCCATGATCCGGCCCAGGGTCGCTTTACCGACCGGTACGGAGATGGCTTTGTGGGTACGGGTGATTTCCAGGCCACGCTTCAGACCTTCGGTCGAGCCCATGGCGATGGAACGAACCACGCCGTCGCCCAGCTGCTGCTGAACTTCCAGGGTGGTTTCGGCGCCAACTACTTTCAGCGCTTCATAAACACTCGGCACTTGATCACGCGGGAATTCCACGTCGATAACGGCGCCGATGATTTGAACGATACGTCCGCTACTCATCTTTGGTTCCTCTGAATATTTGAACCGTTCTTAAACCGCGGCAGCGCCGCCGACGATTTCCGAAATTTCCTGGGTGATCGCTGCCTGACGAGCCTTGTTGTAAATCAGCTGCAGGCCTTTGATCAGATCGCCAGCGTTGTCGGTGGCGTTCTTCATCGCGATCATCCGCGCCGCTTGTTCAGCAGCGTTGTTCTCGACCACCGCCTGGTACACCTGCGATTCCACGTAGCGCACCATCAGACCGTCGAGGATCTGCTTGGCGTCGGGTTCGTACAGGTAGTCCCAGTGATGCTTGAGACCTTCATCCGGAGTCGCCACCAGGGGAACGAGCTGCTCCACTGTCGGCTTTTGCGTCATGGTATTGATGAACTTGTTCGAGACCACGGACAGACGATCGATGCGACCTTCGAGGTAAGCATCGAGCATGACCTTGACGGAACCGATCAGATCGTTGATCGACGGTTCTTCGCCGAGGTGGCTGATCGCAGCAACAACATTGCCACCAAAGTTGCGGAAGAACGCCGCACCCTTGCTGCCAATCACGCAGAGATCGATCTCTACGCCTTGCTCGCGATTGCTCGCCATGTCCTTGACCAGAGCCTTGAACAGGTTGGTATTCAGACCACCACACAGACCACGGTCGGAGCTCACCACCACGTAACCGACACGCTTCACTTCACGCTCGATCATGAACGGGTGACGGTATTCCGGGTTGGCGTTGGCCAGATGACCAATCACCTGGCGGATACGCTCCGCGTAAGGGCGGCTGGCAGCCATGCGCATTTGAGCTCTGCGCATTTTGCTGACCGCCACTTTTTCCATGGCGCTGGTGATCTTCTGCGTGCTTTTGATGCTCGCAATCTTGCTGCGAATCTCTTTTGCGCCTGCCATGTAACACCTATCAGGTTAGCAAGCGGGGACCTCGCGGCCCCCACTGCGGCTTACCAGGTTTGGGTGGCCTTGAACTTCTCGATACCGGCTTTCAGCTGGCCATCGATGTCGTCATTGAAGTCGCCCTTCTCGTTGATCTTCGCCATCAGAGCGGCGTTCTCACGGTTGAAGTAGGCGATCAGGGCCTGCTCGAAGCTGATGATCTTGGCGACTTCGATGTCGACCAGGAAGCCACGCTCAGCGGCGTACAGCGACAGGGCCATGTCGGCGATCGACATCGGCGCGTACTGCTTCTGCTTCATCAGCTCGGTTACACGCTGACCATGCTCAAGCTGCTTACGGGTGGCTTCGTCCAGATCAGAAGCGAACTGGGCGAAAGCCGCCAGTTCACGGTACTGAGCCAGAGCGGTACGGATACCACCGGAGAGCTTCTTGATGATCTTGGTCTGTGCAGCACCACCCACGCGGGATACCGAGATACCGGCGTTGACGGCCGGACGGATACCCGAGTTGAACATGGCGGATTCCAGGAAGATCTGACCGTCGGTGATGGAAATCACGTTGGTCGGAACGAACGCGGAAACGTCGCCAGCCTGGGTTTCGATGATCGGCAGAGCGGTCAGAGAACCGGTCTTGCCAGTCACGGCGCCATTGGTGAACTTCTCGACGTACTCTTCGGAAACGCGGGAAGCGCGCTCCAGCAGACGGCTGTGGAGATAGAACACGTCGCCCGGGTAAGCTTCGCGGCCCGGCGGACGGCGCAGCAGCAGGGAGATCTGGCGGTAGGCAACGGCCTGCTTGGACAGGTCGTCGTACACGATCAGGGCGTCTTCACCGCGGTCGCGGAAGTATTCGCCCATGGTGCAACCGGCGTACGGAGCCAGGAACTGCAGAGCAGCCGACTCGGAAGCGCTAGCGGCTACCACGATGGTGTTGGCCAGAGCGCCAGCTTCTTCCAGCTTGCGTACTACGTTGGCGATGGTCGATTGCTTCTGACCGATGGCTACGTAGACGCAGCGGATGCCGCTGTTCTTCTGGTTGATGATGGCGTCGACGGCCAGGGCAGTCTTACCGATCTGACGGTCACCGATGATCAGCTCACGCTGGCCACGGCCTACCGGGATCATGGCGTCAACCGACTTGTAACCGGTCTGTACCGGCTGGTCGACCGACTTACGCCAGATCACGCCCGGTGCAACTTTTTCAACGGCGTCGGTGGCCTGAGCATTGATCGGGCCTTTGCCGTCGATCGGGTTACCCAGTGCGTCGACTACGCGACCCAGCAGTTCCGGACCAACCGGGACTTCCAGGATGCGGCCAGTGCACTTGGCGCTCATGCCTTCGGCCAGGCTGGTGTATGCACCCAGCACAACGGCACCCACGGAGTCTTGCTCCAGGTTCAGCGCCATACCGTAGACACCACCCGGGAACTCGATCATTTCGCCGTACATAACGTCGGCCAGACCGTAGATACGTACGATACCGTCGGAAACGGATACCACGGTACCTTCGTTGCGGGCTTGGGAAGAGACGTCGAGTTTCTCGATACGTCCCTTGATGATTTCACTAATTTCGGAAGGATTGAGTTGCTGCATTGCTCTGCTGCCCCTTCAAACTCAAGATTTCAACGCTTCGGCCAGTTTCGCGATTTTGCCGCGAACCGAGCCATCGATAACCAGGTCGCCTGCGCGGATAACCACACCACCGATGAGGGCGGCGTCTTCCGTCACATGCAGACGCACGTCTCGGCTGAGCCGTGCGTTGAGAACCTTGGCGAGTTTGTCTTGCTGTTCTGTGCTCAATGCGAAGGCACTGGTCACTTCCACGTCCACCGACTTTTCCTGCTCGGCCTTGTACAGCTCGAACTGGGCGGCGATTTCCGGCAACAGGTCGAGACGACCGTTTTCGGCTACCACGGAAATGAAGTTACGTGCCTGGGCGTCGAACTTGTCACCACACACTTCGTTGAAAGTGGTGGCCTTGTCTGTACTCGTCAAACGCGGGGCCTTGAGCACGCGCTGCATGGTGTCGTCTTGCGACACCGCCGCAGCCAAGCCGAGCATGGCTGACCAAGCGGCCAGCTGCTGGTGGGCCTGAGCGTGCTCGAAGGCCGCCTTGGCGTAAGGTCGGGCCAGCGTGGTCAGTTCTGCCATGATCGCCCTCGCTTAAATTTCGGCTGCCAGTTTGTTAACCAGCTCCGCATGCGCGTTTTGATCGATGGATGCACCCAGGATCTTCTCGGCACCGCCAACGGCCAGAGCACCCACTTGGGTACGCAGGGCGTCTTTGACGCTGTTCAGTTCCTGTTCGATCTCGGCCTGAGCCTGAGCCTTCACACGGTCAGCTTCGACACGAGCCTGATCACGGGCTTCGTCGACGATCTGAGTGCCGCGCTTTTTGGCCTGCTCGATGATCTCGGCGGCCTGGGCCTTGGCTTCACGCAGTTGCTGGGCAACTTTCTCGTGGGCCAGTTCCAGATCGCGAGCCGCGCGGTTGGCGGCGTCCAGACCATCAGCGATCTTCTTCTGACGTTCACGCAGAGCTGTAATGACCGGCGGCCATACGAACTTCATGCAGAACATCACGAAAATGAAGAACGCAACGGCCTGGCCAATCAGGGTTGCATTAATGTTCACGCCAACACCTCGCTGTTCGTTGTTTCGTCAAACCAATCACTCGAAAACGAGTGATTAGCCGGCGATCTGACCAACGAAGGGGTTCGCGAAGGTGAAGAACAGAGCGATACCCACACCGATCATGGTCACGGCGTCGAGCAGACCAGCGACGATGAACATTTTGACCTGCAGCATCGGAACCATTTCCGGCTGACGAGCAGCGCCTTCCAGGAACTTGCCGCCCAGCAGACCGAAGCCAATGGCAGTACCCAGAGCGCCCAGGCCGATCAGCAGGGCAACAGCAATCGCGGTGAGACCAACTACAGTTTCCATTTTTCCTCCCGACTTTTACGTCGTATTGGTTTAGGTTGAAGCGATAAAGCGGTTTTCGTTTACCCAAGCGGCAGATGCCGCTTAGTGGTTGTCTTCGTGTGCCATCGACAGGTAGACGATGGTCAGCATCATGAAGATGAAGGCCTGCAGGGTGATGATCAGGATGTGGAACACTGCCCACGCCCAGTTCAACGCAACGCCCAGAGTGCTCAGCAGGAACAGGCCGCTGCCGAACATCACGGCGATCAGGATGAAGATCAGTTCGCCGGCATACATGTTGCCGAACAGACGCAGAGCCAGAGAAATCGGCTTGGCGATCAGGGTGACGAACTCAAGCAGGAAGTTGACCGGGATCAGCAGGATCTGCACGAAGATGTTGCTACTGCTGAACGGGTGCAGGGTCAGCTCGCCGAGGAAGCCGCCGATACCCTTGACCTTGATGCTGTAGAACACGATCAGGGCGAACACGGACAAAGCCAGGCCCAGAGTGGCGTTCGGATCGGTGGTCGGCACGACACGGAAGAACAGGTGCTCGTTACCGGTGATCTTGGCGGCCAGAACCGGCAGGAAGTCCACCGGTACCAGGTCCATCAGGTTCATCAGGAAGATCCAGACGAAGATGGTCAGGGCCAGCGGTGCGATCAGGTTGTTACGGCCGTGGAAGGTGTCCTTCACGCTGCCGTCGACGAACTCGACCAGCACTTCGACGAAGTTCTGCAACGGGCCAGGCTGGCCACTGGTGGCACGCTTGGCGGCCATGCGGAACAGAAGGATGAACACCAGGCCGAGGAATACCGACCAGCCCAGGGTGTCAACGTGGAAGGCCCAAAAGCCCATTTCCTTTGCTTCTTGCGCGGTGTGGGCGAAGCCCCAGTCGCCATTCGGCAGCTGACCGAAGGTCAGGTTCTGCAGGTGGTGCTGGATGTAGCCCGAAGCGGTTTGTTCTGCCATGTTTGCCTCAAACGCTCTAAGGTCTCGAAAGTCTTGTTCTCATCAGTAGCGGTGCGAACCAGCCAACGCTGAGCGCCAGCACGAAGACACCGAACAGGGCCGGTGCCGCCAGTGGTTTCACCACTACGAACGCCAGTGCAAACAGCACCGCCGTCAGAATCAATTTGCCCGCCTCGCCGGCGTAGAACGACCGCACGATGTTCTGGGCAGCCCGGGCGCCGCTATAGCGGAACGCCTTGTGGGCGAAATACAGATTGGGTAGCCAGGCAATCAGCCCCCCGCAGAGTCCCGAGTAGCCATTCACTGCGTCGCGCCAGCCATACAAGGCGGCAGCGGCCAGCAGAATCACGGCCAGTTGGGCCAGCAGTACCGGAAATACCGGCAGACGATGGAAGGGCAGGCGGTTTGGCGTGCGGGCGTCCATCTCTCGCTGTTCCTCTGGGTCGGCACGTTAAATCAACAACTTGGCATGCTTTGTGCCGACAAAATGCGCGCAGAGTATAGGGGGGGTTCCCCCCCTGTTCAACAGGCCGGTAGTGAATTCCGACCGCCCGCTACATGTGCAAATGTGTCCGGATTTAGCGGATATGGGCGAGCACGCCCTGTAGCTCGTCCAGGGAACTATATCGAATGACCAGCTGTCCCTTACCTTTCTGCCCGTGCTTGATCTGCACGGGAGCCCCTAGCTTCTCGGCTAGACGCTGTTCCAGGCGATTGATGTCCGGATCGACCTTGGCCTTCTCGACAGGTTTTTCCTTGCTGTTCAGCCACTGACGTACCAGTGCCTCGGTTTGGCGCACGGTGAGACCGCGTGCGACAACATGTCGCGCGCCTTCGACCTGCTGCTCCAGGGGCAGACCGAGCAAGGCACGGGCATGGCCCATCTCCAGATCGCCATGGGACAACAGGGTCTTGATCTCGTCCGGCAGAGCGATCAGGCGCAGCAGGTTGGTGATGGTCACCCGCGACTTGCCGACGGCATCGGCAACTTGCTGCTGGGTCAGCTCGAACTCCTGCTGCAGGCGCTGCAGGGCCACGGCTTCCTCGATGGGGTTGAGGTCTTCGCGCTGGATGTTCTCGATCAGCGCCATAGCGATGGCGGCTTCATCCGGCACTTCGCGAACCATGGCCGGGATCTTGTCCAGGCCCGCCTGCTGGCTGGCACGCCAGCGCCGCTCACCGGCGATGATCTCGAAACGGCCACCACCAATGGGGCGCACCACGATGGGCTGCATCACGCCCTGAGCCTTGATCGAGCTGGCCAGCTCTTCGAGGGCAGCCGGGTCCATGTCACGACGCGGCTGGTACTTGCCACGCTGGATCAGCTCCAGCGGCAGGTGCTGCAGTTCGCGACTGTCTACCTTGACGGCTTCTTCTTCCAGGGTGGCGGCGGTGCTACCGCCGAGCAGAGCGTCCAGGCCGCGGCCGAGTCCTCGTTTCTTGGTGGCCATGGGATTCCTTATGCGGTTGCGGTTTTCGCGGCGGCGCGCTGACGGCGCACCAGCTCGCCGGCCAGAGCCAGGTAGGCGATGGCGCCACGGGATTGCTTGTCGTAGGCCAGCGCCGGCATGCCGAAACTGGGCGCCTCGGCCAGACGTACGTTACGCGGGATGACGACGTCATAGAGCTGATCGCCGAAATGCTCCTTGAGCTGGGCGCTGACGTCGTTGGTCAGGCTGATGCGCGGGTCGTACATGGTGCGCAGCAGACCTTCGATCTTCAGGCTCGGGTTGAGCAGCGAGCCGATACGCTGAATGCTGTTCATCAGGTCGGTCAGACCTTCCAGTGCGTAGTACTCGCACTGCATGGGGATAATCACGCCATCGGCGGCGACCAGGGCGTTGATGGTCAGCATGGACAGCGCCGGCGGGCAGTCGATGAGGATGTAGTCGTAGTTCTCGCGGATCGGCGCCAGGGCGTAACGCAGGCGACTCTCCTTCATCTTCATTTCCAGGAGGGTGACTTCGGCGGCAGTCAGGTCGCGGTTGGCCGGCAGCAGCTGATAGCCGCCGTGCTCGGAGAACTGCATGGCCTCGCCAACGGTACTTTCGCCAACCAGCACGTCGTAGATCGAGTGCTCCAGCGCATGTTTATCCACACCACTGCCCATGGTGGCGTTGCCCTGTGGATCGAGGTCGATCAGCAGCACGCGGCGCTTGGTCGCCACCAGCGAGGCGGCCAGATTGATGCAGGTCGTGGTCTTGCCCACTCCGCCTTTCTGGTTGGCGATCGCGAATACCTTGGCCATCTTCTGCTTCCCCCTAGACCGAGCGACGCAGTATCAACAGATGGCGCTGGCCTTGGCAACCGGGAACCTTGAGCACGTCGCAGCTTTGCAGGTGGAAGTCCGCAGGCAGGGCCTGCAGTTCGTCGTCGGGCTGTACGCCCTTCATCGCCAGCCAATGCGTCTCACCGTTTCCTAGATGCCGAGTCCAATCGCTGAAGTCCTGCAGCGAGCTGAAGGCACGCGAGCAGATACCGGTGAACGGTTGCTCGGGACGAAACTCTTCAACCCGACTGTGGATAACTTCCAGGTTGGCCAGCTTGAGCTCCAGTTTCACCTGGGTGAGGAAGCGGGTCTTCTTGCCGTTGGAGTCGAGCAGGGTGAGGCGTCGCTCGGGAAACAGGATGGCCAGAGGAATGCCGGGCATGCCGCCGCCACTGCCGACGTCCAGCCAGTTGTCACCATACAGCGCGACGAAAGGCACTACGGACAGGCTGTCGAGCAGGTGACGCGAGACCATCTCGTCCGGATTGCGCACGGCAGTCAGGTTGTAGGCCTTGTTCCACTTGATCAGCAGGGCCAGGTAGGCCAGCAGCTGTTCGTGCTGTTGGGCTGTCAGTGCAACGCCCAGCGCTTGAGCGCCCTGCGCGAGTTCATCGGCATGGCGCTGGGTAACGAGAGACATCAGGCGCTGATCTCCAGGGTCTGGCCGGCATTGCGTTTTTTCAGGTGAATCAGCAACAGAGAGATGGCCGCCGGCGTGACACCAGGGATACGCCCGGCCTGGCCGAGGGTCTCGGGGCGGGTGTTGCCCAGCTTGCCCTGGATCTCCTTGGACAGCCCGGAGATGCTGGTGTAGTCGATATCGGCCGGCAGGCGAGTGTCTTCGCTGGCGCGCAGACGGGCGATCTCTTCCTGCTGGCGGTCAATGTAGCCCGCGTATTTGGTCTTGATCTCCACCTGTTCGGCAACCTGGGCATCCACGGCTGGAGCCTCAGTCACTTCGGCCAGGGCGGCGTAGTCGATCTCCGGGCGGGCCAGCAGGTTGAGCAGGTTGTATTCGTGGGCCAGCGGCGTGCCGAAGCGCGCAACGATGGCATCACCCTGCGGTGTACCCGGACGAACCCAGGTGCTCTTCAGGCGTTGTTCTTCCTGCGCGATGCCTTCGCGCTTGGCCTCGAAGGCGGCCCAACGCTCATCGTCGATCAGGCCCAGTTGGCGACCTTTCTCGGTCAGACGCAGGTCGGCGTTGTCCTCGCGCAGGATCAGGCGATATTCGGCACGCGAGGTGAACATGCGGTAGGGCTCCTGGGTACCCAGGGTGATCAGGTCGTCGACCAGTACGCCGATGTAGGCCTCGTCACGGCGCGGGCACCAGGCTTCTTTGCCCTGAGCACGCAACGCGGCATTGGCGCCGGCCAGCAAGCCCTGGGCGCCGGCCTCTTCGTAGCCGGTGGTGCCGTTGATCTGGCCGGCGAAGAACAGGCCGCCGATGACCTTGGTCTCCAGGCTGTACTTGAGGTCACGCGGGTCGAAGTAGTCGTACTCGATGGCGTAACCGGGGCGCACGATGTGCGCGTTTTCCATGCCGCGAATGGAGCGGACGATCTCCAGCTGTACATCGAAAGGCAGCGAAGTGGAGATGCCGTTGGGGTACAGCTCGTGGGTGGTCAGGCCCTCGGGCTCGATGAACACCTGATGGCTGTCCTTGTCGGCGAAGCGATGGATCTTGTCCTCGATCGACGGGCAGTAGCGCGGGCCGATGCCTTCGATCACCCCGGAGTACATCGGCGAGCGGTCCAGGTTACTGGCGATGATCTCGTGGGTACGCGCGTTGGTGTGGGTCATCCAGCAGCTGATCTGCTTGGGATGCATGGCCTGGTTGCCGAGGAAGGACATCACCGGGGTCGGAGTGTCGCCAGGCTGCTCGGTCATGACCGAGTAATCCACCGAACGACCATCGATGCGCGGTGGCGTACCGGTCTTCAGGCGGCCGACGCGCAGCGGCAGTTCACGCAGGCGCTTGGCCAGGGCGATCGAGGGTGGATCACCGGCACGGCCACCGGAGTAGTTCTGCAGGCCGATGTGGATAAGTCCGCCGAGGAAGGTACCCGTGGTCAGCACCACATTGTCGGCCATGAAACGCAGGCCCATCTGGGTGACCACGCCCTTGACCTGATCCTGCTCGACGATCAGGTCGTCGGCCGATTGCTGGAATATCCACAGGTTGGCCTGGTTCTCCAGGATTTCGCGCACGGCGGCTTTGTACAGCACACGGTCGGCTTGCGCACGGGTGGCGCGTACGGCTGGTCCTTTCCGGCTGTTGAGCACACGGAACTGGATGCCGCCCTTGTCGGTAGCCAGGGCCATGGCGCCGCCGAGAGCATCGATCTCTTTTACCAGGTGGCTCTTGCCGATACCGCCAATGGCCGGGTTGCAGCTCATCTGGCCGAGGGTTTCCACATTGTGGGTCAGCAGCAGGGTCTTCACGCCCATGCGTGCGGCTGCCAGCGCAGCCTCGGTGCCGGCATGGCCGCCGCCGATCACGATCACGTCAAAACGGGAAGGGAAATCCACCACGCACCTCGTGCCTGTAGAGAAGAGAGAAATAGGAAGGGGCGCAAGTATAGGGACTTAGGCAGAGTGAATGAAGCCTTCTGCACAAAAAATAGCCAGCTGGTAGGTCTTCAGGTTTATAGAGAATAGAAAAGAAGAAATCTTATAAAGCCTTATTCTTATGTTTATGTATAGAGAAGCGATTTTTTGTGGATAAGTCTCTAGACGTCATTTACGACAAGGCTTTCAGCCAATGATAAGGCTGTGTCTTTCCTGGCATTTTCCACTGGGAAAGCTGCGTGACAGCTGTGGATGAAAGGCCAGGTTATGCACATGGCGATTTATCGCTAGCTTTTCCACCCAGTTATAGACGGGGCTCAGGGTAGGTTTTCCACAGGGTTCAGGGAGGCTTTGGATAAGCTCTGCAGGCCTATTTGCCGATACAGAAGCTGGAGAAGATGCGGCCGAGCAGATCGTCCGAGCTGAACGCGCCGGTGATTTCGCCGAGATAGTGCTGGGCCTGACGCAGGTCTTCGGCCAGCAACTCGCCGGCGCCCATCAGGGTCAGTTGATGGCGACCATGCTCAAGGCTGGCCTGGGCCTGACGCAGCGCTTCCAGGTGACGGCGTCGCGCGCTGAAGCCACTTTCGGCGGTCTGCTCGAAGCCCATGCAGGCCTTGAGGTGTTCACGCAGCAGCTCCAGGCCTTCGGACGATTTGGCGGATAGGGTGAGGGTGACATGACCATCGTCGCAGGTTTCCAGGCCTATGCTTTCCTGCGACAGGTCGGCCTTGTTGCGGATCAGGGTGACCCGGGCCGGATCTGGCCTCTGGTCGAGGAACTCCGGCCACAGGGCGAAGGGATCGACCGCCTCCGGCGCCGTGGAGTCGACCACCAACAGCACCCGGTCAGCCTCGGCGATGGCCTTGAGCGCACGTTCCACGCCAATGCGTTCGACCTGATCCTCGGTATCGCGCAGCCCTGCGGTATCCACCACATGCAGGGGCATGCCGTCGATGTGGATATGTTCGCGCAGTACGTCGCGGGTGGTGCCGGCGATATCGGTGACGATGGCCGCCTCGCGCCCAGCCAGGGCATTGAGCAGGCTGGATTTGCCGGCATTGGGCCGGCCGGCGATGACCACGGTCATGCCGTCACGCAACAGGGCACCCTGGCCGGCTTCGCGCAGCACTGTGGATAAGTAGTCGCGTACTGCGTCGAGCTGGCTCAGTACATGGCCGTCGGCAAGGAAGTCGATCTCCTCCTCGGGGAAGTCGATGGCCGCTTCGACATAGATGCGCAGCTGGATCAGCCGCTCGGTCAGCTCATGCACGCGGCGGGAGAATTCGCCCTGCAGTGAACGCAGAGCGTTCCGTGCGGCCTGGGTCGAACTGGCTTCGATCAGGTCGGCGATTGCTTCTGCCTGGGCCAGATCGAGCTTGTCGTTGAGGAAGGCTCGTTCGCTGAACTCGCCCGGGCGCGCCTGACGGGCTCCGAGCGAGAGGCAACGCTGCAGCAGCATATCCAGCACCACCGGCCCGCCGTGGCCTTGCAGCTCCAACACATCCTCGCCGGTGAAGGAGTTGGGGCCGGGAAAGAACAGCAGCAGGCCCTGGTCGATCACCTCGCCATCGTTGTCGTGCCAGGGGCCGTAATGGGCGTGACGCGGCTTGGGTTCCAGCCCTGCCAGGGTGATGGCGATGGGCCGCGCCCTGGGGCCTGAGACACGGACGATGCCGACCCCTCCGCGGCCCTGGGCGGTGGCGACTGCGGCAATGGTTTCGCGGGCGGTGGTCATGGTCGGATCTCGGTTGTGGATATATTTCAGATAGCAAAACGCCCCACGAGGGGGCGTCTTGTGCAGCTTAGCGGGTTCAGGCCTTAGCCGTGGCCGCCTCGATCTTGCGAGTAATGTACCACTGCTGGGCGATGGACAGGACGTTGTTGACCACCCAGTACAGCACCAGACCGGCAGGGAACCAGAGGAAGAAGAAGGTGAAGATGATCGGCATCAGCTTCATCACCTTGGCCTGCATGGGGTCCGGCGGGGTCGGGTTGAGCTGCTGCTGGATGAACATGGTGGCGCCCATGATGATCGGCAGGATGAAGAACGGATCCTTGATCGACAGGTCGGTGATCCACAGCAGCCAAGGCGCCTGGCGCATCTCGACGCTTTCCAGCAGGGTCCAGTACAGGGCCAGGAACACCGGCATCTGTACCAGGATCGGCAGACAGCCGCCCAGCGGATTGATCTTTTCCTTCTTGTACAGCTCCATCATCGCCTGGGACATCTTCTGGCGATCGTCGCCATGCTGTTCCTTCAGCGCCTGCAGCTTCGGCGATACGGCGCGCATGCGTGCCATCGACTTGTAGCTGGCCGCGGAGAGCGGGAAGAAGGCCAGTTTGATGATGATGGTCAGGACGATGATCGACCAGCCCCAGTTGCCGAGCAGGCTGTGGATATGTTGCAGCAGCCAGAAGATCGGCTGGGCGATGAACCACAGGATGCCGTAGTCGACGGTCAGCTCCAGGCCCGGGGAAAGCGCCTTGAGGTGATCCTGGATTTTCGGGCCGGCGTACAGGGTAGCGCCGGTTTCCAGGCTGGCACCGTTGGCCACGCTCAGCTGCGGGCCGGTGAAGCCAATGATGTAGTTGCCTTGGCCATCCTTACGGGTCTGGACGGTATTGCTGCTGTCCTTGGCCGGCACCCAGGCGGTGACGAAGTAGTGCTGCAGCCAGGCGACCCAGCCGCCCTGCACGGTTTCGCGCAGGCTCTTCTCGTCCATGTCGCCCATCTTGACCTTTTTATAAGGCTCTTCGCTGGTCCACATGGCGGCGCCCAGGTAGGTCGCGGTACCGGTGGCGGTGGTGGACGATGGGTCGCTGCTGTTGTCACGCTTGAGTTGGGCGTAGAAGTTGCCGTTCCACACCTGGCCGCTCTGGTTGTCGATCTTGTAGTCGACGTTCAGGTCGTACTGGCCACGCTCGAAGCTGAAGCGCTTGATGTAGTTCACGCCGCCTTCGGCATAAGTCAGCTCGACTACCAGCTGGTCCTGGCCTTCGGCCAGCTCATAGCTGCGCTTGTCGCTGTTCCACAGGGCGCGACCGCTGGACTTGTCCGGTGCGTTGCTACCGATCAGGCCGCTCTGGGCCAGGTAGGTGCGCTCACCGCCGTTATCGAACAGCTGGAACGGCACGTCCGGGCGATCCTGGCGGCGCGGGTATTGCGGCAGGGTCAGTTGGACGATATCGCCACCCTTGGGATCGATGGCCAGTTCGAGCACATCGGTCTTCACACGAATCAGCTCATCGCTGACTGCGGCAGGAGCTGCCAGCTGCGGTGCGGCTTCGCCGGTAGCGGTCGGCACATCGTCGGCACTGCTGCTTGGGGTGTCCGGCAAGGCTGCGGTCTGTGGACCACCAACGGTGGCTGTGGCCGTGGCCGGAAGTGCGGCCTGGCCGTAGTCCTCGTTCCACTGCAAAACCATCAGGTAGGACACGATGGCCAGAGCGACGAGCAGGATCGAGCGTTGGATATCCATGGATTACTCGGTCAGCGAAGGGGAGGAAGAGAGTGGTGGAACCGGGTCGTAACCACCGGGATTCCAAGGGTGACAACGGCTCAGGCGACGTATACCAAGCCAGCCACCACGCAGCAAACCATGGGTTTCAATGGCTTCCTGGGTGTAGCAGGAACAGCTGGGATAAAAGCGGCAGTGATTAGCCATCAAGGGGCTGATGGCGTAGCGGTAGAACTGGATCGGGAGGATGGCCAGTTTACGCATGAGGACTTTCGCTTACCCCGGGAGGAGAGGCTTCAGCCCGCTGCTTGGCCAGGCGCTTCCAGAGTTTGCCGAACTGCTGATGCAGCTCGGGGTTCTCCAGATCGCCAAGCCCCTTGCGGGCTACCACGACAATGTCCAGTCCACCGAGCAACGTCTGATTGAGTCGGAACGAGTCCCGTATCAGGCGTTTCAGACGATTGCGTTCGACAGAGAGCTTGACGCTTTTCTTGCCGATCACCAGCCCGAGGCGGGGGTGATCCAGTTCGTTGGCGCGTGCAAGAAGCAGGACGTTCTTGCCGGGGGCCTTGCCGCTAGGTGAGTCGAAGACGGATTTGAATTGCCGGGGAGTCAGCAGTCGCTTCTCCCGGCCGAAGCCTTGACTCACCACCCGTTCCGGCGATTAGACGGTCAGACGCTTGCGGCCCTTGGCGCGACGACGCGACAGGACGGCGCGGCCGTTCTTGGTAGCCATGCGAGCGCGGAAACCATGGGTGCGAGCGCGCTTGAGGGTGCTGGGTTGGAAAGTGCGTTTCATGGTGATTTACCTGGGTGGTCCATACGGGCCGGAATGGCCCCCGTTTAAAGAGACCGGCGATTCTAGTGAAACCGCGGCCCAAGGTCAATTTCCAACCAGCTTTGGATAGAGAAAGAAGATAAAAGGAAAGAAATTCTTTAAGAGCTTGATCTGTTAAATGCTTTTAAGACCGCTCTGGGCTGTGGGTAAATCGGCGTGGCCCTACTCGTTTCAGGATTTCGGCACAGTATAAGTGTGTCGGTAAGACGTGGACCCTTTGTGCAGAGCTAGTGCATTCATTGTGGATCGATTGTGGCTTTACCCACAGCCGATGGTTGTCGCCAGCTTGCTCAATGGGTTTTGCAGAGGGTTCGGTTACCTTTATCCACAGCTTTGTGCGTTACCAGGTGCTACAGCGGAAACAGAAATAAATCATTGATTTTGCTCGGCTGAAATTCCCTATTCGTGTGGATAACTCGTGTCGGCATGGCTACAATGCAGGCTGTTTTTTGCATCGCCACCGTAGCGATTTTCAGGGGATATCCGTGTCCGTAGAACTTTGGCAGCAGTGTGTGGAGCTGCTTCGCGACGAGTTGCCTGCGCAACAATTCAATACCTGGATCCGCCCCTTGCAGGTGGAGTCCGCTGGGGACGAGTTGCGCGTCTATGCGCCCAACCGCTTTGTTCTCGACTGGGTCAACGAAAAGTACATGATGCGCCTGCTGGAGTTGTTGGCTGAAAGAGCCAACGGTTTGGCTCCCGCTTTATCGTTGTTGATCGGCAGCAAGCGTAATCCCGCCCCGCGCATGGCTCCTACTATTAATAGTGCCCCTGTAGCTGCCCCTGTTATGGCGGAGGTGCAGGCGCCTGCACGTGAGCCGGTGAGTGCGCCGCCTGTACCGCCGGCAACTCGGCCGACAGAGCGCACAGTGCAGGTAGAGGGAGCGCTCAAGCACACCAGCTACCTGAACCGTACCTTTACCTTCGAGAACTTCGTCGAGGGCAAGTCCAACCAGATGGCCAGGGCGGCAGCCTGGCAGGTAGCGGACAATCTCAAGCATGGCTACAACCCGCTGTTTCTCTATGGCGGTGTAGGCCTGGGCAAGACTCACCTGATGCACGCCGTGGGCAACCACCTGCTGAAGAAGAATCCCAATGCCAAGGTGGTGTACCTGCATTCCGAGCGTTTCGTTGCCGACATGGTCAAGGCGCTGCAGTTGAATGCCATCAACGAATTCAAGCGCTTCTATCGCTCGGTGGATGCGCTGCTGATCGATGACATCCAGTTCTTCGCCAAGAAGGAGCGCTCGCAGGAAGAGTTCTTCCACACTTTCAATGCCCTGCTCGAAGGCGGCCAGCAGGTGATCCTCACCAGCGATCGCTATCCGAAGGAAATCGAAGGTCTCGAAGAGCGCCTGAAGTCGCGTTTCGGCTGGGGCCTGACCGTGGCAGTCGAGCCGCCCGAGCTGGAAACCCGTGTGGCCATTCTGATGAAGAAGGCTGAACAGACCAAGGTCGATCTGCCGCACGACGCGGCCTTCTTCATTGCTCAGCGCATCCGTTCCAATGTGCGTGAGCTGGAAGGTGCCTTGAAGCGGGTGATCGCCCATTCGCACTTCACCAACCAGCCGATCAGCATCGAGCTGATCCGCGAGTCGCTGAAGGACCTATTGGCTCTGCAGGACAAACTGGTCAGTGTGGACAATATTCAGCGCACCGTAGCTGAGTATTACAAGATCAAGATCGCCGACCTGCTCTCCAAGCGCCGCTCTCGCTCGGTCGCTAGGCCGCGGCAGGTAGCGATGGCATTGTCCAAAGAGCTGACCAATCATAGCCTGCCGGAAATCGGCGATGCATTTGGCGGAAGAGACCACACCACAGTGCTGCACGCCTGTCGTAAGATTGCTCAACTGCGGGAATCCGACGCGGATATTCGCGAGGACTACAAGAACCTGCTGCGCACCCTGACCACCTGATCGCAGCCCATAAGGCAAGGGATGAGACCATGCATTTCACTATTCAGCGCGAAGCCCTGTTGAAACCCCTGCAACTGGTCGCCGGCGTCGTCGAACGTCGCCAGACCTTGCCGGTTTTGTCGAATGTGTTGCTGGTGGTCGAAGGCCAGCAGCTATCGCTGACCGGTACCGACCTGGAAGTCGAGCTGGTTGGTCGTGTGGCCCTGGAAGACAGTGCCGAACCGGGCGAAATCACCGTGCCGGCGCGCAAGCTGATGGACATCTGCAAGAGCTTGCCGAGCGATGCGTTGATCGATATCCGCCTCGACGAGCAGAAACTGGTGGTCAAGGCCGGGCGTAGTCGCTTTACCCTGTCGACCCTGCCAGCCAATGATTTCCCTACTGTGGAAGAAGGTCCGGGTTCTCTGACCTTCAATCTGGTGCAGAGCAAGCTGCGTCGTCTGATCGATCGTACCAGTTTCGCCATGGCCCAGCAGGACGTGCGTTACTACCTCAACGGTATGTTGCTGGAAGTCCAGACTGGCGTGCTGCGCGCCGTGGCCACCGACGGTCACCGTCTGGCCATGTGTGCCATGCAGGCGAGCATCGAGCAGAACGAGAAGCATCAGGTCATCGTGCCGCGTAAGGGCATTCTGGAACTGGCGCGTCTGCTGACCGAGCAGGATGGCGAGGTTGCCATCGTTCTTGGACAGAACCATATCCGTGCCACCACCGGTGAGTTCACCTTCACTTCCAAACTGGTCGATGGCAAGTTCCCGGATTATGAACGAGTGCTGCCGCGTGGCGGGGACAAGCTGGTGGTCGGTGACCGTCAGGCTCTGCGTGAAGCGTTCAGCCGTACCGCGATCCTGTCCAATGAAAAGTACCGTGGTATTCGCCTGCAACTCGCAGCTGGTTTGCTGAAGATCCAGGCCAACAACCCGGAGCAGGAAGAAGCCGAGGAAGAAGTCGTCGTCGACTACAACGGCGGTTCGCTGGAAATCGGTTTCAACGTCAGCTACCTGCTGGACGTGCTGGGCGTGATGACTACCGAACAGGTTCGCCTGATCCTGTCCGATGCCAACAGCAGTGCGTTGGTTCAGGAAGCCGATAACGATGACTCTTCCTATGTCGTCATGCCGATGCGCCTGTAATCACTGAATGTCCCTTTCTCGCGTCACCGTCACCGCGGTGCGAAACCTGCACCCGGTGACGATCTCCCCCTCCCCCCGCATCAATATTCTTCACGGCGCCAACGGCAGCGGTAAAACCAGCCTGCTGGAGGCGATTCATCTGCTGGGTCTTGCGCGTTCGTTTCGCAGTAACAAGCTGCAGCCGATGATTCAGTACGAGCAGCCGGGCTGCACGGTGTTTGGCCAGGTCGAGCTGCTCAATGGCATTCCCAGTAGTTTGGGTATTTCCCGGGATCGCCAGGGTGAGCTGCAAATTCGTATCGACGGACAGAATGCACGCAGCGCTGCACAGTTGGCCGAGTTGCTTCCTCTTCAGGTCATCAATCCCGACAGCTTTCGTTTGTTGGAAGGTGCACCAAAGGTGAGGAGGCAGTTCCTCGACTGGGGAGTGTTCCACGTGGAACAACGATTTCTGCCGGCCTGGCAGCGCCTGCAGAAGGCCCTGCGACAGCGGAACTCATGGCTGCGGCATGGTACACTCGACGCCGCGTCGCAGGCGGCCTGGGACCGAGAGTTGTGCCTGGCCAGTGACGAGTTGGATAGTTATCGCAGGGCTTATATCCAGGCTCTGAAACCTGTTTTCGAACAGGTTTTGCGTGAACTGGTGGATCTGCAAGGACTGACCCTGAGCTACTACCGTGGTTGGGACAAGGATAAACCCTTGGCCGAAGTTCTGGCCTCTACCCTCCCCCGTGATCAGCATCTGGGACACACCCAGGCAGGACCGCAACGCGCCGATTTGCGCTTGCGCCTTGGCGCGCACAATGCCGCGGAGATTCTTTCGCGCGGTCAGCAGAAGCTGGTGGTGTGTGCCTTGCGTATTGCCCAGGGGCATCTGCTGAACCAGGCCAAACATGGCCAATGCATTTATCTGGTTGACGACTTGCCGTCGGAGCTGGATGAGCAACATCGACAGGCCTTGTGCCGACTGCTGGACGATTTGCAGTGTCAGGTGTTTATCACCTGTGTCGACCACGAATTTTTGAAGGATGGCTGGCGCACGGACACGCCGGTCGCCATGTTCCACGTGGAACATGGAGTGATCACCGCATCGGGAGTGAACCCATGAGCGACGAAAACAAAACATACGACTCTTCGAGTATCAAAGTACTCAAGGGTCTGGATGCCGTACGCAAGCGCCCGGGCATGTATATCGGTGACACCGATGACGGTACCGGTCTGCACCACATGGTGTTCGAAGTGGTGGACAACTCCATCGACGAAGCGTTGGCCGGTTATTGCTCAGAGATCAGCATCACCATCCATCCCGACGAATCCATCACCGTACGCGACAACGGTCGCGGTATCCCGGTGGATATGCACAAGGAAGAAGGCGTTTCCGCGGCCGAGGTCATCATGACCGTGCTGCACGCCGGCGGTAAGTTCGACGATAACAGCTACAAGGTATCCGGCGGCCTTCACGGCGTGGGTGTTTCCGTGGTCAACGCACTCTCCAAAGAGCTGGTGCTGACCATCCGTCGCAGTGGCAAAGTCTGGGAGCAGACCTATGTGCACGGCGTGCCACAGGCACCCCTGGCGGCCGTGGGCGACAGTGAAGGGACCGGCACGCAGATCCACTTCAAACCGTCGGACGACACCTTCAAGAACATCCATTTCAGCTGGGACATTCTGGCCAAACGCTTGCGCGAGCTGTCCTTCCTCAACTCCGGCGTCGGCATCCTGCTCAAGGATGAACGCAGCGGCAAGGAAGAACTGTTCAAGTACGAAGGTGGCCTGAAGGCCTTCGTCGAGTACCTGAACACCAACAAGACCATCGTCAACCAGGTGTTCCACTTCTGCATCCAGCGCGAGGAAGATGGCGTAGGTGTGGAAGTAGCTCTGCAGTGGAATGACAGCTTCAACGAGAACATCCTCTGCTTCACCAACAACATTCCCCAGCGTGACGGTGGTACCCACCTGGCGGGCTTCCGCTCTGCCCTCACCCGCCACCTGAATAACTACATCGAGCAGGAAGGTCTGGCGAAGAAATTCAAGATCGCCACCACCGGCGACGATGCCCGTGAAGGTCTGACCGCGATTATTTCGGTCAAGGTGCCGGACCCCAAGTTCAGCTCGCAGACCAAGGACAAGCTGGTATCGAGCGAGGTGAAGACCGCGGTCGAGCAGGAAATGGGCAAGTACTTTGCCGACTTCCTGCTGGAAAACCCCAACGAGGCCAAGGCCGTGGTCGGCAAGATGCTCGACGCTGCCCGTGCCCGTGAGGCCGCCCGTAAAGCCCGTGAGATGACCCGCCGTAAAGGCGCCCTGGATATCGCCGGCCTGCCCGGCAAGCTGGCCGACTGCCAGGAAAAAGACCCGGCGTTGTCCGAACTCTACATAGTGGAGGGTGACTCCGCGGGCGGTTCTGCCAAGCAGGGCCGTAACCGCAAGACCCAGGCCATCCTGCCGCTCAAGGGCAAGATCCTCAACGTCGAGAAGGCTCGCTTCGACAAGATGCTCTCCTCTCAGGAGGTTGGCACCCTGATCACCGCCCTCGGCTGCGGTATCGGTCGCGAGGAGTACAACATCGACAAGCTGCGTTACCACAACATCATCATCATGACCGATGCCGACGTTGACGGTTCGCACATCCGTACCCTGCTGCTGACCTTCTTCTTCCGTCAGCTGCCGGAGCTGGTCGAGCGTGGCTACATCTATATCGCCCAGCCGCCGCTGTACAAGGTGAAGAAAGGCAAGCAGGAGCAGTACATCAAGGACGACGAGGCCATGGACGAATACATGACCCAGTCGGCCCTGGAAGATGCCAGCCTGCATGTCAACGAGAACGCGCCTGGTCTGTCCGGAGAGGCACTGGAGAAGCTTGTCAACGACTACCGCAGCGTGATGAAAACCCTGGATCGCCTGTCTCGGGTCTATCCGAAGGACATCACCGAGCATTTCGTCTACCTGCCGAGTGTTTCTCTCGACCAGATGGCTGACCAGGCTGCCATGCAAGCCTGGCTGGAAAGCTTCCAGGCGCGTCTGAAAGCTGCAGAGAAATCCGGTCAGACCTACAGTGCCAGCCTACGTGAGGATCGTGAGCGTCACCTGTGGCTGCCGGAGGTGGAGGTCACGGCCCATGGCTTGTCCAACTACATCACCTTCAATCGCGACTTCTTCGCCAGCAACGACTACAAGTCGGTGACCACCCTGGGCAATCAGCTCAACAGCCTGCTGGAAGACGGTGCATACGTGCAGCGTGGTGAGCGCAAGAAAGCGGTCAGCACCTTCAAGGATGCCTTGGGCTGGCTGATGACCGAGAGCACCAAGCGTCACAGCATCCAGCGCTATAAGGGGCTTGGTGAGATGAACCCTGAGCAGCTGTGGGAAACCACCATGGACCCCACTGTACGCCGCATGCTCAAGGTCACCATCGAGGACGCTATTGCAGCCGACCAGATCTTCAATACCCTGATGGGTGATGCTGTGGAGCCGCGCCGCGACTTCATCGAGTCCAACGCCCTGGCGGTGTCGAACCTGGACTTCTAAGCGTCACGCTGACGAGCAACTGCTGTCGCAGAAACCCCTGCCGGTGCAACCCGCAGGGGTTTTTTATTGGATGAATAAGTTGCAGCAGTGATCTGGTGATTCCGCTGCATGTTGCTGCGTTAAGCCAGCCCTGCTAAAAGCGACGTCATTCAGATTCAGAAAATGGATGCTGGGATGAGGCACATAGATAGAACAAATAGCCGTCTGTTCGAGCTGGATCTGCTAAGGGCGCTGGTGACTGTGGCTGACTGCGGCAGCTTCACCACTGCTGCGTTGCGTTTGAACTCCACGCAATCCACCGTGAGTCAGAAGGTGCGGCGTCTTGAGGAACTGGCGGGGCATCGCCTGCTGGAAAGGGGCAATCGCGATGTACTGCCAACCGATGCCGGCGAGACGGTGCTGGGCTATGCGCGACGGCTCCTGGCGCTGAACGACGAACTGCATGAGGCTCTGGACGGTGCCAGCGTTTCGGTGGTGGTGCGCATCGGTGTGCCGGACGACTTTGCCGCCGGTAGAACCACACGCCACCTTGCCGAGTTCAACCGGCGCTTTCCGCATATCAAACTGGAGGTCACCTCTGGCCTCAGTCGCGATCTGGCGGCTAGTTATGACCGGGGCGAGCTGGATCTGGTGTTGCTCAAGCAACGGCGTAATAGCCGTGATGCCGTGGCGCGCTGGACGGAGAAAACCCGTTGGGTGGATAGCCTGCGTAGCCCGGCTTTCGACCAGGATCCTTTGCCGATAGTGACCTTTCCGCCGCGAGGCCTGTACCGCGACGAAATGATCGCGGCACTGGAGTCCATTGGTAGACGCTGGCGGATCAGTTTCACCAGCTCCAGCCTGAGCGGCATCCAGGATGCAGTGGCTGACGGCATGGGTATCGGCCTGTTGCCGCTGCGTGCGGTGAACGCTGAGCATCGGGTATTACCCAAGGAGGCTGGCTTGCCCGAGGTGGACATGTTCGAGGTGGCGATCATTCACCGGCCTACTGCCGGGCCGGTGATCACTGCACTGGCAGATTCGCTCTCCAGCTTGTTGGAGGAAGAACGGGAGGTCTGAATGAACTACCCACAGTGGCTGTCATAGAATTTGATAAATGAATATGGCGCATCCCAACATTTAATTTGTCGATGCAAAGTCGACTGGATATCTTGAATCCGCTACGCGCTTAACCTGCATCTTTGCGGGTCGCTGAGCGCCGCTCCGCAAGGGGCCGAATATCAACAGGAGACTTTCCGTGTCCAAGACTTCCTACTATGCACCGCATGGTGGTCACCCGGCCCAGACCGAGCTGCTGACCGACCGTGCCATGTTCACCGAAGCCTATGCCGTGATCCCCAAGGGCGTGATGCGTGACATCGTCACCAGCCACCTGCCCTTCTGGGACAACATGCGCATGTGGGTGATCGCCCGTCCGCTGTCCGGTTTCGCCGAGACCTTCTCCCAGTACATCGTCGAGCTGGCGCCTAACGGCGGCAGCGACAAGCCCGAGCAGGACATCAACGCCGAAGCGGTGCTGTTCATCGTCGAGGGCGAGTTGACCCTGACCCTGCAGGGCCAGGTGCACAACATGCAGCCGGGCGGCTATGCCTTCATTCCGCCGGGCGCCGACTACAAGGTGCGCAACACCAGCGGCCAACACACCCGCTTCCACTGGATCCGCAAGCACTACCAGCGCGTCGACGGCGTGCCGCTGCCGGATGCCTTCGTCACCAACGAGCAGGACATCCAGCCGCTGGTGATGCCGGATACCGAAGGCCGCTGGAGCACCACTCGTTTCGTTGACATGGCCGACATGCGCCACGACATGCACGTCAATATCGTCAACTTCGAGCCGGGCGGCGTGATTCCCTTCGCCGAAACCCATGTGATGGAGCACGGCCTGTACGTACTGGAAGGCAAGGCGGTTTACCGCCTGAACCAGGACTGGGTCGAGGTGGAAGCTGGCGATTTCATGTGGCTGCGCGCCTTCTGCCCGCAGGCCTGCTACTCCGGTGGCCCCGGTCGCTTCCGCTACCTGCTGTACAAGGATGTGAACCGCCACATGCGTCTGACCCTGAATCAGCCGCACTGATAAAAAACGGGAGCCAGGCTCCCGTTTTTTATGCAGCTATAGCGAAAGGCTTACACGGCCTTGGGGTGTGATGCCATTTCTCACTATCCGCCAGATGGCTAATCTATACACACATGTCGGGAACAGGATGTCCCGAGTCAAGGAAGACAGACCGCGCCAGGATGGCAAACGACAGGATGTCGGAAGGTCATAAAGAACCCGCTTCGGCGGGTTTTTTGTTTCCGCCGTTCCTGGGGAAACCCTCCGGGTCGTCGCCCTTAACGGGCGACGTCAAAAATTGCTCCCGGCAACTTTTTGTTGCCCGGCGAAGGGGCTTCAAGCCCACCAGTAGCGCACGAAGTGGAAGAAGATCGGTGCGGCGAAGCACACCGAGTCCATGCGGTCGAGCATGCCGCCGTGGCCTTCGATCATGTGGCCCCAGTCCTTCACCCCACGGTCGCGCTTGATCGCCGACATCACCAGGCCGCCAGCGAAGCCCAGCAGATTGACGACCAGTGCCATCAGCGCGGCCTGCCAAAAGCTGAACGGAGTAATCCAGAACAGCGAGGCGCCGATCAGGCTGGCCAGAGCCACTCCGCCGACAAAACCTTCCACCGTCTTTGACGGCGACAGCTTGGGCGCGATCTTGCGTTTGCCGGCCAGCTTGCCGCAGACGTACTGCAGCACATCCGACAGCTGCACGACGATGATCAGCCAGGCAATCAGCAGCAGGTTGCGACCCTCGTAGCCGGGAATGTCCAGGGTCAGCAGCGCCGGCACCGCCGACACGCAATACACGGCAATCATCAACCCCCACTGTACCTTCGAGGCGCGCTCCAGAAAGCGCGTGGTATCGCCGCCCAGCGAGGCCAGGATTGGCAGCAGGAGGAACAGGTAGACCGGGATGAAGATGGCAAACAGGCCGTACCAGTCCAGGGCGATCAGCAGGTACTGCATCGGCAGGGCGAAGTAGAAGGCCGCCACCAGTGCCGGATAGTCGCTGCGCCGGGTCGGCGTCAGGGTGAGGAACTCGCGCAGGGCGTAGAAGGACACGAAATAGAACAGCAGTATTACGCCGTTGTTGCCGAACAGAAAGGCGATGCCAATGACCAGCACCATGGCCCACCAGGCGTCGATCCGCGCGTTGAGGTTTTCAATCACCGCGTTGGGTGCGTCCCCGGCGCGGCGGCGCAGGATGCGGGCGATCAGGGTGGCGATGAGCAGTACGGCACCAATGCCGGCAAACAGCAGGAGTGTGTTGCGATCCATCTCAGATTTCCTCCGGGGCCAGGGCCAGCAGGGCGTTGCGTGCGCGTTCGAGGAAGGCGTGCTTGTCCTCGCCTTCCTGGCGTTGCAACGGCTCACCGAAACTCAGGGTGCACAGCAGTGGCAACGGCAGCGCCCTGCCCTTGGGCATGACCCGGTTGAGGTTGGCGATCCACACCGGCACCAATTCGACTTCGGTCCTGGCCTGGGCCAGGTGGAACAGACCGCTCTTGAATGGCAGCAGTTGTTCGTCGCTGAGGTTGCGGGTGCCCTCTGGAAAGATGATCAGCGAGTCACCCTGCTCCAGGGCATCGAGCATGGCCTGGAGAGGATTGGCGTTAGGATCGCTACGGTCACGATCGACCAGCACGCCGTTGAACACGTCGCGGATCAGGAAGCGGCGCAGCTCGCCCTTCATCCAGTAGTCGGAGCCAGCCACCGGGCGGGTGCGCCGGCGCAGTTCCGGCGGCAGCGAGGCCCACAGCAGCACGAAGTCGCCATGGCTGCTGTGGTTGGCGTAGTACAGACGCTGCACCGGCTGGGCCGTGCAACCCAGCCAGAGGGCGCGTGCGCCGGTCAGCAGACGGGCTGCCGAGGTGATGGCGAAGGCGGTGATGGAAGCAAGCATGGACATGACTCCTTTTATCCAGCCAGGGAAAGCCAGGGCATAGCGAGAATGGTGGCCACGGCCAGTACCAATTGGGCAAGCAGCCAGGCGGCTTGCAGGCGCAACAAGCGCAGGGCGCCTTGGCAGCGTTGCGACCAGTCGCGGGGCTGAGTGGTGGCGGGCTGTAGGCCAAGGCTGTGTAGCGCCTGATCCAGTTCGGCGGTGCTGACGGTCAGGCGCGCAGCATCATCAGCCAGGCGGGCAAACAGCTCGGCATCCAGTGCCACGCGAATGGCCCAGTACTTCTGCGCCAGGCCGAGCATCACCAGCAGGCCGCAGAGCACGCTGCTGGCGGCGCTGTGTGGTGCGCCGAGCAATGGTGCCAGACCGTAGGCGAGGGCGAGCAAGGTCAGGGCGTTAGACAGCAGATCCAGGCCATGGCCGCGACGCAGCAGGCAGGCGACCAGGGCGAGCTGCATCTCAGAGGCCATGGGCAACCTCCAGATTTGCACTGGGCTGCAGCAGGCCCTGCAGCACCAGGCGCTGCGCGTCGCCGAGAACGACCTGTGGCCGGGCGGTGCGGATCAGCTCGATGGCCTGTTCGACGCTATTGGCCCGGCCGCTGTGCAGCAGCCAGGCGGCGACCAGGGTGGCGCTGCGCGAATAGCCGAGGGCGCAGCAGACCAGCAGAGGGCCTTGCTGGCGCAACTCTTCGATCAGCTCGGCGCCCTGGCGGCAGGCCTCGGTACTCGGTGCGACCAGGTCGAGCAGCGGCAGGTTGCGATAGGTCTTGCCGGGCAGGCAGACAGGCAGTTCGGCGCTCAGATCCAGCACTGCGGCGAAGGGCGCCGCTTCTTCTGCGCTCGGCACACGGCCGAGCCAGATGCCCTCCACCACCTGATCCGGTTGCGGATGTTTGCGCGTCCACAGTCGCGAGTTGATCCAGGCGCCGAGCAGATAGGGGGCGAGTAGCCAGCTGCTGGCCGCGCCAAGCGCTCCGTGTGTCTGCTTCTGGAAACCGGCGGCGCCGAACAGCGCGTAGTTCAGCGCCACCAGCAGTAGCGAGGCGCAGGGCCAGAATAGCCACAGCCAGGCGCCACCGAGATTGACCGCCAGTGCCGCGCAAATGGCACTGCCCAGCCCGTAGCGCAGGGCCAGGCGCCAACGCTGTGGTTCGCGCGCCAGATGCAGGTTGTGTAGCGGGCTGTGGCCTTCGACGGGCCAGAGCCACACACACAGCCAGCCGGCCAGGGCGCCGGTCGGTACGTCGATGAAGTGGTGTTGCCAGGTGGTCAGTACCGACAGGCCGATCAGCGCCATCCAGCCATGCAGCAGACCGCGCAACAGCACACCGCGGGTATGCCGGGCGAACATCACCCAGATCACCACCAGCAGGGCGATATGCAGCGAGGGGGCCTGGTTGAACGGCTTGTCGAAGCCCATCAGCACATCGAACATCCAGCCGAAAAAACCGCTCAGTTCCGGGCGCTCGAAGGTGAAGCGCAGCGGCCAGAACAGGAAGCAGGCGACGCAAATGATCTGCGTGCTGAGCAGGCGCAGGGCATGTCGATCCATCTCCCGGCGTGTGGCCGGCAGCAGAAAGGACAGGCCGTAGAGCAGGTCGATTGACCAGTAGGGCACGATGCTCCAGGCCCACAGCGGTGTCGCACTTTCCCAGGCGAATACCAGGCTGCCGACGTCGTCGCGCTGGGCGGTGAGCCAGTTGGCGAAGCCGTAGCTGGCGAAGAACAGCGGGGCGAGCAATAACAGCCAGAGGACCCCGCGCTGCCACAATCCTGTCTCGCGGGCGGTCTGCATCAGGACACCCGCTGCGCCAGGGACACGCTGAAGATGCCCCATTCGTCGATGCGCTGTTCCAGCTTGCGGAAGCCGGCGGCCTCCACCAGCTGATCCATCTCCGCCTGGCTACGGCGGCGCATGACCCAGGCCTGGCCTTGGCGGTGGCTGGTTAGGGCGCGGGCGATCAGCTCCAGCTGCGGATGCCAGGGCTGGCCGGTGTAGATCAGGTAGCCGCCCTCCTCGACTGCTGCTGCCAGGCCGGCCAGCGAGTCGCTGACCATCTGGTTGCTGCCGAACAGCTCGTACAGGCCGGAGACCACCGCCAGGGTCGGCCTGGGATCGAGGGCGGCGAGGTCGGCCTGGTCGAAGGCATCGCCTTTGACGAAGCGGGCGATATCGCCCAGGCCCTTCTGTTCGATCAGCGCACTGCCGTCGCGCACGTTGATGTCGCTGTAGTCGCGCAGCAGGATCGAGTCCGGCTTGTGCTCCAGCCCTTCGAGGGATTCGAGGATGTAGCGGCCATGGCCGGCGGCGATATCGACGATGCGCACCGCCCTGCCCGCTTCACGCAGCCGGCCCATGGCCAGGCGCAGCAGTTCCTCGGCATGCACCTTGCGCTGGCGGATGCCGCGCCAGCCGATGGAGTTGAGGTAGTTCTGATCGATCAGGCGGCCCAGCGCGGACTTGCCGGAGGGCTGGTTGCGGTAGACGTAGTCGAGGGTGCTGCCGGAGTCGAAACCGGTGTCGAAGCCCAGCTTCACCCCGTCGGACAGCACGCTGCCGAGCTTGAGACCGGCGCGGGTGGCGCGCCAGTACAGATCGCCCAGTGAGTTGTGCGGCAGCGGCGCGGCCAGGCTCTCGGCCTCGGCGCAGCTCCAGCCACAGCAGTCGGCATCCAGCAGCGAGGGGCGCATGACCGGTTGCTCGAAACTTTCCAGGATGAAGCGCCGCGCACGGCTCAGGGCATGGGCGCGGTCGCGCTCGCCGAGGGTGTCGTGGAAGAAGCCGGGGAGGATGTGCATTTCCTTGCGCAGGCTACCCAGGCGCTGGAAGAACTGCTCCTGCGGCTGGCGGTGCACGACGAAGTCGGCGCCGGAAATCAGCAGCTGGGTCGGCACCTGGATCGCCTGGGCATCGGCCACCACACGATCGGCGGCTTCATACAGGCCGAGCAGCATGTTCACCGAGATCGGCCGGCTGATCAGCGGATCGTTCTCGAACGAAGCGATGCGCTCGGGATCGTGGCTGAGGAAGCGCGCCTTGACGTAGCTGTTGACGAAGAAATTGCCGCGCCACTGGCGCAGCAGCTTCAGGCCCGGGCGGGCGAAGGGCACGTAGAGCTTGACCTTGAAGGCCGGCGAGGCGAGCACCAGGCAGCGCACTTTGGGTGCGTAGTCGTGGGCCCAGGTGCTGATGAGCACCGCGCCGACGCTCTGTGCCAGCACGGCCATCTCGGTCTGCGCGATGGCGTGGGTGGCGCTGATGTGGTCGAGAAAGGTCTGTACGTCGCGCACGCTGGTGGCGAAGCTCGGGCTGTCGCCGCGCTCGCCGGGTGACAGGCCGTGGCCGCGGGCATCCCAGGCGAAGAAGTCGTAACCGGGCAAGTCGAGCTCATCGGCCAGATGGGCCATGCGCCCACCGTGCTCGTGGCCGCGATGGAACATCACCACCGCCTGGCGCGGGCCAGTGCTGTCCTGTGCGGGCCAGTGGCGGTAGAACAGCTCGACGCCGTCGTGGGTGGTAAAACTGAGGCTGTCTGAGTGGCGCATGGGAATGTCCTTATTCCGGGGAGGCGCTAGGCCGTTTCTTTCAGGCCCTGGCGCACGCGGTTGATCAGGGTCAGGAGTAGCAACAGCAGCATCAGCGCCAGCAGGCCGTTGATCCATGCTGCGGGCAGCAAACCACTGGCGACACCGGCACCCAGTACGCCGAAGGCGAAGGCCCGATCGCTTTTGCCCATCGGCCCGTCATAGCGCCGCGAAGCGCCGACCATGGGGCCAAGTACACCGGCGTACTCGCTGATCACCGCCAGTACCACGACCAGTACGACCAGCAGCGGCGATACGCCAGCCAGCAAAGCAAAAGGCAGATACAGGGCGCTGTCGGCGACCACGTCGCACAACTCGTTGAGATAGGCGCCGAGTTTGGACTGCTGGCCGAACTCGCGGGCCAGCATGCCGTCGACGGCATTGAGCGCCATGCGCAGCAGCATCCACAGCGGGATCAGAGCGAACAGCCAGGTGGTGCTGGGGAATAGCGCCAGCAGAGCGCCAAGCAGTACAGAAATAGCGGCCGCAACCAGGGTGACCTGATTGGCGGTGATGCCGCGCTCGTAGAGGCGTTGCACGGTCGGGCGCAGCAGGTTCTGGAAGGCGGGCTTGAGCTGGTAGATCGACGGCATGGTGCGAAAGTCCCTTTCACATGATGCGGGCTAGCTTAACCCCTTTATCGGCGCGCTGTTCCGCGAAGTCTGTGTACTGCTACGCGAAAAACTTATGCCCTGCGCCGAGTGCTGTTTGGCAGCGAAATTAAGCCTTTTGAATCATCAGGTTAAGCGGTTTGATAGCACTTTGGTGGCATTTTCTGCACAGCTTATCCACAGAGGTTCAAACGGCGCTGGAGGCGCTTTCGCTACTGACTTGCGGGGCTGTTCCGCTGATTTGCTGCTGCGCCTGGCACACCCAGTTGAAGGCGCGCTCATTGAGTTCGGCGATGGCGCGCGGGCCCTCGCCCTCGGCCTGCATGGCCGGACCGATGATCACCTGAATGGTGCCGGGGTATTTGGCCCAGCCTTGCTTGGGCCAGAACTCGCCGGCGTTGTGCGCGATCGGCAGTACCGGCAGGCCGGCGTTTACCGCCAATGCCGCGCCACCGCGGGAGAACTTGCCGATCTGCCCCGGCGGAATCCGTGTGCCCTCGGGGAAGATCAGCACCCAGGCGCCCTGCTTGATGCGCTCGTCGCCCTGCTTGGCCAGCTGCTTGAGTGCAGCCTTGGGGTTGCTGCGGTCGATGGCGATGGGCTTGAGCATGGCCATGGCCCAGCCGAAGAAGGGCACGTAGAGCAGCTCGCGCTTGACCACCTGCGACAGTGGCTCGAAGAAGGCGGAGAGGAAGAAGGTTTCCCAGGTGCTCTGGTGTTTGGCCAGGATCACGCAGGGTTGCTGCGGAATATTCTCCAGGCCGTGCACTTCGTAGCGGATGCCAACCACCACCTTGGCCAGCCAGGTGGCGCAACGGCACCAGGCCTGGATAACGAAGCGATAGCGCGCACGAAACGGCAGGAAGGGCGCGATGAACACGCAGAGGATGCACCAGAAGAAGGAGCTGGACGACAGCAGCAGGTAGAAGAAGAAGGTTCTGATGGCCTGCACTGTCGTCATTGGGCTCGTAGTCTCTAGCGAAGAAGCTGATCGGCGATAGCCGCCAGATCATCGAATATCAGGGTTCCCGCTGGCAACGGTTTGGCCAGCGTGCGTTCGCCCTTGCCGGTTTTTACCAGCACGGGTTGGCAATGGACGGCCAGGGCGGCTTCCAGGTCACCCTTGCTGTCGCCGACGAACCACACACCTGCCAGTTCCGTGGCGTAGTGCGCAGCGATCTGCAGCAACATACCCGGCTTCGGTTTGCGGCAGTCGCAGCCGTCATCCGGGCCATGCGGGCAATGCACGATCAGGCCGACTTCACCGCCCTGCTCCGCCACCAGCTGGCGCAGGCGTGCGTGCATGGACTCCAGTGTGGCCGCATCGTAATAGCCGCGGGCCAGGCCGGACTGGTTGGTGGCCACGGCCACGGTCCAGCCAGCCTTGCTCAGGCGCGCAATGGACTCGATGGAGCCGGGAACCGGAATCCATTCGTCGAGGGATTTGATGTAGGCGTCGGAGTCTTCATTGATGACGCCGTCGCGGTCGAGAATCAGCAGTTTCATACGCTTACCAGGTTGGCCGGGCGGCCTTGCGCCGCCCGGTGACCGTCAGCCCAGCAGGGAGATGTCGGCGACGCCGAGGAACAGGCCACGCAGCTGGTTGAGCAGCGCATAGCGGTTGGCCCTTACCGAGGCATCCTCGGCATTGACCAGCACGGCCTCGAAGAAGGCATCCACCGGCTCGCGCAGGGCGGCCAGGCGCTCCAGCGACTCGCGGTAGCAGCGTGCGGCAGCCATCGGTTGCACGGCCTGGTTGGCCTGTTGAATGGCCGAGTACAGGCTGAATTCCGCCGGGTTGTCGAAGTAATGCGCTTCGGCGCTGGCGGCGATCTGCCCTTCGTACTTGCTCAGCAGGTTGGACACGCGCTTGTTGGCGGCGGCCAGGGCGGCGGCTTCCGGCAGCTTGCGGAAGGCCTGTACGGCCTGCACGCGCTGATCGAAGTCCAGCGGTGCGGCCGGGCTGAGTGCGCGCACGGCCTGGTACACGGCCACGTCCACGCCTTCGTCTTCGTAACGCGCACGCAGGCGGTCGAAGATGAAGTCCAGCACCTGCGGTGCCAGACCCGCGGCCTTGACCTTGTCGCCGTACAGGCCGATGGCGAAGCCGACGGCCTCGACCAGATCGAGGTCCAGCTGCTTCTCGATCAGGATGCGCAGCACGCCCAGTGCCGCGCGGCGCAGGGCATAGGGGTCCTTGGAGCCGGTCGGCAGCATGCCGATGCCGAAGATGCCGACCAGGGTGTCGAGCTTGTCGGCCACGGCCACGGCGGCCCCGGTCAGGGTGCTCGGCAGCTCGGCGCCGGCGCCGCGCGGCATGTACTGCTCGTTCAGTGCCAGGGCCACGTCGTCGGCTTCGCCGTCATGCTTGGCGTAGTAGTAGCCGGCGATGCCCTGCATTTCCGGGAATTCGCCAACCATCTCGCTGGCCAGGTCGCACTTGGACAGGATGCCGGCACGGGCGGCGCGGCTGGCGTCGCCGCCGATGCGCTCGGCGATAAAGGCGGCGAGTTTGGAAACCCGCTCGGCCTTGTTGAACACGCTGCCCAGCTGGGCCTGGAACACCACGTTGGCCAGGCGCTGGTTGTGTTGCTCCAGCGGCTGTTTCTTGTCCTGCTTGAAGAAGAACTCGGCGTCGGTCAGGCGCGGGCGCACCACTTTCTCGTTGCCTTCGATGATCTGCGCCGGGTCCTTGGACTCGATGTTGGCCACGGTGATGAAACGTGGCAGCAGCTTGCCGCTTGCGTCGACCAGGCAGAAGTACTTCTGGTTGTCCTGCATGGTGGTGATCAGGGCTTCCTGCGGTACTTCGAGGAAACGTTCCTCGAAGGAGCACACCAGCGGCACAGGCCATTCGACCAGGGCGCTGACCTCGTCGAGCAGCGCCGGAGGGACAATCGCAGTGCCGTTCTCGGCAGCGGCCAGCTCTTCCACGCGGGCGGCGATTTGCTGGCGGCGCTCGGCGAAGTCGGCGACCACGTAGGCGGCGCGCAGGTCCTCGGCATAGCTGGCCGGACTGCTGATCTGCACGTCATGGTTGGCGTGGAAGCGGTGGCCACGGGAGATGCGGCCGGAGGTCTGGGCGAGGATCTCGCAGTCGACCACGGCGTCGCCGAACAGCATCACCAGCCACTGGGTCGGACGCACGAACTCGTCCTTGCGCGCTGCCCAGCGCATGCGCTTCGGGATCGGCAGCTCGTTCAGCGAAGCTTCGACGATGCCCGGCAGCAGGCCTACGGCAGGCTGGCCGGCAATGCTCTGTTCGAACTTGAGTTTCGGCCCGCTGCTGTCGATCTGGCTCAGCTCGACGCCGCACTTCTTGGCGAAGCCCAGCGCGGCCTGGGTCGGTTTGCCTTCGGCGTCGAAGGCGGCCTGCACGGGCGGGCCGTCGAGGCGTACGCTGCGATCCGGCTGTTGCGCGGCGAGTTGTTCGACCAGCACGGCGAGGCGGCGCGGCGCGGCGTAGAAGCGCGCCTTGGCATACTCCAGACCGGAAGCCTTCAGGCCCTTTTCGATCCCGGCGAGGAAGGCTTCGCCGAGGCTCTTCAGTGCTTTCGGTGGCAGCTCTTCGGTGCCCAGTTCAACCAGAAAATCCTGAGCACTCATCATTCGGCCTCCTTGAGCTTGGCCAGCACTTCGTCACGCAGTTCGGGGGTGGCCATCGGGAAGCCGAGCTTGGCGCGGGCCAGCAGGTAGCTCTGGGCGATGTTCCGCGCCAGGGTGCGCACGCGCAGGATGTACTGCTGGCGCGCGGTCACCGAGATGGCGCGGCGGGCGTCGAGCAGGTTGAAGCTGTGCGAGGCCTTGATCACCATTTCATAGGCCGGCAGCGGCAGCTGCAGCTCCATCAGGCGGTTGGCCTCGGACTCGTAGAAGTCGAACAGGTCGAACAGCTTGTCGACGTTGGCGTGTTCGAAGTTGAAGGTGGATTGCTCCACTTCGTTCTGGTGGAACACATCGCCGTAGGTGACCTTGCCGAACGGGCCGTCGGAGTAGACCAGGTCATACACCGAGTCGACGCCCTGCAGGTACATGGCCAGGCGCTCCAGACCGTAGGTGATCTCGCCGGTGACCGGGTAGCACTCGACGCCGCCGACCTGCTGGAAGTAGGTGAACTGGGTGACTTCCATGCCGTTCAGCCAGACTTCCCAGCCCAGGCCCCAGGCGCCGAGGGTCGGTGATTCCCAGTTGTCTTCGACGAAGCGGATGTCGTGCACCAGGGTGTCGACGCCGATGCGGCGCAGCGACTCCAGGTATAGGTCCTGGATGTTCTCCGGGTTCGGCTTGAGCACTACCTGGAACTGGTAGTAGTGCTGCAGGCGGTTGGGGTTTTCGCCGTAGCGGCCGTCGGCCGGGCGGCGCGAAGGCTGTACGTAGGCGGCGTTCCAGGTCTCCGGACCGATGGCGCGCAGGAAGGTGGCGGTGTGGAAGGTACCGGCACCCATCTCCATGTCGTAGGGTTGCAGGATCACGCAGCCTTGCTCGGCCCAATAGCTTTGCAGGGCGAGGATCAGGCCTTGGAAGGTGCTCACGTCGGGCGTTGTCTGGCTCACGAATTCCACCGGTGTCGAGGCGTTTGCATAAAGCCGCGCAGTATACCCGATCATCCCGGCCTGCGAGGCTGCGGGCTGGCCTACGGCTGTGCAGCATGAAACTGTATTTACATACAGTGTTTGTTGGCTATAGTTCGGCTTCCTGCTTTTGACTGGTGCGAGCCCATGACCCGCTGCTTCTGGTGTAACGACGACCCGTTGTATATCGAGTATCACGATCAGGAATGGGGCGTCCCTTCACGCGACGCCCAGCATCTGTTCGAGATGCTGCTACTGGAAGGCGCCCAGGCCGGGTTGTCGTGGATCACCGTGCTGAAGAAGCGCGAGCGCTACCGTGAAGTGCTGTTCGGCTTCGATGCCGAGCGCCTGGCGGTGATGACCGACGCGGAAATCGAAGAGCGCATGCAGGACCCCGGCATCATCCGCAACCGCCTCAAATTGCAGGCCGCGCGCAAGAACGCCCAGGCCTGGCTCAGGCTGGAGGACCCGGTGGATTTCCTCTGGTCATTTGTCGGCGGCGTACCGAAGATCAATCACTTCAGCGCTCGCGGCGAGGTGCCGGCGGTAACCCCCGAGGCCGAGGCGATGAGCAAGGCACTGAAGAAGCGCGGCTTCACCTTCGTCGGGCCGACCATCTGTTACGCCTATATGCAGGCCACGGGCATGGTCATGGATCACACCACGGACTGTGATCGCTACGCGCAGCTGAGCTGACGGCTTTCGTCGCACGCTTCCTGCAGCGGCGCCGGGCAGTCGTTACAATGCTCGCCCCTTTCATGCTCGGAGTTCCCAGGTGGAAAAGCTCAAAGGCGCCCTGGTGGTTGGTTTTCTTCGTCTGTTCGCGCTGCTGCCCTGGCGTGCGGTACAGGCGGTGGGCAACGCCATCGGTTGGCTGATGTGGAAGCTGCCCAACGGCTCGCGCGAGGTTGTGCGCATCAATCTGAGCAAGTGTTTCCCTGCGCTGGGCCAGGCCGAATTGGAGGCGCTGGTCGGGCAGAGCCTCAAGGATATCGGCAAGACCCTCACCGAAAGCGCCTGTGCCTGGATCTGGCCGGCGCACAAGTCGCTCAAGCTGATCCGCGAAGTCGAAGGCCTGGAGGTCCTGCAGCAGGCCCTGGCCAGCGGTAAGGGCGTGGTCGGCATCACCAGCCACCTGGGCAACTGGGAAGTGCTCAATCACTTCTACTGCAACCAGTGCAAACCGATCATTTTCTACCGCCCGCCCAAGCTCAAGGCGGTGGACGAGCTGCTGCAGAAGCAGCGCGTGCAGATGGGCAATCGTGTGGCCCCGTCGACCAAGGAAGGCATCCTCAGCGTCATCAAGGAAGTGCGTAAAGGCGGTGCCGTGGGCATTCCTGCCGACCCCGAGCCGAGCCGCAGCAGCGGCGTGTTCGTGCCCTTCCTTGGCACCACGGCGCTGACCAGCAAGTTCGTTCCGGGCATGCTCAGCGGCGGCAAGGCCGTCGGCGTGTTCCTGCATGCCGTACGTCTGGCCGACGGCAGCGGCTACAAGGTGATTCTCGAAGCGGCGCCAGAGGGCATGTATAGCGACAACGTCGAAGAAGGCGTGGCTGCCATGAGCGAAGTGGTGTCCCGCTACGTGCGCACCTACCCCAGTCAGTACATGTGGAGCATGAAACGCTTCAAGAAGCGTCCGGACGGCGAGAAGAAGTGGTATTGATGCCGCGCCTGATAGCTATTAACGTCTGAACTCCCTCGCCACAGATCAAGGACCGGCATGGACAACAAGCGCGAACATGTGCGGACGACGCTCAAAGTCCAGCTACGCATCGACCATCCGCTGCACGGCCAGATGCTGGTCACCACGCGCGACATCTCCGACAGCGGTGTGTTCGTGGTGATCGACGAGGCCCAGAGCCTGCTCAAGATCGGTGAAGTGGTCAGCGGCCAGGTGCAAGGCCTGCCCATCGAGGCCCCGGTGGTGCAGATGGAAGTGGTGCGTTTCGAACCCAGTGGCGTGGCCCTGGCCTTCAAGCGCGACTGACTAGCGCTCGCTACCTTCTTCCTGGGCGACCGCCTTCTCCAGGCGGCGCAGAAACACCGTCATCTCCTTTTCCGTCTGCTTGTCGCCGCGTTTGCGCGCGACTTCCAGGCCGTTGTGCCAAGCCTGGCGTGCTTCTTCCAGCATGCCCTGGCGCTGGCAGGCATGGCCCAGCAGCTTCCACGCCGCCGAGTAATTGGGGTCGAAGCCCAGGCACTTCTGCAGGTGTTCGGCGGCCGCCTCGGGCTGGTCGGCATCCAGATAGCTCTTGCCCAGGCCAAAGCGCAGCAGGGCGTTATCCACGCCCTTGGCCAGCAGTTTTTCCAGAGAGTCCGGCGTGGTCATGGCGATAGGCCTCGGCTGCGCGCTCAGAAGAAGGTCAGACCGACCTGGAACAGGCGCTCCACGTCGCGGATGTACTTCTTGTCGACCAGGAACAGGATCACGTGGTCGCCGGACTCGATGATGGTGTCGTCGTGGGCGATCAGCACTTCCTCATCGCGGATCACCGCGCCGATGGTGGTGCCCGGCGGCAGGGCGATGTCCTCGATCATGCGGCCGATCACCTTGCTCGACTTGGCGTCGCCGTGGGCGATCGCCTCGATGGCTTCCGCCGCGCCACGGCGCAGGCTGTGCACGCTTTCGATATCGCCGCGGCGCACGTGGGTCAGCAGGGTGCCGATGGTGGCCAGCTGCGGGCTGATGGCGATGTCGATGTCGCCGCCCTGCACCAGGTCGACGTAGGCCGGGTTGTTGATGATGGTCATCACCTTGCGCGCGCCCAGGCGTTTGGCCAGCAGCGAGGACATGATGTTGGCCTCGTCGTCGTTGGTCAGGGCCAGGAAGATGTCGGCGTCGTTGATGTTTTCTTCCACCAGCAGGTCGCGGTCCGAGGCACTGCCCTGCAGCACCACGGTGCTTTCCAGATTCTCCGAGAGGTAGCGGCAGCGCGCCGGGTTCATCTCGATGATCTTCACCTGGTAGCGACTCTCGATGGCCTCAGCCAGGCGCTCGCCGATATGTCCGCCGCCGGCGATGACGATGCGCTTGTAGCTGTCTTCCAGGCGGCGCAGCTCGCTCATCACTGCACGAATGTGCGCCTTGGCGGCGATGAAGAACACCTCGTCATCGGCTTCGATGATGGTGTCGCCGCGCGGCATGATCGGTCGGTTGCGGCGGAAGATGGCCGCCACCCGGGTGTCCACGTTGGGCATGTGCTCGCGCAGCTGGCGCAGCTGCTGGCCGACCAGCGGGCCGCCGTAGTAGGCCTTGACCGCCACCAGCTGGGCCTTGCCCTCGGCAAAGTCGATCACCTGCAGAGCGCCGGGGTGTTCGATCAGGCGCTTGATGTAGTTGGTCACCACCTGCTCGGGGCTGATCAGCACGTCGACCGGGATGGCCTCGTTGTCGAACAGCCCGGTGCGGGTCAGGTAGGCCGACTCGCGCACCCGGGCGATCTTGGTCGGCGTATGGAACATGGTGTAGGCGACCTGGCAGGCGATCATGTTGACTTCGTCGCTGTTGGTCACCGCCACCAGCATGTCGGCGTCGTCGGCACCGGCCTGGCGCAGTACGGTGGGGAAGGAGCCGCGGCCAACGATGGTGCGGATATCGAGGCGGTCGCCGAGGTCGCGCAGGCGGTCGGCATCGGTGTCCACCACGGTGATGTCGTTGGCCTCGCCGGCAAGGTGTTCGGCCAGGGTTCCGCCGACCTGGCCGGCGCCGAGAATGATGATCTTCATCGGGTTCCTTCCTCAGCCGCGGGGAGTCGCGGCGATCTTTATCAGCTTGGCATAGTAGAAGCCGTCGTGGCCGTCTACCTGTGGCAACAATTGTCGACCGTGGGCCGGTTTCAGGCCGAAGGGGCCGGCGATGTCCAGCTCGCCCGCACCTGGCGTACGGGCGAGGAAGGCACCGATAGTGTCCGAATTTTCCTGCGGCAGCACCGAGCAGGTGGCATAGAGCAGCACGCCGCCGACCTCCAGGGTCGGCCACAGGGCGTCGAGCAGCTCGCCTTGAAGTTGGGCCAGGGCGCTGATGTCGTCGGCCTGACGGGTCAGCTTGATGTCCGGGTGGCGGCGGATCACCCCGGTGGCCGAGCATGGCGCGTCGAGCAGAATGCGCTGGAACGGCTTGCCGTCCCACCAGTGGGCCACATCACGGCCGTCGGCGGCGATCAGGGTGGCTTCGAGTTGCAGGCGGTCGAGGTTTTCCTGCACGCGGGCCAGGCGCCCGGGCTCCAGGTCGAGGGCGATCACCTCGGCGAGGCCGGGTTGCGCTTCCAGCAGGTGGCAGGTCTTGCCGCCCGGTGCGGCACAGGCGTCCAGCACGCGCTGAGCGGGGGCCAGGTCGAGCAGGTCGGCGGCGAGCTGGGCCGCTTCATCCTGCACGCTGACGCGGCCTTCGGCGAAGCCGGGCAGGGTCTTTACATCGCAGGGCGTGAGCAGGCGGATGCCGTCGCGGCTGTAGAGGCAGGCTGTGGCGTCGATGCCGGCCTGGTTCAGCTCGGCGAGATAGCTGTCGCGGCTGCCATGGCGACGGTTGACCCGCAGCAGCAGTGGCGGATGTTCGTTGTTGGCTGCGCAGATGGCCTGCCACTGCTCCGGCCAGTCGACCTTCAGGCGTTTCTGCAGCCAGCGCGGGTGGGCGGTGTGCAGTACCGGATCGCGCTCTAGCTCGGCGAAAATCGCCTCATGCTCGCGCTGGGCATTGCGCAGCACGGCATTGAGCAGGCCCTTGAGCGAGCTCTTCTTCAGCTTGTCGACGCAGGCCACCGTCTCGCCAATCGCGGCGTGGGCGGGAATGCGGGTGTGCAGCAGCTGATACAGGCCGACCAGCAGCAGGGCTTCGACATCACGGTCGGCGGCCTTGAACGGCTTCTGCAGCAGCTTGTCGGCGAGCAGTTGCAGGCGTGGCTGCCAGCGCGCGGTACCGAAGGCCAGGTCCTGGGCCAGGCCGCGGTCGCGAGCTTCGACCTTGTCCAGCAGTGGCGGCAGGCTGCTGCCCAGCGAGGCCTTGCCATTCAATACGGCGGCCAGGGCGCGAGCGGCGGCCAGGCGTGGGTTCATTGACCGAGCACCAGGCCGGGCGCGAACTGCTCGCGGCGGCTGTTGTACAGGTCGCTGAAGTTCAGGGCCTTGCCACCCGGCAGCTGCAGGCGGGTCAGGCGCAGGGCGCCCTGGCCGCAGGCTACGGTCAGGCCGTCTTTGTCGGCGGTGAGGATGCTGCCTGGCGCGCCACTGCCCTCGCCCAGCTGGGCGGCATGGACTTTGAGCGCATCACCACTCAGCGTGCTGTGGCAGATCGGCCAGGGATTGAAGGCGCGAACCAGGCGCTCCAGTTCGACGGCCGGGCGGCTCCAGTCTAGGCGCGCCTCGTCCTTGTTCAGCTTGTGGGCGTAGGTGGCCAGACTGTCGTCTTGGACTTCGCCCTGCAACTCGCCGGCAGCCAGCTTGGTCACGGCCTCGACCACGGCGGCCGAGCCCAGCGTGGCCAGGCGATCATGCAGGCTGCCGCCGGTGTCTTCGGCGGTGATGGTGGTGCTGACCTTGAGCAGCATCGGCCCGGTATCCAGGCCGGCTTCCATCTGCATCACGGTGACGCCGCTGCTGGCGTCACCCGCTTCGATGGCGCGCTGGATCGGCGCCGCACCGCGCCAGCGCGGCAGCAGCGAGGCGTGGCTGTTGATGCAGCCCAGGCGCGGCGTGTCGAGCACCACTTGCGGCAGGATCAGGCCGTAGGCCACCACCACCATCAGGTCGGGCTGCAGGGCCGCCAGTTCGGCCTGGGCGCCGGCATCGCGCAGGGTCTGCGGTTGATATACCGGCAGACCATGCTGCAGGGCGAGTTGCTTGACCGGGCTGGGCATCAGCTTCTGCCCGCGGCCGGCCGGCCGATCCGGCTGGGTGTAGACGGCGACTATTTCACGGCCGGCGTCGAGCAGGGCCTGCAGGTGCTGGGCGGCAAATTCCGGGGTGCCGGCAAAAACGATACGCATGGTTTTCTCGCTGCAAACAAAAAGGCTTGCCGGAGCAAGCCTTTGGGGGTTCGGGGTCAAGCCTGCTGGCGGTGCTGTTTTTCCAGCTTCTTCTTGATCCGGTCGCGCTTGAGGCTGGACAGGTAGTCGACGAACAGCTTGCCGTTGAGGTGATCGCACTCATGCTGGATACATACCGCCAGCAGGCCCTCGGCGATCAGCTCGTAGGGCGTGCCATCACGCTCCTGCGCCTTGATCTTGACCTTCTGCGGCCGGTCGACGTTTTCATAGAAACCGGGTACCGACAGGCAGCCTTCCTGGTACTGATCCATCTGCTCGGTCAGCGACTCGAACTCGGGGTTGATGAACACCCGCGGCTCGGACTGATCTTCGGACAGATCCATTACCACGATGCGCTTGTGCACATTGATCTGGGTCGCCGCCAGGCCAATGCCCGGGGCGGCGTACATGGTCTCGAACATGTCGTCGATCAGCTTGGAGAGCGCTGCGTCGAAAACCGTCACCGGCTTGGCGATGGTCCGCAGGCGTGGATCGGGGAATTCGAGGATGTTGAGAATCGCCATGGCTGTTTGTGATGCACTTGTGGAATAAAGTAAAAAACCGCTGCTAAGATGATGAACAGCTTTGAAAAACGGCTCGAAAGCCGCTACTTCTGCGGCATACAGGCGCTGGCCACATAATAAAGGGATTCACCGCATGAGGAAATCACTACTCGCCCTGCTGCTGGTCGCCGCTGGCGGCCTGAGCCTGTCCGGCACGGCCCTGGCAGACGTTCAGCTCAAGCAAGGTCACCCGGAGCGCTACACGGTCGTCAAGGGCGACACCCTGTGGGACATCTCCGGCAAGTTCCTCAGCCAACCCTGGAAGTGGCCTGAACTGTGGCACGCCAACCCGCAGATCGAGAATCCTCACCTGATCTACCCAGGCGACACCCTGAGCCTGGTGTACATCGACGGTCAGCCGCGCCTGATGCTCAATCGCGGTGCCTCGCGCGGCACCATCAAGCTGTCGCCGCAGGTGCGCAGCACGCCGATGGCCGAAGCCATTTCGACCATTCCGCTGGAGGCGATCAACAGCTTCCTGCTGAGCAACCGTATCGTCGATACGGCTGAGGAGTTCACCGGCAAGCCTTACGTAGTGGCTGGTGATCAGGAAAGTGTCATCAGCGGTGCCGGCAGCAGGGTTTTCGCCCGTGGCTCGTTCGACGATGCGGAGTCTGTGTATGGCATTTTCCGTCAGGGCAAGACCTATACCGACCCTGAGACCAAGGAAGTGCTCGGTATCAACGCCGACGATATCGGTAGCGGTGAAATGGTGGCCGAAGAGGGCGACATCGCCACGCTGAACCTCACCCGCACCACTCAGGAAGTACGCCCGGGTGATCGTCTGTTCCCCACCGAAGAGCGTGCGGTGAACTCCACATTCATGCCCAGCGAGCCGGCGACCGATGTCGATGGTGTGATCCTCGACGTGCCGCGCGGGGTCAATCGCGTTGGCCAATTCGATGTGGTGACCATCAACAAGGGCAAGATCGATGGTCTGTCCGAGGGTAACGTTCTGGCCGTGTACAAGACAGGCGAGACCGTGCGTGATCGCGTTACTGGCGACTCGGTGAAGATTCCCGACCAACGCTCCGGTCTGCTGATGGTGTTCCGCACCTACGAGAAACTCAGCTATGGCCTGGTGCTCTACGCCACCCGCGACCTGGCCTTGATGGACAAGGTGAAGAACCCGTAACAGCCGAACCCCCGCCCAGTGCGGGGGTTTGTTTTTCTGCGTAGACGATCAGGGACGATCGACATGACGAGCAGTATTTCTCCTGCGGAGCTGGAGGCGCGTCTGCGCCTGCACAGCTTGCCCGAACTGGGGCCGAAGCGCTTTCGCCGTTTGCTGGATGCTTTTGGCTCAGCCTGTTCTGCCATCAGTGCCCCGGCTGCTGCCTGGCGTTCGCTGGGCTTGCCTGCGGCCTGTGCCGAACCACGGCGCAGCGCCGAGATTCGTCAGCGTGCTGCGGCGGCACTGAGCTGGCTGGAGTGCCCTGGCCAGTCCGTACTGATGTGGGACGACCCTCTTTACCCCGCTTTACTGGCCGAGCTGAACGATGCCCCGCCACTGTTGTTCGTGGCTGGCGATCCCAGCCTGCTGGAGCGTCCGCAGCTGGCCATGGTGGGCAGTCGGCGCGCGTCGAAGCCAGGTCTGGACACCGCCAGCGCTTTCGCCCGTAGTTTGGCCGGTGGCGGCTTCGTGATCACCAGTGGCCTGGCATTGGGCATCGATGGCGCGGCTCACAGCGGAGCGCTGGCAGCAGGTGGCGGCACGGTGGCGGTGCTGGGCACCGGTCTGCAGCATATCTATCCGTCGCGGCATCTTGGCTTGGCCGCTCGTATCGTCGAGCAGGGTGGCGCATTGGTCTCCGAGCTGCCGCTGGACAGTCCCCCGCAGGCCAGTAACTTTCCGCGGCGCAACCGCATCATCAGTGGCCTGTCACTCGGCGTACTGGTCGTCGAGGCCAGCCCGTCCAGTGGTTCGCTGATCACCGCCCGCCTGGCGGTCGAGCAGGGCCGCGAGGTGTATGCCATCCCCGGCTCCATTCACCATCCCGGCGCGCGTGGCTGTCATCAGCTCATTCGTGAAGGTGCCACGCTGGTGGAAAGCGTCGACGACATCCTGCAGGCACTGCGCGGCTGGCAACAGGTGCCGCCGAGTACCGTCAGTGTGCCGAGCAACGACCATCCGTTGCTGCAGCAGCTTCGTGCAGCCCCGCAGACCAGTGAGAGCCTGGCCCAGGCCTGTGGCCTGGAGCTCGGCGCGACGCTGGCAGCGCTGACCGAGCTGGAGCTGGAGGGCCTGGTTGCCTGTGAAAGCGGGCGCTGGGTACACCGCGTTGGTTGAGCTGGGTACACTCGCCCCAGGCATCGCGTTCGGGGGGGGGAGCATGTACAGCAGTTGGCAGGTACAGCGGGTAGCACGGGTGGTGCGTCAGGGTGGGGTGATCGCCTATCCGACCGAGGCAGTCTGGGGCCTGGGCTGCGACCCCTGGAACGAGGCCGCGGTGGATCGTCTGCTGGCGCTCAAGGAGCGGCCCATGCACAAGGGGCTGATCCTGGTGGCCGACAATATCGAGCAGTTCGATTTTCTCCTCGACGACCTGCCCGAGCGCTGGATCGGCCGCCTGGCCAGCACCTGGCCCGGGCCCAATACCTGGTTGGTGCCACACCAGAACCGTCTGCCCGAGTGGATCACCGGCATGCACGACAGCGTGGCCCTGCGCGTCAGCGATCACCCGCTGGTGCGCGAGCTGTGTGCCCTCACCGGGCCGCTGGTGTCTACCTCGGCCAACCCGGCCGGCCGCCCTTCCGCGCGCTCGCGCCTGCGTGTCGAGCAGTACTTCCGGGGACAGCTCGACGCCGTGCTCGGCGGTGCTCTGGGTGGGCGACGCAACCCCAGCCTGATCCGCGACCTGCGCACGGGCGATGTGATTCGCCCGTCGTAGGTTCCCAACAGGCGAGCGAATTGGCGAAATAGCCGCCTTTGGGTTCGCTCGTTGGGCTTCGGCGTTACGCGCCTCAACCCAGCCTAGGGCAACAGAATGGTCGAACCGGTGGTCTGCCGTCCGGCCAGTGCGATCTGTGCCTGGGCGGCTTCGGCCAGCGGGTAGCGCTGCCCGATCTCGACCTTGATCTGACCGCTATCGACCAGCGCGAACAGCTCGTCGGCCATGGCCTGTAGCTTCTCGGCGCTGTTGGCGTAGGCGAACAGGGTGGGCCGGGTCACATAGATCGCGCCCTTCTGCGCCAGGATGCCGAGGTTGACCCCGGTGACTGCCCCCGAGGCGTTACCGAAGCTGACCAACAGGCCACGCGGCGCCACGCAGTCCAGCGAGCGCTCCCAGGTGTCCTTGCCCACCGAGTCATAGACCACCGGGCACTTGGCCCCGTCGGTCAGCTCCAGCACGCGCTGCACCACATCTTCGTGGCTGTAGTCGATGGTCGCCCAGGCGCCATTGGCCTTGGCCAGCGCGGCTTTTTCCGGCGACGACACGGTGCCGATCAGCTTTACGCCGAGGGCCTTGGCCCACTGGCAGGCGAACAGGCCGACGCCACCGGCGGCGGCATGCCAGAGAATGGTCTGCCCGGCTTTAACCTCGTAAGTCTGGCGCAGCAGGTACTGCACGGTGAGGCCCTTGAGCATCATCGCCGCGGCCTGCTCGAAGCTGATCGCGTCCGGCAGCTTGACCAGGTGTTGCGCCGGCAACACATGCACTTCGCTGCAGGCGCCCAGCGGGCCGGTGGCGTAGGCCACGCGGTCGCCGACCTTGAGATGGCTCACCGCACTGCCCACCGCCTCGACCTCGCCGGCGGCCTCGGTGCCCAGGCCGGACGGCAGTGCCGGCGGCTGGTACAGGCCGCTGCGGTAGTAGGTGTCGATGAAGTTCAGGCCGATGGCGCGGTTGCGTACCCGCACTTCCTGCGGGCCCGGCTCGGCGGGCGTGAAGTCGGTGTATTCGAGCACTTCCGGTCCGCCGTGCTGGCTGATCTGGATTCGCTTGGCCATGTCTCGTGCTCCTCGGCAAAACGCCCATACAACGCCGCGGACTGACCGCCGTCAAGCCAGCAGCGGATGCGACGATGGTATGCTTGCGCCCTCTTCTGCCCAGCCCGGACCCATGCCGTGAGTGAACGTACCCAGGCCGTGAAGGCCTACCTGCTCGATCTGCAGGATCGCATCTGTGCCGCCCTCGAAGCCGAGGACGGCGGCGCCCGCTTCTTCGAAGACAGCTGGGAGCGCCCCGCCGGCGGTGGCGGCCGCACCCGGGTGATCGAGAACGGCGCGCTGATCGAGAAGGGTGGGGTCAACTTCTCCCATGTGTTCGGCGACAGCCTGCCGCCGTCGGCCAGTGCCCATCGCCCCGAGCTGGCTGGGCGCGGTTTCGAGGCCATGGGTGTGTCGCTGGTGATCCACCCGGAAAACCCGCACGTACCCACTTCGCACGCCAACGTACGTTTCTTCAGCGCCGAGAAGGCCGGCGAGGACCCCGTGTGGTGGTTCGGCGGCGGTTTCGACCTCACCCCCTACTACGCCAACGAGGAAGACTGCGTGCACTGGCACCAGGTCGCCTTCGATGCCTGTGCGCCGTTCGGTGCCGAGGTCTACCCGAAGTTCAAGGAGTGGTGCGACCGCTACTTCCACCTCAAGCACCGCGGCGAGCCGCGCGGCATCGGCGGGTTGTTCTTCGACGACCTCAACCAGTGGGACTTCGACACCAGCTTCGCCTTCCTGCGCGCCATTGGCGATGCCTATCTACAGGCCTACCTGCCCATCGTCCAGCGCCGCAAGGCCACGCCTTTCACCGAGCAGCAGCGCGAGTTCCAGGCCTTCCGCCGCGGTCGTTACGTCGAGTTCAATCTGGTGTTCGACCGCGGCACCCTGTTCGGCCTGCAGTCCGGCGGGCGCACCGAATCCATCCTCATGTCGCTGCCGCCGCACGTGCGCTGGGGCTATGACTGGAAGCCCGAGCCGGGCAGCCAGGAAGCGCGCCTGACCGAGTACTTCCTGCAGGATCGCGACTGGCTGGCCGGCTTATAGGACTGCTCCCTCTCCCGCTTACGGGAGAGGGTTGGGGAGAGGGCGAGGCTGTCTTTTCCCTCTCCCCCGACCCCTCTCCACTCGGCGTGCCCCCGTAAATAGGCAAGGGGGAACGTCATGACTTCACAAGGATTTTCCATGGACCGCTACGGCGTCTTCGGCAACCCCATCGGCCACAGCAAGTCGCCGCTGATCCACGGCATGTTCGCCGCGCAGACCGGCGAGCAGCTGTCCTACGAGGCACTGCGGGCGCCGCTGGATGATTTCCCCGGCTTCGCCCGCGCCTTCTTTGCCGAGGGTCGTGGCGGCAATGTCACCGTGCCGTTCAAGGAAGAGGCCTATCGCCTGGCCGATGAGCTGAGCGAGCGCGCGCGCCGCGCCGGTGCGGTGAACACCCTGAAGAAACTCGACGACGGCCGCTTGCTCGGCGACAACACCGACGGTGCCGGCCTGGTGCGCGACCTGACGTTGAACGCCGGGCTCGACCTGGCCGACAAGCGCATCCTCCTGCTCGGTGCCGGCGGCGCCGCGCGCGGCGTACTGGAGCCGCTGCTGGCCGAACGCCCGCAGAGCCTGACCATCGCTAACCGCACCGTGGCCAAGGCCGAGCAGCTGGCCCGCGAGTTCGCCGACCTGGGCCCGCTGGCTGCCAGCGGCTTCGACTGGATCAGCGCGCCGGTTGACCTGATCATCAACGGCACCTCGGCCTCGCTGGCGGGCGAGCTGCCGCCGCTCGACCCGAGCCTGATCCAGTCGGGCCACACGGTGTGCTACGACATGATGTACGGCAAGGAGCAGACCGCCTTCAACCGCTGGGCTACCGAGCATGGTGCAGCGCGCTGCCTCGATGGCCTGGGCATGCTGGTGGAGCAGGCCGCCGAAGCCTTCTTCGTCTGGCGCGGTGTGCGTCCGGACAGCGCGCCGGTGCTGGCCGAGCTGCGTCGGCAGCTGGGCTGAGCGCATGGACGTGGCAATTCGCGGCTGGCATGTGCACGTCTACTACGACGCGCAGTCCATGCCGCGTGCCCGGCAACTCTGTGAGCACGCCGCCGCGCGTTTCGCCCTGGCCATGGGACGCATGCACGAGCGCCCGGTAGGCCCGCATCCGGACTGGAGCTGCCAGCTGTCCTTCGCCCCCGAGCTGCTGGCCGAAGTGCTGCCCTGGCTGCTGCTCAACCGCGACGGACTGACCCTGTTCGCCCATCCGCTGACCGGCGACGACCTGGCCGATCACCGCGACCACGCCCTGTGGATCGGTGAGCAGCGTCCGCTGAACCTGGCCAACTTCGCCTGATATGCGCTACCTGCTGCTCGTCACCGCCCTCTGGGCCTTCTCTTTCAGCCTGATCGGCGAGTACCTGGCCGGCCAGGTCGACAGCGACTTCGCCGTGCTGGTTCGGGTGCTGATCGCCGCCCTGGTGTTCCTCCCCTTCACCCTCTGGCGTGGCCTGCCGCGAGGATTGCTGGCCGGTTTCTGGCTGGCCGGGGCGCTGCAGTTCGGCATCACCTACCTGTGTTTGTACCGCAGCTTCCAGGTGCTCACGGTGCCCGAGGTGCTGCTGTTCACCGTGCTCACGCCGATCTACGTGACTCTGCTCGACGATGCCCTGGCCCGCCGCTTCAGTCCCTGGGCGCTACTCGCCGCGCTGGTGGCGGTGGGCGGCGGAGTGATCATCCGCTTCGACCGCCTGGAAGGTGAGTACCTGCTCGGCTTCATCCTGCTGCAGGTGGCCAACGCCACTTTCGCCGCCGGCCAGGTGCTGTGCCGCCGCCTGCTGCTGCACTATCAGCCGGCGCAGCCGCTGCACCGCTTCTTCGGCCACTTCTTCCTTGGCGCGCTGGTGCTGGTGCTGCCGTCGTTCCTGCTGTTCGGCAACCCGGACAAGCTGCCACACACCACCGTGCAATGGGGTGTACTGGTCTGGATGGGCCTGTTCGCCACGGCCCTAGGGCTGTACTGGTGGGTCAAGGGCAGCACGCGGGTGGATGCCGGCACGCTGGCGATCATGAACGAGCTGCACGTGCCGGCCGGCCTGCTGGTCAACCTGCTGATCTGGAACCGCGACTTCGACCTGCCGCGCCTGGCCGCCGGCGGCGCGGTGATCTTCGCGGCCATGTGGTTGAACCAGCGCGGCCGCGCGGCAGGGCGTCAGTTCAGCACGCCCTGAAGAATGGTGTAGACGATGCCCGTGGCCACGGTGACCAGCACCACATCACTACCGACCCGCCGCCATTCATAACCCTCGTAGCGTGGCAGGCCCTGCAGGGCACGACTGTCCAGCGGCTTGCCGTAGCCCTGCGGCAGCGGTTTGCCCTTGGCGATGGTCAGCCCTTTGGGTAGCGAGGGCCCGACACCGATCTGCCCGCGTCGCTCATGAAAGGCCTGGTGGACAGTGCTGAAATCCTTGGGTGGTCCGTTGCGCTGCGCGCTCTGGGCCTGCGGTTTGGCGGCCGAGTGCTGCGGTGCCTGCCCCGGGTTCGGTTGTGTTGGTTGCGACTTTTTCTGCGCCTGAGGTTGGCCGGCTGGCGCGTGTTGCTCTTGGCCGTGCGGTTTCAGCTGTTCGTCTTGAGGGGCGGCCTGTACCTGCAGCAAGCTGCTGCTGCCGATCAGGAACAGGCCAAACAGGGCGGCAAAAGGATGGGGATTGTGCATCGGGGGCTCCTCGTACGACGGTGGTGCAGGCCTGTTACAGGCGTGCTTACCGGATTAGTCCATGCGGGGCGCGACCTTATCCTCGGTAAAGACGGCTTTACCGCAATCTTTACCCTCTCGATACATTGTTGCATTCCCACCCAGGGCATTCCGTATACTGCGCGGGTCAGCAGGGACCGCTGTGGCGAACTCTTTTCCACCAGAGCGGAACCTACCTGTGAAGATTCTTCGTTACCTGGCCGGCGCCCTGCTCGCCGCCTCCACCCTGATGGCTCAGGCCGCCCCGCAAGTGCAGGAGCTGGCCTCCGGCAGCGCCCTGCTGGTCGACCTCAACACCAACCAGATCCTTTACTCCAGCAACCCTGACCTGCAGGTGCCGATTGCCTCGGTGACCAAGCTGATGACCGCCATGGTGGTGCTGGATGCCAAGCAGTCGCTGGATGAACAGCTGAACGTAGTGATCAAGGATGTGCCTGAGATGCGCGGCATCTACTCGCGTGTGCGCCTGGGTAGCCAGCTCAGCCGTCGCGACATGCTGCTGCTGACCCTTATGAGCTCGGAAAACCGCGCCGCCGCCAGCCTGGCCCATCACTACCCGGGTGGCGTGCCGGCCTTTGTCGCGGCGATGAACGCCAAGGCCCAGGCACTGGGCATGAGCCATACCCGCTACCGCGAGCCGACCGGCCTGTCGGAGAAGAACGTGTCCACCGCTAACGATCTGGTCAAGCTGGTCAAGGCCGCCGGCCAGTTCCCGCTGATCGGCCAGTTCAGCAGCACCCGCGAGCACGTCCAGCAGTTCAGCAAACCGCGCTACAGCCTGGGTTTCCGCAACACCAACAGCCTGGTGCACAAGGCCAACTGGAGCATCCAGCTGACCAAGACCGGCTTCACCAATGCCGCCGGCCACTGCCTGGTGATGCGCACTCAGATGGCCGGCAAACCGGTGGCCTTCGTGGTGCTCGATGCCTTCGGTAAGTACACCCACATGGCTGACGCCAACCGCCTGAAGAAGTGGCTGGAAACCGGCCAGGTGAGCAAGGTGGCGCCAGCGGCGCTGGCCTACAAGAAACAGAAACAGGCCGAACGCGCGCGCACCATGCAGGCCGCACAGTAAGGTCGGCAGACAGCAAAAAGCCCAGCTCGAAGCTGGGCTTTTTATTGGGCGTTTACCGCACTTGGTGGAGGCGTCTGGTGCCGGAGACAGGAATCGAACCTGCGACCTTCGCGTTACGAGTGCGCTGCTCTACCGACTGAGCTACACCGGCGTGGCAGGCAAATTAGCAGTTGGCGGCGAGCCGGGCAATTGGCGCCCGGCTGCTCGTCGATCTACAGGAACCAGCGGTACTCGCGCGGGCTGATGTCGTGCATGAACTGCAGGTGATCCTGGCGCTTGTTCTCGCAGTAGACGAAGACGAACTCGCTGCCGAGCTTGTCTTTCACCACATCGTGATCCTCCATTTCCGCCACGGCGGTGAGCATGTCCTTGGGGAAGTCGATGCCGCTTGAGCGATCCTCGTTGAGCGGGGCGATGGGTTCCAGGCGCTGTTCCAGGCCGTGCTCCATGCCGCTGAGGATGGCTGCCAGCACCAGGTAGGGGTTGGCGTCGGCGCCGGCCAGGCGGTGTTCGATGCGCAGGTTCTTGCCGTCGGATTCCGGGATGCGGATGCACGCGTCGCGGTCCTCGAAGCCCCAGCTGGCCTTGCTCGCCGAGTTGACCATGGCGCCGTAGCGGCGGAAGGCGTTGTGGTTGGGGGCGAAGATCGGCATGCAGTGCGGTAGCAACTCCAGGCAGCCGGCCACGGCATGGCGCATTGGACGTTGCTCATCGGCGTCGAGCAGGTTGCGCCCATCGCGGTCGTACAGGCTGACATGCACGTGCATGCCGCTGCCCGGTGCGTCCAGGTAGGGCTTGCTCATAAAGCTGGCGCGGTAGCCGTGCTGCATGGCCACGCCGCGGGTGCTGCGGCAGAACAGGGCGGCCTGGTCGGCGGCGTGCAGGCCGTCGTCGCAGTGGGCGAAGTTGATCTCGAACTGCCCGGGGCCAAGTTCGGCGGTGATCACGTTGGCGCCCACGCCCTGCTCCTGGGCGGCCTCGACCATCTGCTGCAGCACATCGGCGAAGCGCGACAGACGCTCGATGTGCATGTTCGGCTGGTCGTCTTCGTCGTCGGTCAGCGGGTCTCTTGGGAACTGCGGCAGGCCGTCCTGCAGCTTGCGGTCGAACAGGTAGAACTCCAGCTCGAAGGCCACCACCGGGCGGATGCCCTTGGCCTGCAGGCGCTTGAGTACGCGGGCCAGCACCTCGCGCGGTTCGAACTCGATGGGCGCCTCGGTGCCGTCGGAGCTGATCAGCATCTGTCCCAGTGGCTGGTTCTCCCAGCGCACCGGTTTGAGCGTGCCGGGGATCAGCCGGCGTGGTGCGTCCGGGTCGCCGTCGTTGAAGCAGTAGTCGCCGATCGGGTGCAGGCCGCCCTGGGCACCAAGCAACACGCAGTTCTGCGGCAGCTTGAGCGGGCCGCCGGCGGCGACTTTTTCCAGCATGTCGAGGGGGTAGCGCTTGCCGTAGAAGTGCCCGGGGATGTCCAGGCAGATCAGGTCGACGTAGCGCACGTCGGGGTGGGCTGCGCGGAAGGCGCGGACTTCGCTGAGTAGGTCGGGGAATCTTGTTGTTGTCATGGCGATATCTGCAGGGTTCAGGTGAAGACCCACAAGACGCGTGTGGGTTGATCGGTGAGATTGGCGTAGCGGAACTGGGCGTGCGGTGGTAGCTGGAAGCTGTCGCGCGGGCCGAGGGTGACCGGTTCGGCGTCGTCGCCGTACCAGACCGTCAGCTCGCCTTCGAGGACGAAACCGCCCTGCTCCGAGCTGTCGTTCAGATGGCCCTCGCCGCTGGTCGCGCCGGGTTCGAGGAAGCTTTCCAGCATGGCGAAGCCACCGGCCATGCCGGGTGAGGCCAGCACGTCGGTGATGCCGCCGGCGTAGTACAGGGTGCGGCGCTCGTCCGGGCGGGTCACCCAGCGCACCGCGCGCGGCTTGCCGGGGTTGTAGAAGTAGGTGGTCGGCACGCCCAGCGCCTCGCTGATGGCGGTGAGGTCGGCCACGGTCGGGCGTGACAGGCCGCGCTCGACCTGGGACAGGAAGCCCACCGAGCGGCCGATGCGCTCGGCCAGCTCGCCGAGGGTGACGTTCTTGTGCTTGCGCAGGTCGCGCACCAGGATCGCCAGGCCTTCGATTTCGTCCTGCTTGTCCATGGGGTTTTCCTTTTGGCGTAGCCCGGATGCAATCCGGGGAGAGTTGTCCCGGATTGCATCCGGGCTACGGGCATGTGATCAAAAAAGATCGCGCAGGCGGTACCAGGCCTTGCCCACCGCCTCGATGGGCGCGGCCAGCAGGTCGCCGCCGGGGAAGCGCGGGTTGTCCAGGCCCTGGTACAGGCCGAGCAGTTCGGCATCGCCGAGGATGGCGTCGCTGACCGCGCGGGCGGCGGCCAGGGTTGGCAGGATGCCGTGGCCGGAGAAGCCCTGCAGCCAGTACTTCTGCCCCTGGCGGCCGACATCCGGAGTGCGGTGCATGGTGCAGTCGATATGCCCGCCCCAGCCGTAGTCGATCTGCACCCCGCGCAGCTGCGGGAACACCCGCTCCAGGTAGGGCCGGGTGGCTGCCGGCACGTCCTCGGGAATGCCGCCGAGGTAGGTGCAGCCGCCGCCGAACAGCAGGCGGTTGTCCGGGGTGACGCGGAAGTAGTCGGGCACGAACTGGTTGTCGATGGCGCAGGTGCCCTTGGGGAACAGCGACTGCGCCAGCTGCGGGTCGAGCGGCGCGGTGGCCACCTGGTAGGAGCCGACCGGCAGCAGGCGTTTGGCCAGCTCGCGGTCGAGACCGTCGACGTAGGCGTTGCAGGCCAGCACCAGCACCTTGCCGCGTACTTCGCCATGCTCGCTGCGCACCTGGTAGCCGTCGCCGTTTTCCTGCCAGCTGATGGCCTTGCTCTGCTCGTAGATACGCCCACCGTTAGCTTCGATGGTTGCGGCCAGGCCCTGGGCCAGCTTCAGCGGGTTGAGGTGGGCGGCACCGGCGTCATGCAGGGCGGCCAGGTAGCGCGGGCTGGCGATCCACTCCGACAGCTGCTCCTTGGCGATAAAACTCAGCTGCTGGTAGCCGTACTTCTGTTCGGCTTCTTCCAGGCTTTCCTGCAGCTGCCGTACGCGGCGAGGCAGCACGGCGGTGTAGAGGGCGCCGGTGCGGTAGTCGATATCGAAATCGTGGCGCAGCGGCAGCTCGCGCATCTCGTCGGCGGCCCAGACCATGCTGTCCCACAGCCGACGGGCCTTTTCCAGGCCCAGAGCCTTTTCCAGCGGGGCCATGTCGCAGGACCAGCCCGGCAGCGCCTGGCCGCCGTTGCGCCCGGAGGCGGCCCAGGCCAGGCGGCTGGCTTCGAGGATCACCACCTTCTTGCCGGCCAGGGTCAGGCGCAGGCCGATGTGCAGGCCGCTGAAACCAGCGCCGACGATCACCACGTCGCAGTCGATGGACTCCTGCAGGTGCGGGCGCAGGGGAATCTGGCCGTAGGTGCCGGCGTAGTAGGTGCCGATGTGCTGGGCTGACTGCTTGAACATGCGTACCTCGTGAAATTTGTTGTTCTGTATTTCATGAAAAATCTCACAGTAAATTTCACAAGGCAAGCGCGGTGACTGATGGGTCTTACAGGTCTGTCGCGTAATGACTTATCATTTGCGACTAATTCCTATCTTTATCTGGCCGCCCGGTGACCTCACTTCTCTCGCAGCCCGCCTCGCTGGATGCCATCGCCTCGCTCTACCGCCAGCATCATGGTTGGTTGCATCAGTGGCTGCAGCGCCGCTTCGGCCACGCCTTCGAGCATGCCGATGCCGCCGATCTGGCCCAGGACACCTTCGTCCGCCTTCTGCTCAAGCCGCGTGGTTTTGCCAGCGCCAGTGAGGCGCGGGCCTTCCTCTGCACCGTCGCGCGCGGCCTGTGCATCGATCGTTGGCGTCGCCAGCAGATCGAGCAGGCCTGGTTGCAGGCGCTGGCAGCGCAGCCTCTGGCCTATGCGCCTTCGGCCGAACAGCAGGTGCTGCTGGTCGAGGCGTTGTACGAGATCGACACCATGCTGCGGCGCCTGCCGGGCAAGGCGCGCACGGTGTTTCTGCTGGCGCAGATCCAGGGCTACGGCTACCGCGAGATCGGCGAGCGCCTGGGCATTTCCGAGCGCATGGTGAAGAAGTACATGGCCCGCGCCATGCTGCAGTGCGCGTTGCTGGAAGCCGGCCTGGATGAGGCTTTGCAGCCATGAGCGGCGCCGGCCACGAGCAACTGCAACAGGCGGCCGAGTGGTATGCCCGGCTGCTCGACGAAAGCGCCGGTGAGGCCGAGCAGGCCGCCTGGCGTGAGTGGCTGGAGCGCCGGCCGGAGCATCGTCAGGCCTGGGCGGTGGTCAGCCGGGTGGGTGAGCGTTTCGCGCCGTTTCGCCAGGATGAGCGCCGTGGCGCCGCCTTCGAGGCCTTGCAGGCGCCGTCGCGTACGCCTGTTGGCCGTCGCCGCGCCCTGCTCTCGCTCGGTGTTTTGGCCGCCGGGGGCGTGCTGAGCTGGCGTGGCATGCAGGGCAGCGTACTGGGCGAGCATCTGCAGGCGCTGGCGGCCGACCAGGCCACTGCGGTCGGTCAACGCCGCGAGTTGGGCCTGCCCGACGATGGCCGGCTGTGGCTGAACAGCCTGAGCGCCGTCGACCTCGGCTATACCCTCGCCCGGCGGCATCTGCAGTTGCGTGCCGGTGAGATCCTGCTACAGGTGCCGCGGGATTTGCGCGGGCCGCTGCGTATCGAAACCGGCCTGGGTTGGGTCGAGACTGATGCCGCCAACCTTGCCCTGTGCCTGCGAGCGCAAAGCCTGTGCGTCAGCCTGTTCCAGGGCCAGGCGCGGCTGGTCAACAGTGCCGGCCAGCAGGCCCGGCTGAATGCCGGTCAGCAATTGCTGATGGGCGCCGAGCATCTGGGCGAGCCGCAGCCGGCTGAGCCGGCGCGGCGCTCCTGGGTACAGGGCGTGTTCGTCGCCGATGGCACGCCACTCCGGCGCCTGGTTGAGGATCTCGGTCGCCAGCGTCACGGCTACCTTGGCTGCAGCCCGGAGGTGGCCGATCTGCGTCTGGTCGGCAGTTTCCCCCTGGCCGACAGTGAGCGTGCTCTGGCCCTGCTGCCGCAGGTACTGCCGGTACGCATCAGCCGCCCGCTGCCCTGGTGGGTGAGCATCGAGGCGCGCACCTGAGGTGCAGAGGCGCCACTCGCGCCGCCGACGGCGCGGATTGTTCCGGCCCGACAAAAAATTCACCAGCACGGTTCCCCTTTTGCCTGGCTCGTTCGGTGTACAGGGCAAACAGAACCGGAGTCCCTTCATGAGTATCCCCGTGTCCCTCCCTTTGCGCCCCTTGGCCCTGGCCTGCACCCTGGCCGCGTTGCTGCACAGCCAGAGCGCCCTGGCCGAGCCGGCCCAGCAATACGCCATCGCCAGCGGCGACCTGACCGAGCAGCTGGCGCGCTTCGCCGAGCAGTCCGGCATCGTGCTGATCGGCAATGCCGCGCTAACCGACGGTCGCGCGGGAGTCGGTCTGCAAGGGCGCTATGCGCCGGCCGCAGGTCTGACCGAGCTGTTGCGTGGACAGGACCTGGCGGCGCAGCAGCAGGCCGATGGCAGTTTCCTGCTGGTGCCGCTGAGCGATGGTTTGCAGCTGCCGGCCACCGATATCCAGTCCCGCGCCGATGGTGGCTATCAGGCAAGAGGTAACCCCGGCATCCTGCGTAGCGGCGCGAGCAACCTGGATAGCGCCCAGGCGGTGGCCAGTGTCAGCGAGCAGGTATTGAGCGACCAGCAGCCGCGCAATCTCGATGACGCGCTGGGCAATATCAGCGGCATCACCCAGGCCAACACCCTGGGCAGCACCCAGGACGCGGTGATGAAGCGCGGCTTTGGCGACAACCGCGACGGCTCGATCATGCGCGACGGCCTGCCATCGATCCTCGGCCGCAACTTCGGCGCCACCGCCGAGCGGGTCGAAGTGCTCAAGGGCCCGGCCTCACTGCTGTACGGCATCCAGGACCCCGGCGGGGTGGTCAACGTGGTGAGCAAGAAGCCGCAGTTGCAGGCGGCCAACCAGCTGACAGCACGCGCCTCGGCCTTCGCCCACGGCAAGCAGGGCAGCGGTGGCACCCTCGACAGCACCGGCGCGCTGGGCGACAACGGTTTCGCCTACCGGCTGATTCTCGATCACGACGACAACGAGTATTGGCGCGAATTTGGCCAGTACCGCCAGACCCTGATCGCCCCCTCGCTGGCCTGGTACGGCGAGGACACCAGCGTGACCCTGGCCTACGAGCACCGCGAGTTTGAGACGCCGTTCGACCGTGGCACGGCGCTCGACCCGCGCACCAACAAGCCGCTGGACATTCCCTACACCCGCCGCCTGGACGAGGAGTTCAACGTTACCGAGGGCCGCTCCGACCTGTGGCGTTTCGCCGTCGAACATCAGCTCAACGAGGCCTGGAAGGCCAACTTTGCCTACGGCTGGAGCCGCGAGACCTACGATGACAACCAGGCGCGGGTCACCAGCGTCAACGCCAGCACCGGCAAGGTCACCCGGCGCATCGACGGCACCCACGGCGCGGTCAGCACGGACAGCTTCGCCACCACGAGCCTGCTCGGCGACCTAGAGCTGGGCGGCTTCCGCCACGAGCTGGTGCTTGGCCTCGACAGCGAGAAGCGCAAGATCTACCGCGCCGACCTGATCCGCGGCAGCAACAGCGTGCTCGACCCGTACAACCCGGTGTACGGCAGCGTGCAGCCGTCCGCTAACGTCGATGCCGCCTCCAGCGACCAGACCGATCTGCTGCGTACCGACTCGTTCTTCGTACAGGACTCCTGGCACCTCGACGAGCACTGGATCCTGGTCGCCGGCGGGCGCTACATGGTCTACGACCAGTACGCCGGGCGTGGTCGGCCGTTCGACGTCAACACCGACAACAACGGCCAGACCTGGGTGCCTCGTGCTGGCCTGGTCTACAAGTTCAACGAGCAGGCCTCGCTGTACGTCAGCTACAGCGAGTCGTTCAAGCCCAACTCGACCATCGCCCCGCTGGACAGCATCGCCGTGGTCGACTCCTCGGTGCCGGCCGAGGAAGGCAAGTCCTGGGAGATCGGCGGCAAGCTGGAGATTCCGGATCGCATCAGCGCGACCCTGGCGTTGTTCGATATCGAGAAGCGTAACGTGATGGTGAGCCAGGACTTGGGCAATGGCGACACCCTCAATCGTGCCGCCGGCAAGGTCAATTCCCACGGCATCGAGCTGGACATCAGCGGTCAGCTCAGCGCGCGCTGGAGTGTGATCGGCAGCTACGCCTGGCTCGACGCGGAAGTGACCGAAGACCCGGAATATGAAGGTAATCGCCTGCAGAACGTGGCGAAGAACACCGCGGCCCTGTCGCTGGTGTACGACGCCGGCAGCCTGCTCGGTGGCGACAACCTGCGCCTGGGCGGTGGTGCCCGCTACGTGGGCGAACGTGCCGGCGACGCGGCGGACTCCTTCGACCTGCCGGCCTACACCGTGGCTGACGCTTTCATTGCCTACGACACCCACCTGGGCGAACACGACCTCGGCCTGCAGCTGAACGTGAAGAACCTGTTCAACCGTCAGTACTACCCCTCAGCAGCCAGCCGCAACTACGTCTCGGTCGGCGAGCCGCGTCAGCTGCTGATGTCGGCCACGCTGGGGTTCTGAGCCATGCGCTCGGCCAGGTAGTCGAGGAAGCAGGTGATGCGCGCGGCCAGCGCCGTGTTGCGGTAGTACACGGCGTTGATCGGCTGGCGGCTGTCGATGCTGTAGTCGGCCAGCACCTCGACCAGTGCGCCGCTGATGCGATCCTGTTCGGTCATGAAGTCCGACAGGCAGACCAGGCCGACGCCGGCCAGGGCCAGCTGGCGCAGGGTCTCGCCGCTGGAGGCGCGCAGGGTCGGGCAGATCGTCAGGCCGTCACCGTGGGCGCTGCGCAGCGGCCAGGTGTTGAGCGGCTCCAGCTGGGTGAAGCCGATCAGCTCATGGCCTTCCAGCTCGGCCGGAGTTTGCGGTGTGCCGCGGGCGGCCAGGTAGGCCGGGCTGGCCAGCACGCGGATGCGGCTGCAGCCGAGCGGGCGCGCATGCAGGCTGGAATCGCGCAGGGCGCCGATGCGGATCGCCAGGTCGGTACGTTGCTCCAGCAGGTCGATGTTCTGCTCGTTGCTGGTCAGCTCCAGCTCGATCTGCGGGTAGCGCTGGCGAAACCCCGCCACCAGCGGCACCAGCACGTGCAGCACGAAGGGCGTGGCGGCATCCACCCGCAGGCGCCCGCTCGGCACCTGGCGGCGCAGGCTCATCTGCTCCTCGGCCTCTTCCACCGCATCGAGAATGCGCCGTGCCTGGACGAGAAAGGCGGCGCCCTCCTCGGTCAGCTCCAGGCGCCGGGTGGTGCGGCGTAGCAGGGTCACACCGAGCTTGTCCTCCAGACGGCTCAAAGCCCGGCTGATGCCCGAGGCGGTCTGCCCCAGCTGCTCGGCAGCGGTGCTGATGGAGCCGCCATCCACCACCTGGGTGAAGGCCTGCAGCTCGTCGAGGGTGGTTTTCATGCATGACTCCAGGGCCCGGATCGGGCTGCAGTCTGGCGCGTGTCCGAGCGCCCAGCAAATAGTTGGGACGAATTCGCCGCGGCCCAGTCTGAGTCGTCACTGCAACTACTGTTCGCAATGGCGACGAGGAGGCGTCGATGATTGAGGTGATTACGGAATACAGCTGCCTGCCCGGGCAGCGCCAACGGGTGCTCGATGCCGTGCTGGCCTTGCAGACGGTGATTCGCGATGAAGTAGGCTGCCTGGCCTGCGACCCGCTGGTGGATGTTCCGGCGTCTCTCCCCGAGCAGACCCTGGACCCGGATGGCGTGGTGCTGGTCGAACAGTGGCAAAGCCTCAAGCACCTGCACGCACACCTGTCGTCCAACCACGTCATGGAGTTCGAGCGCGATGCCGCCGAAGTGGTGCGCGAAATCCGCCAGCGTGTGCTGGCCGCTCCCTGATCGGCACGCTCGGGAGTATCCTGCCGGCTTCGGTTGGCAGGAGCATCCCATGCAGATTCGCAGCAATTTCGACAGCGGCAATATCGAGGTTCTCAACGCCGGCGACCCGGCGCGGGTACGCCTGGCGATCCGCAAGGACTTCGCCAGTGACCACTTCCAGTGGTTCCACTTCCTCGCCGAGGGCCTGAGTGTCGGCCAGCGTCACGGCTTCACGCTGGAGAACGCCGGACAGTCCAGCTACAAGAACGCCTGGCACGGCTACCAGACGGTAGCCAGCTATGACGGCGTGGACTGGTTCCGTGTGCCCACCCGTTTCGACGAAGGTGGCCTGCACTTCGAGATGCAAGCAGAACAGACCCAGGCCTACTTCGCCTATTTCGAGCCCTACTCCCGCGCCCGTCACGCCCAGTTGCTGGTCAAGGCGCTGGCGCTGCCGAATATCGAGCTGCTGGCCTGCGGCAGCAGCCTGCAGGGCCGCGAACTGCCGCTGCTGCATGTGCGCGGCACGGCCAGCGCGCCACGCAAGATCTGGCTGATCGCCCAGCAGCACCCCGGCGAGCACATGGCCGAGTGGTACATGGAAGGGCTGATCGAGCGCCTGGCGCAGCCCGATGCCGAACTGCAACAGCTGCTCAGTCAGGCCGACCTGTACCTGGTGCCGCACATGAATCCGGACGGTTCGTTCCTCGGCAACCTGCGCACCAACGCCGCCGGCCAGGATCTCAACCGTGCCTGGCTGGCGCCCTCGGCCGAGCGCAGCCCGGAAGTGCTGTTCGTCCAGCAGCAGATGGCGGCCATCGGTGTGGACTGTTTCCTCGATATCCACGGCGACGAGGAAATCCCCCATGTGTTTACCGCCGGCTGCGAGGGTAATCCCGGCTTCACTCCGCGCCTGGACGCCCTGGAGCAGGAGTTCCGCCAGCGCCTGATGGCCATCGGTGAGTTCCAGGTCGAACACGGCTATGCCCGTGACCAGCCGGGCCAGGCCAACCTGGCGCTGGCCTGCAACTGGGTCGGGCAGACCTATGACTGCCTGGCCTACACGGTGGAGATGCCGTTCAAGGACCATGACAATAGCCCGCAGCCGCGCACCGGCTGGAACGGCGCGCGCTCCAAGCGCCTGGCGCGGGATGTGCTGACTGTCCTGACTGCCATGGCCGGCAAGCTGCGCTAAACGCTTTGGCCGAATCGCAGTGCATTCAGTCGCCTCCGGCGCCTGCAATGTGCTGCGGCTGATGCTGCAATCGGAACGACTCCAACAATGAGCGTCCCGCCATGTCCGAGACCCGTACCCGCATCGCCGATATCCTCAGCCGCGAGGAAATCCGCACTCTCACCCAGCGCTGCAACTGGCACGGCAGCTGGGCCGTATTTTCTACCTGGGGCGTGCTGGCGCTGACTTTCGCCGGCCTGGCTTGGGCCCGGGAAAACCTGCCGTTATGGGGCTTTGCCCTCGCCCTGCTGGCAGGCCTGGCGATCATCGCCGGGCGCCAGCTATGCCTGGCCATCCTGCAGCACGATGCCGCGCACGGCACCCTGTTCAAGAGCAAATGGGGCAACGACGTGCTGGCCGATTGGCTGTGCGCGCGGCCGGTGTGGAACGAGCTGCACAAGTACCGCCCCTACCACCTGGTGCACCACGCCAAGACTTCCAGCGAGCAGGACCCTGACCTGTCACTGGTGGCCGGCTTCCCCACCACGCGCACCTCGCTGCTGCGCAAGCTGGCCCGCGACCTGTTCGGCGTCACCGGGCTGAAGTTCATGCTCGGCCGGGTGCTGATGGATGCCGGTGTACTGAAGTGGACGGTGGCCAACGATGTACAGGTGCTGCCGCAGGAAGGCCGGCGCTGGTGGAGCTATCCGCTGACTTTCCTCGGCAACGCCGCCGGCATGCTGATCAGCAATGGCCTGTTGCTAGCCGCGCTGTGGGCCTGCGGCGAAGCCTGGCTATACGCTGTGTGGGCGCTGGCCTATGTCACACCCTTCCCGCTGTTCCTGCGCATTCGCTCGATGGCCGAGCATGCCTGCCTGGAGCCTTCTCGCGATACTTTGCGCAATACCCGCACCACCCGCGCCGGCTGGCTGGCGCGTGCCTTCGTCGCGCCGATCCGGGTCAACTACCACATCGAGCACCACCTGATGGCCTCGGTGCCCTACTTCCGTCTGCCGCAGCTGCATGCGTTGCTGCGCGAGCGCGGCCTGACCCCGGAGCCGCCGGGCTACTGGCAGGTGCTGCGGCTGGTCACCTGCACAGCCCTGTGGGAGCAGCTGTCTTATCAGGCCGACTCTAAGCGTGGCAGTGAGCACATGTAGGAGGGGCCTTGGCCGCGACAGGGGCCGCACAGAAGCGGCGCGGCCAAGGCGGAGTGCCGCCAAACCCCTCCTACAGACAGTGCTGGGCTGTTTTTTGTGGGCGCAACTGTCTTCAACGCGGCCCCTGTCGCGGCCAAGGCCCCTCCCACACAAAGCAGCTGCCGCTGAAACGAAAAAGCCGCCCTCGGGCGGCTTTTTCTATTACGGGACGAACTCAGCGACGAGCGCCGCGCACGCCCTCGGCCAGCTGGGCGCACAGGTTCAGTACGCCTTCGACGGCCTGCTGCGGGCTGGCGGCCTTGGCGATCTGGTCGACCAACGCCGAGCCCACCACCACGCCTTCGGCGCGGCGCGCCACGTCGGCGGCGTGCTCCGGGGTGCGGATGCCGAAGCCGATGCACACCGGCAGGTCGGTGTGGCGACGCAGGCGCGCGTGGGCCTCTTCCACCTGGTCCATGGACGCCGAACCGGCGCCGGTGACGCCGGCCACGGAGACGTAGTAGACGAAGCCCGAGCTGCCGTTGAGAACGGTCGGCAGGCGCTTGTCGTCAGTCGTAGGCGTTGTGAGGCGGATAAAGTCGATGCCGGCGGCCTGGGCCGGGAAGCACAGGTCGGCGTTATGTTCCGGTGGCAGGTCGACCACGATCAGGCCGTCCACGCCGGCCTCTTTCGCGTCGGCGATGAACTTGTCCACGCCGTAGTAGTGGATGGGGTTGAAGTAGCCCATCAGCACCAGCGGGGTGTTGGCTTCGCCCGCGCGGAATTCGCGGACCATCTGCAGGGTCTTGGCCAGGGTCTGCTTGGCGCCCAGGGCACGGATGTTGGCCAGCTGGATCGACGGGCCGTCGGCCATCGGATCGGTGAAGGGCATGCCCAGCTCGATCACGTCGGCACCGGCGGCCGGCAGGCCCTTGAGGATCTGCAAGGAAGTCTCATAGTCCGGGTCGCCGCCGGTGACGAAGGTGACCAGGGCGGCTCGGTTTTGCTCTTTCAGTTCGGCAAAGCGGTTCTGCAGACGGCTCATCAGTGGTTCTCCGCTTTGGACAGGTCGAGGTGGTGCATCACGGTCTGCATATCCTTGTCGCCGCGGCCGGACAGGTTGACCACCATCAGGTGATCCTTGGGCAGGTTCGGTGCGCGCTTGAACACTTCGGCCAGGGCGTGGGAGCTCTCCAGGGCCGGGATGATGCCTTCCAGGCGGCAGCACTGGTGGAAGGCGGCGAGGGCTTCGTCGTCGGTGATCGAGCAGTACTCGACGCGGCCGATGTCGTGCAGCCAGGCGTGCTCGGGGCCGATGCCCGGGTAGTCCAGACCCGCCGAAATCGAGTGGGCGTCGATGATCTGGCCGTCGTCGTCCTGCAGCAGGAAGGTGCGGTTGCCGTGCAGCACGCCCGGCACGCCGCCGTTGAGGCTGGCGGCGTGCTTGCCGGTTTCGATGCCGTGTCCGGCCGCTTCGACGCCGATGATCTTCACGCTGGCGTCGTCGAGGAAGGGGTGGAACAGGCCCATGGCGTTGGAGCCGCCGCCGATGCAGGCGACCAGGCTGTCAGGCAGGCGGCCTTCCTTCTCCTGCATTTGCTCGCGGGTTTCCTTGCCGATCACCGCCTGGAAGTCGCGCACCAGCTCCGGGTACGGGTGCGGGCCGGCGACGGTGCCGATCAGGTAGAAGGTGTTATGTACGTTGGTCACCCAGTCGCGCAGTGCTTCGTTCATCGCGTCTTTCAGGGTGCCGGTGCCGGCGGTGACCGGAATCACGGTGGCGCCCAGCAGCTTCATGCGGAACACGTTGGCCTGCTGGCGATCGATGTCGGTGGTGCCCATGAAGATCACGCACTCCATGCCGAAGCGCGCGGCCACGGTGGCGGTGGCCACGCCGTGCATGCCGGCGCCGGTCTCGGCGATGATGCGTTTCTTGCCCATGCGCTTGGCCAGGAGGATCTGGCCGATGCAGTTGTTGATCTTGTGTGCGCCGGTGTGATTCAGCTCTTCGCGCTTGAAGTAGATCTTGGCGCCGCCGCAGTGCTCGGTCAGGCGCTCGGCGAAATACAGCGGGCTCGGGCGGCCGACGTAGTCGCGCTGGAAGTAGGCCAGTTCCTTGGCGAATTCCGGGTCGGCCTTGGCCTTCTGGTATTCGGCGGCGAGGTCGTGGATCAGCGGCATCAGGGTCTCGGCGACGTACTGGCCGCCAAACTGGCCGAACAGGCCGGTGGCGTCTGGGCCGGTGGCGTCTGGGCCGGTGCGAAGTGAAGTCATGGCAGGGCTCCTGCTTTTGCTCCCCTCTGCCATTGGCAGAGGGGGCCGGGGGTGAGGGGCGGCTCGGCAGGGGCAATCCCTTGTCCGGCCTGCGGCCACCTTCTCCCGTCGGGAGAAGGACATGGCAGCCATTCTACCCCTGGCCGCGCTGGGGAAAAGCGATTAGATTGCGCTAACACGTCAGAAAAAGTCACAAGTCATGAGCCGCGAACTCCCCCCGCTGAATGCCCTGCGCGCCTTCGAGGCCGCTGCCCGACTGCAAAGTGTTAGCCAGGCGGCGGCTGAACTACATGTGACCCACGGTGCGGTGAGCCGGCAGATCCGTGTGCTGGAGGAACAGCTTGGCGTGGCCCTGTTCGACAAGGAGGGCCGCGGCGTGAAACTCACCGATGCCGGACGTCGCCTGCGTGAGGTCAGCAGCGAGACCTTCGAGCGCCTGCGCGAGGTCTGCGCCGAGTTGCGTCAGCAGGACAGCGAGCGGCCCTTTGTCCTCGGCTGCCCCGGCAGCCTGCTGGCGCGCTGGTTTATCCCGCGTCTGGATCGTCTGCAGAAGGACCTGCCGGAGCTGCACCTGCAGTTGTCGACCAGCCAGGGCGAGTTGGACCCGCGTAGCCCGCAGGTCGATGCCACCCTGTTGTTCGCCGAGCCGCCGTGGCCAGCGGACATGCAGGTGTTCGAGCTGGGCGTGGAGCGCATCGGCCCGGTGCTCAGCCCGCGCTATGCGCGCAGCGCCGAGCTGGCCGGCCAACCGCCCGCCGCGCTGCTCGGCGAGCCGCTGCTGCACACCGCCTCGCGGCCCCAGGCTTGGCCACAATGGGCCGAGGCCCAAGGTTTGGCTGTGCAAAAGCTGCAGCAGGGTCAGGGCTTCGAGCACCTCTACTACCTGCTGGAAGCCGCCGCCAGCGGCCTGGGTGTGGCTATCGCGCCGCAACCGCTGGTGGCCGACGACCTCGCCGCTGGCCGCCTGGTCGCGCCCTGGGGCTTTGTCGAAACCGACGCCCGCCTGGCCCTGTGGGTGGCAAGCCGACGCGGTGAGCGCCGCGCCGAGCGCCTGGCCGACTGGCTGCGCCGCGAGCTGCAGGGCGGCAACAGGTAAAGATCGTAAAGGTGCTGCGATTTTCCCGGAGCTCGTCCGTCTTCATCTGTAGATGCGCTGTTGTAGGGTGGATAACGCGCAGCTTCTCCACCACTTCAGGGTACAGCGTTGGGCTTCGGCGCTATGCGCCTCAGCCCAACCTACGCGTTACCTACTACACATGCACGTGAGGCCGAGCTTGTAGGTTGGGTTGAGCACGGCGAAGCCCAACAAACGCGCCCTCAGACAATTCCTTTGTTGGGTCTCACCGCATGTGCCTCAACCGCCGTTTCCGTCAGAAGTCGTACTTGGCCGTCAGCAGGTAGCTGCGCGGGTCGCCGTAGGTGTCGGTCGAACCCCAGTAGATGTCGTAGCCGATGCCCGAGTAGTAGTTGCGGTCGAGGACGTTGTTGACGTTCAGCTGCAGGTCTAGGTGCTCGTTGACCTGGTAGCCGGCCAGCAGGTCAACGGTGGCGTAGCTGCCCTGTTCCAGGCGGTAGATGCTACCGCTGGGCAGATCCACGTCGTTGTATACGCGGCTCTGCCAGTACAGGGTGCCGCCCACGCGCCACTTCTCCAGTTGGTCCGGCAGGTGGTACAGGCTGGTCAGCTTGAACAGGTGCTCCGGTGCATCGGAGTCGAAGCGCTCGCCCTCGTTAGACTCGTCGTCGTCATGTCGGTAGCGGGCGCGGGTGTAGGTGTAGCCGGCACCGACCTGCCAGTTGTCGGTCAGCGCACCCTGCAGTTCCATGTCCAGGCCCTGGCTGCGCACCGAGCCGGAGGCTTTCGAGCAGTACCAGCCGTCACACACCAGCGGGGCGTCATAGTCGGTCACTGCGCGGTTCTGCTGGTCGATCTGGAACACCGCCAGACTGGCGTTCAGCGCACCATCGAAGTACTCACCCTTGATACCCAGCTCGTAGTTCTCGCCCACGATCGGCTCCAGCACCTTCTGCGATACATCCTTGGCGCTCTGTGGCTGGAAGATATCGGTATAGCTGGCGTATACCGAGTGGTGCTCGTCGAGGTCGTAGACCAGGCCTGTGTAGCGAGTGACGTTGCGCGTTACCTTGTAGTCGCCCTCGGCGTCGCGATTGTCGTACTCGTACCAGTCCAGGCGTCCACCTAGGATCAGGGTCAGCGGGTCGGCCAGGCTCAGGCGGGTGGTGAGGTAGGCGCCCTCCTGTGTGGTGACCTCCTGGCTCTTGCCGCTGCGCACGAAGTTCGGCTTGGGCGCATTCACCGCGATCATGCCGCCTCCGCTGTAGCTGTGGGTGACCTTGTCGTACTCGCGTTCGCTGACGCCGACGACGACCTCATGGGTGCGGCCGAACAGTTCCAGCGGCCCGCTGGCGTACAGGTCGAAGGCGTCGTGGTCCTCGTCGTAACGCGCCTGGAACGCCTGGTGGTACATGTCCAGCGCACTGTCGCGGCGCAGGTAGGTGCCGGAGAACAGGCCGTCCTGCCAGCTGTGCATGGCACTGAAACGCAGCTTCCAATCGTTGTCGAAGCGGTGCTCCAGGTCGGTGAACAGGGTGTTGATCTTCAGTTCCTTGTTTTCCCAGTCGCTACCGGGATAGCTGGAGCGCGACAGATCCAGGTGACGGCCATCGACGCCGATGGGCAGGCCACCCCAGAACAGGTTGGTCTGGTCTTCCTGACGCGAGAAGCCCACCGACAGGGTGGTGTTTTCGCTCAGGTCGGCTTCGCTGATGGCGTAGAACAAGCCGTGGTCGTGTTCTTCCTCGTCGTGGAAGCTGTTGGCGTCGCGGTAGGCGCCGACCACCCGTCCGCGCAGGCTGCCGCTGTCGTTCAGCGCACCGCTGACATCGACCTCGCCGCGATAGTCGTCCCAACGGCCGAGACCGCCGGTCAGGCTCACCTGCGCATCGCGGGTCGGGCGCTTGCGCACCAGGTTGATCGCCGCCGAAGGGTTGCCGCTGCCGCTGATCAGCCCGGTGGCGCCGCGAATCACTTCCACCCGGTCGAACATCGCCAGGTTCGGCTGCGCGCCCATCAGCCAACCCTGGTAGTAGCTGGGCAGGCCGTCGTACATCACGTTGTCGATATCGAAGCCGCGGGCGCTGAACGAGGGACGGCCCGGGCCATCGGCCTTGCTGAGGAACAGGCCGGGGGTGTTCTGCACCACGTCGGTGATGCTGGTCATCGCTTGGTCGTCCATGCGCTGGCGTGTCATTACAGTGACCGCCTGCGGCGTTTCGCGCATCGACAGGGCCAGTTTGGTGGCCGTGCTCATTTGCCAGGTGGTGTAGGAACCACTGCCCTCGGTGGTCGCACCCAGGCCACTGGCATTGATGCTGGTGGCGCCCAACTCCAGCGCGCCGTCGCCCTCGACCTTGGGCTGCACGCTGTAGGTGCCGCTCTCGGTACTGCGCAGCTCCAGGCCGCTGTCTTGTAGGGCCTGCTGCAGGGCCTGTTCGGCAGTCATTTCGCCGCGAATCGCCGGCGCCTGTTTGCCGCGCACCAGCACCGGCTCCAGGGACACCACGTGGCCGCTCTGGCGGGCGATGGCGTTGAGGGTCTCGCCCAGGCTGGCGGCGGGCAGGTCGAAGCGGATCAGCCGTTGTTCGGCGACTGCCAGGGTGCTGGCGCAGGCCAGGGACAGCGACAGGGCGAGGGCGCGGGACCAGGGTTCGAACACGGGAGTCTCCTGCAAAAATATGGGTGGTCAGGAGATAGGTGGGACGAGCGCGGAAAACCGGACACAAATGCGAGAAATTTTCACTTAGCGCCGTGATCGCCTTAGTTGACCGGACCTATCAGGGTCAGCCAGGGGCCGTAGCGGTCGACGCGAATCGGCAGGGTTTCCGCCAGGGCGGTGAGGCTGCGCGAGCTGTCGTCCAGCGGGAACACGCCCTGCACGCGCAGGCCGCGGACTTGCGGGCTGACCCGCAGCAGGCCGCGATGGTAGGGACGCAGGGCGTCGATGACCTCGGCCAGCGACTCGTCGAGCACGCTCAGGCGGCCGTCCAGCCAGTCGGCGCGGTAGCGTTGTTCGCCAGCCAGACGTTCGATGCGTCCGCTCTGTAGTAGCGCGGCCTGGCCTTCCTGCAGGTCGAGGCGCGCGCCGCTCGATAGCGAGACCTGCACGTCGTGCTCCAGTACCACCACGCGAGTGCTGTCGACCTGCTGTTCGACCAGGAAGCGCGTGCCCAGCGCGCGGGCCTCACCCTGGGCGGTGCGCACGATCAGCGGACGATTGGGGTCGGCGGCGACCTGCACCACCAGCGCGCCGTGGCGCAGCTTCAGCAGGCGGCGCTCGGTGGTGAAATCGACGTCGACCGCGCTGCCCGCATTCAGGCTCAGGCGGCTGCCATCGGGCAGCGACAGTTCGCGGCGTTCGCCACCCGTGCTGAGGTCGGCCAGCAGCGCCTGGCCAGGCCTGCTCTGCACACCCAGCCACAGGCCGCCGCCGAGCAGGCCGAGGCCAGCCAGGCCGCGCAGCACGTCGCGGCGCTTCAGCTCTGGCTGCAACAGGGGGTCGCGCAGGCTGTTCGGCGCCTTGCGCAGCAGCGCGTAGTGGTTGCCCAGGCCGCGCTGCAGCTGTTCCCAGGCACGGGCGTGGGCCGGGCTCTCGTCCAGCCAGGCCTGTAACTCGGTCTGCTGACGCGCGGGGTCACGACCCGAGTGCAGGCGCACCATCCAGGCGATGGCCTGTTCGGCGATGGGGTCGAGTTCGCGGCTCATGGCTGGGCTCCGCTGAGGTAGCACTGACGCAGCGCCTGGGTCATGTAGCGGCCTACGGTGCGCTCGGAAACGGCCAGGCGGCGGCCGATCTCGGTGTAGGTGAGGCCGTCCAGCTGGCTGAGCAGGAAGGCCTTCTTCACCACCAGCGGCAGGCCGGCCAAAGCGCGGTCGATGGCGCTCAGCGCTTCGAGCAGCAGGTGCTGTTCTTCCGGCGACGGCGCCAGTTCCTCGGGCAGCAGGGCCAGGCGCTCCAGGTAGGCCTGCTCCAGGCGCCGGCGGCGGTAGCGGTCGAAGATCAGCCGGCGGGCGATGGTCGACAGGTAGGCACGCGGCTGCTCGATGGTTTCCGGGTCAATGCGCGCCGTGAGCAGCTGGCAGAAGGTCTCCGCCGCGGTGTCCTCGGCATCGGCACGGTGGCGCACCTGGCGCTGCACGTGTTGCAGCAGCCAGCGATGGTGTGCGCTGAAGAAGAAGCCGAGTTTGGAGGACAAAGGCGGGAATCTGTTGCTAATGAGAATTTATCTCATTCTATCGGTGCGCTCTGGCATTCTGCAATCAACCATTGCCTGTGCATGGCTGGCGCGCAGCTAAGCTGAACTTATTCCGCCCTTGGCAGGCCACAAGTGCAGGCGCGCTTTGCGCGCGGAATTTGTACGGTAGACACAGGAGAAACCCCATGTCCGACCATCGCACCTACAAGAAAATCGAAGTTGTCGGTACTTCCAAGCAGAGCATCGAGGATGCCATTCAGAACGCCCTGGCCGAGTGTGCCAAGAGCGTGCGTAACATGGACTGGTTCGAGGTCATCGATACCCGTGGGCATATCGTCGACGGCAAGGTGGCGCACTACCAGGTCGAGCTCAAGGTTGGTTTTCGTATCAGCAATAGCTGACTGCCATACAGGCGCTGACTGGCCAGGTAGTCGGCCGGTTGGCGCTCGCAAGTCCATTCAACGAAGGAGCGTTACCCATGAAGAAGACGATGCTGGGCCTGGCCCTGTTCGCCGTTGCCGGCTCTGCGCTGGCGGCCAAGCCATGCGAGGAGCTCAAGGCCGAGATCGACGCCAAGATCCAGGCCAATGGTGTCGCCAGCTACACGCTGGAAGTGGTCGACAAGGGCGCGGCGGGCGACAAGCAGGTAGTAGGTAGCTGCGATGGTGGCAGCAAGGAAATCGCCTACCAGCGCGGCTGATCCTCGGCTGTAACAGCAAGCCGGGCTTCGCAAGAGGCCCGGCTTTTTTCTTTGTCGAATTCGCCACTATCGGACTAAGCCTGACCAATCGTGGCTAAAGCCGCTCCCGCTGGGCTCGGCTCCGCCGTGACTGAGATCAGGCTAGTGGGTAGGTTGAGCGCAGCGAAGCCCAACGGGCGTAACCCCTGGTTGCACCTCCGCTGTTGGGCTTCGGCCCTCAACCTGCGCGGCCCGACCCAACCTACGAATATCGTGGGAGCGGCTTCAACCCGCCCAGAGCCTATCGCCGCGCACGCCCTTCCAATTGCCGCGTATGGCCCCATATCGGTTGGATGACCCCGAGGAGGCCCCCGATGAGCCAGCTGTCCAATACGCCATTCTCCGTGCTCGACCTGGCGCCCATGCGCGATGACGATGTCGGCGCCGCACCCGCCCTGCAGCGCTCGCTTGAGCTTGCCCGGCACGTCGAGAAACTGGGCTTCTCGCGCATGTGGGTGGCCGAGCACCACAACATGGAAGGCATCGCCAGCTCCGCCACCGCCGTGCTGCTGGGCTACCTGGCGGCCAATACCTCGACCCTGCGTCTGGGCTCTGGCGGCATCATGCTGCCCAACCACGCGCCGCTGGTGGTGGCAGAGCAGTTCGGCACCCTTGCCGCGCTCTATCCCGACCGCATCGAGCTGGGCCTCGGCCGTGCGCCGGGGGCTGACCAAGCGACCGCTCGCGCCCTGCGTCGCGACCGCCTCGGTGGCCCGGACGACTTTCCCCAGGATGTCGAGGAGCTGGAGCGCCTGCTCGGCCCGCGCCAGCCCGGACAGAACGTGATCGCCATGCCCGGCATGGACAGCGGCGTGCCGATCTGGCTGCTCGGTTCCAGCCTGTTCAGCGCCCAGCTGGCGGCGCAGAAGGGGCTGCCCTACGCCTTCGCCTCGCACTTCGCGCCGCGCTACCTGCACCAGGCGCTGCGTATTTACCGCGAGAACTTCCAGCCCTCGGCCGTGCTGGACAAGCCTTACGCCATGATCGGTGTACCGCTGATCGCTGCGCCGACCGACGAGGAAGCCGAGTTCCTCGCCACCAGCGCCTACCAGCGCATCCTCGCGCTGATCCGTGGCCAAAGCCTGGTGCTGCGTCCGCCGGTGGAAAGCATGGCCGGCCGCTGGCAGGCTCACGAGCAACAGGCGGTGGGGGATTTCCTTGGCCTGGCCGCCATTGGCGGGCCGGAGAAGATCCGCGCGCGTCTGGAAGTGCTGCTGGAGCAGAGCGGTGCCGACGAGCTGATTTTCACCTGTGACCTGTACGACCCGGCCCATCGCCTGCGCAGTTTCGAAATTGCCGCCGGACTGCGCTGAAATAATGCGAACTTGAAGGGCGGCTATGCCCTCTCAGGCTGTACACCCACGGCTTGAGAGGAGCATTGCGATGAGCATCAAGAAAACGGCCTCGGCCCACTGGCAGGGCGGCATCAAGGACGGCAAGGGCACCATCAGCACCCAGAGCGGTGCCCTCAGCGAGACGCCCTATGGCTTCAACACCCGCTTCGAAGGCCAGCCCGGCACCAACCCCGAAGAGCTGATCGGCGCGGCCCATGCCGGTTGTTTCTCCATGGCGCTGTCCAAGGAACTGGGCGAGGCCGGGATGACCGCCGAGAGCATCGACACCCAGGCCGAAGTGACCCTGGACAAGACCGACGGCGGTTTCGTCATCAGCGCCGTGCACCTGAGCCTCAAGGCGCGCATTCCCGGTGCCGACCGCGCTGCCTTCGAGCAGGCAGTGGAAACCGCCAAGAACGGCTGCCCGGTGTCGAAAGTGCTGAATGCCGAAATCAGCCTGCAGGTGGTGCTGGATGACTGAACGGGCAAGGCTGCGGCTGGCTTTCCCGGTCTGCTCAACGACCCGAGTGCCGCGAAGCGGCCAGCCGTAGCCCGGATGCAATCCGGGGGCGACGCTGCCTGCTTCCCGGATTGCATCCGGGCTGCGTTGTTCAACGACAAGGCCGCGCTTGAGCGCGGCCTTGTCGTCTAGCGCCGTTCCAGCCTTACATCAGGCGCTTGCCGTCCTCGCGGGTGACCACCACGGTGGCCGAGCGCGGGCGGCGCCCCGGGCCGTCCGGCCAGCTGCTGAGCAGGTTGGTGGCGGTGGAGCCTTCGCCTGGGTGCTGGATGTTGACGAACAGGGTGCGGAAGTCCGGTGTGGCGCTGATGCCGGTGACTTCGGCGCCGATCGGCCCGGTGAGGAAGCGCTTCACTTCACCCGTGCGCGGGTCGGCCACCAGCATCTGGTTGTGGCCAAACGGGCCGCTGGCCAGCTGGCTGCCGCTCATGTCGGTCTGGATCCACAGGCGACCATCCGGGTCGAACCACAGACCATCCGGGCTGGCCAGGATGTTCGTCTCGTCCAGCGCCGCACCATTCGGCGCGCGGCTGTCGGACTGCGGGCCGGCGAGCAGGAAGATGTCCCAGCGGAAACTGGTGCCGGCATGGTCGCTGCGGCCCTCGCGCCAACGGATGATGTGCCCGTAGGGGTTGGCTGCGCGTGGGTTGGCGGCATCCGGCACGGTACGCGAGCTGTTGTTGGTGAGGGTGAAGTAGACCTCGCCGTTGTCCGGGTTGACCGCGCCCCACTCCGGGCGGTCCATCTTGGTGGCGCCGACGATATCGGCGGCCAGACGGGTGTTGATCAGCACTTCACCCTGGTCGGCGAAGCTCACTCCGGCGGCGCTGCAGGCGGCGCGGAAGGCCTTGTCGCGGATGTCCAGCGCCAGCCATTCGCCAGTGCCGTCTGTCTTGAAGCGCGCCACGTAGAGTGTGCCGTCGTCCAGCAGGCTGCCGGGGCGGCGCAGGATCGGCAGGTATTTGCCACGGCTGACGTACTTGTAGATGTACTCGTTCTGCGAGTCGTCGCCGGAGTAGCACACCAGCGGGCGTCCGGCGCGCACCGGGGCGAAGATCAGACCCTCGTGGGCGAAGCGGCCGAGGGCGCTGTGCTTGATCGGCGTGGACGTCGGGTCGAAGGGATCGATCTCGACGATCCAGCCGAAATGGTTGGGCTCGTTGCGGTAGTCGCCCGTGGCGTCGGCGGCCTTGCGGGTGGCATCGAAACGCTCGAACTCGTCGCCGGCAAGGGTATCCCAGCCGAAGCGGCTGGTGCTGCGCAGGCCGTAGCGTTGCAGTTCGCGCGGTAGGTCGGAGTCGCGGCTGGCGAAGTAGCCGGCCCAGTTCTCCTCGCAGGTCAGGTAGGTACCCCAGGGCGTGTAGCCGTTCGAGCAGTTGTTCTGGGTGCCACGGGTGGCGGTGCCTTGTGGGCTGTAGCGGGTCTTGAGCAGGCTGTGGCCACGGGCCGGGCCGGCGATCTGCATCGGCGTGGCGGCAGTGACGCGGCGGTTGTAGCGGCCGGGCACTACTTGCCAGTCGCCGAAACGGTCGCGGCGGATCTCGACGATGGTCACGCCGTGGGCATTGATTTCCTTGCGCACTTCCTCGGCCACGGTACGCAGGCCGTTAACCGCGGTCGGGCCGTTGGGGTGCAGCAGCGGGGCGTCGATGTATTCGTTGTTGAACACCAGCAGGCCGTGATCGGAATTACGGCCACCCCCGCGACGTCCATCGGCGGGGAAGAAGTGCATCCCGTCATGGTGCATGCCGACCTGCTCGGCCTGATCCTGGGCGCTGTTGCTGGCGTCTTCGAGGAAGGCCGGGAAATTGCCGCTGATTGGCGTGCCCCAGGGCAGGATCACGCTGGCGCGATAGCCGGCAGGGACCGTGATGGTGTCGGCGCGGTTTACCGGCAGAGCCTCGAAGGGCAGACGGTTGCGTTTCTTGAACGGCAATTTGGCGCTCTTCTCGGCGGCTTCCACTGCCTGCGGCAGCACGCCGAGGAAGCCCAGAGCGCCGATCGCCGCACCGCCGGCGAGAATCTGCCGGCGGCGCTGATCGATCAGTTCGCTCATATGCGGGTTGGCGGAGTGGTTGCTGAGAGGTTCATCGCCGTTGCCAAACAGCACGGTGTTCTGGTCATCAAGGCTCATCGTTCGGGTCCTTCTGCAGAGGAGTTGCGACGGAGCCATGACGCTAAGGGTCTATGAAGACGGAATGATGACGCTGTGCAGCTGTGGCGATGGAATGCGAGCGGGTTAACGCTTTGGCCAAGCGGGGCACTTACACGGATGCTTTCTCAGCTGGGGCAATGGCGGCCTGGGCCGTGGTCGGGTCTTGGCGGGAGAGCGCCTGCGCAGCCCAAATCCCTGGGCAGGCGCGGTGCGCGGATGGTCAGATCAGGCCGGCAACCCCAGCTCTACCCCCAGTTGGCGCGACAGACAGGGCCAGCTCTGCCAGGCGGCGAGGGTTTGCGGGCTGCTCAGGCGGGCGCGGTATTCCTGCACCGAGTGCTGCTGGAAAATCTGCTCGTTCAGCAGGCCATCCAGAGCATGGTGCACGGCTTCGTCCAGCTGGTTGGCGAAGGGCTCGCCGATCAGCTGGTGAGCAATGACGTTGGCCACCGTGGTGTCCAGCGGGATCAGTGGCTGGCCCAGGTGGGCGATGTAGCGATCATTGACTTCCTCCACCAGGCGATGGGCCAGGTAGGCTTCGTCGAGCAGGGCGTCGAGCCCCTGATGCCCGTCCATGACCTCGGGCGGGGAGAGGAAGAAGTGTTCGGCCACCTTCAGCACCGGCTTCACCTGGGCTTCGATACCAGCCTCGCGGGCCACGCTGTTGGCCGCATCGAGCACGTCCGGCACCTGCTCGATGTAGGCGCTGACGAAGCGCAGCAGCACCCCGTGAGCGTCGCCGGCAGGTAGCTGAATCGTGGGGTGCAGGCCACCCAGTTGCTGCTCCAGCTGGCGTGCCAGCTGCCCCGTGGCGGCCTCTTGCGCCAAGGCTTGCTGGATCTGTTGACGTAACGCGGATGAGTTCATGACGGCTCCTGAGCAGGGACATGAGACAAGCGAGACTTCACCTTAGCCGGGTAGACGCTACGACTAAGATCGAATTGTCATATTTAATTCACAGCTTTGTGCGCTCGGATATATGAAGTGCCATTGCAGATTCTTCAATGCCTAGGGAATCAAGGCCTATAGGACTTCGGTGGGATCCGAGTGTGATTTTTCTGGCGGCGTTGTGCTGTCGCATCCCCTGTCTATACTCGAAATCGCAAGGCGTTACCTGATGGAACCGGACGGGCTACGGCACGGAGAGGTTTCGACAGTTGCAGCCAGCAGTATCGGCAAGGTCGATCCCTAAGCCGCAGGCTTGACCGGCGGGATAACAAGAACAATGAGGGGAACCCGTAATGATGCGACATCCACGAGTCTGGATGGGCCTCATGCTGTGGCTGGCATTCGGCTCGGCGCAAGCCGCCTGGACGGTGAACATGGCGCCCGGAGCCACCGAGGTCAGCCGTACCGTCTTCGACCTGCACATGATCATCTTCTGGATCTGTGTGGTGATCGGCGTGGTGGTATTCGGCGTGATGTTCTGGTCGATGCTGATCCACCGCCGCTCCACCGGCCAGCAACCGGCACACTTCCATGAGAGCACCACAGTCGAGATTCTCTGGACTGTCGTGCCCTTGGTCATCCTGGTGGTCATGGCCATTCCGGCCACCAAGACCCTGATCGACATCTACGACACCTCCGAGTCCGAGCTGGATATCCAGATCACCGGCTACCAGTGGAAGTGGCACTACAAGTATCTGGGCCAGGACGTCGAATACTTCAGCAACCTGGCCACGCCGTCCGACCAGATCCACAACAAGGCGGACAAGGACGAGCACTACCTGCTGGAAGTGGACGAGCCGCTGGTGGTGCCGGTGGGCACCAAGGTGCGCTTCCTGATCACTGCCGCCGATGTCATCCACTCCTGGTGGGTGCCGGCCCTGGCGGTGAAGAAGGACGCCATTCCCGGCTTCGTCAACGAATCCTGGACGCGCATCGAGGAGCCCGGCATTTACCGCGGCCAGTGCACCGAGCTGTGCGGCAAGGACCACGGCTTCATGCCGGTGGTGGTCGAGGCCAAGAGCAAGGAAGACTTCGCCGAGTGGCTGGCCGTGCGCAAGGAAGAGGCCGCCAAGCTCAAGGAGCTGACCAGCAAGGAGTGGACGCTGGAGGAGCTGGTCGAGCGCGGCGACAAGGTCTACCACACCAGCTGCGCGGCCTGTCACCAGGCAGAGGGCCAGGGCATGCCGCCGATGTTCCCGGCGCTCAAGGGCTCGAAGATCGCCACCGGACCGAAAGAAGGGCACCTGGACATCGTCTTCCACGGCAAGCCGGGTACCTCCATGGCCGCCTTCGGTAAGCAGCTGTCGGAAGTGGATATCGCCGCCGTCATCACCTATGAGCGCAATGCCTGGGGCAATGCCATGGGCGACATGGTGACGCCGAAAGAAGTGCTTGAGCTCAAGCAGGCCGAGGAGAAATGACATGAGCGTAGTGATCGACTCGCACAAAGAGCATGGTCATGCCGGCCATGACCATCACCACGGCCCGGCCAAAGGCATCATGCGCTGGGTATTGACCACCAACCACAAGGACATCGGCTCGATGTACCTGTGGTTCAGCTTTGCCATGTTCCTGCTCGGCGGCTCTATGGCCATGGTCATCCGCGCCGAGCTGTTCCAGCCCGGCCTGCAGATCGTGCAGCCCGAGTTCTTCAACCAGATGACCACCATGCACGGTCTGATCATGGTGTTTGGCGCGGTGATGCCGGCCTTTGTCGGCCTGGCCAACTGGATGATCCCGCTGATGGTCGGTGCGCCGGACATGGCGCTGCCGCGGATGAACAACTTCAGCTTCTGGTTGCTGCCAGCGGCCTTCGGCCTGTTGGTCAGCACTCTGTTCACTGAAGGAGGTGGACCGAATTTCGGCTGGACCTTCTACGCGCCGCTGTCGACCACCTACGCGCCGGAGTCGGTGACCTTCTTCATCTTCGCCATCCACCTGATGGGCATCAGCTCGATCATGGGGGCGATCAACGTGATCGCCACCATCCTCAACCTGCGCGCCCCCGGCATGACCCTGATGAAGATGCCGCTGTTCGTCTGGACCTGGCTGATCACCGCCTTCCTGCTGATCGCGGTGATGCCGGTGCTGGCTGGTTGCGTGACCATGATGCTGATGGACGTGCATTTCGGCACCAGCTTCTTCAACGCCGCCGGTGGCGGCGACCCGGTGCTGTTCCAGCATGTGTTCTGGTTCTTCGGCCACCCCGAGGTGTACATCATGATCCTGCCGGCGTTTGGCGCGGTCAGCTCGATCATCCCGGCCTTCGCGCGCAAGCCGTTGTTCGGTTACACCTCGATGGTCTACGCGACCGCTTCGATCGCTTTCCTGTCGTTCATCGTCTGGGCGCACCACATGTTCACCGTAGGCATTCCGCTGACCGGCGAGCTGTTCTTCATGTACGCCACCATGCTTATTGCCGTACCCACGGGGGTGAAGGTGTTCAACTGGGTGAGCACCATGTGGGAAGGCTCGATGACCTTCGAGGCGCCGATGCTGTTCGCCGTGGCCTTCGTCATCCTGTTCACCATCGGTGGCTTCTCCGGGCTGATGCTGGCCATCGCCCCGGCGGACTTCCAGTACCACGACACCTATTTCGTGGTGGCGCACTTCCACTATGTGCTGGTGCCCGGGGCGATCTTCGGCATCTTCGCCTCTGCCTACTACTGGTTGCCCAAGTGGACCGGGCATATGTACGACGAGACCCTCGGCAAGCTGCATTTCTGGATGAGCTTCATCGGCATGAACATGGCCTTCTTCCCCATGCACTTCGTGGGGCTGGCCGGCATGCCACGGCGGATTCCGGACTACAACCTGCAATTCGCCGACTTCAACATGATCTCGTCGATCGGTGCCTTCACTTTCGGTGCCACCCAGTTCCTCTTCCTGTTCATCGTTATCAAGTGCATTCGTGGCGGCAAACCGGCCGGTGACAAGCCTTGGGACGGTGCCGAGGGGCTGGAGTGGACGGTGCCTTCACCCGCGCCCTACCACACCTTCAGTACGCCACCGGAAGTGAAGTAGGAGCGCCGCCATGAGCGAAGCCCTGAGCACCAAGCGTCTGGTCACCCGTCTGCTGCTGGTGGTGGCCTGCATGTTCGCGTTCGGCTTCGCCCTGGTGCCGATCTACGACGTGATGTGCCAGGCCTTCGGTATCAACGGCAAGACCGCTGGGGCTTACCAGGGCGAGCAGGCGGTGGATGAGGCACGCCAGGTGCGCGTGCAGTTCCTCGCCACCAACTCCGCCGACATGGTCTGGGAGTTCCACCCAAAGGCCGATGAGTTGTTGGTCAAGGCTGGGGCAAGCAACGAGATGCTGTTCGTCGCCTACAACCCTACGGATCACCCGATGACTGCCCAGGCGATTCCCAGCGTCGCTCCGTCCAAGGCCGCAGCCTTCTTCCACAAGACCGAGTGCTTCTGCTTCACCCAGCAGGTGCTGCAACCCGGCGAGCGCATCGAGATGCCGGTGCGCTTCATCGTCGACCGTGATCTACCCGAGGATGTGAAGCACCTGACCCTGGCCTACACCCTGTTCGATATCACTGCGCGCAAACCGCCTGTCGCGCAGTTGGCTCCATAAGGAGAACAAGAAAATGTCGAGTCACGAGAACTACTACGTCCCGGCCCAGAGCAAATGGCCGATCATCGCCACGCTGGGCATGCTGATCTCGGTATACGGGGTCGGTACCTGGTTCAACGATATGAAGGCCGAGCGTGCCGACTCCAACGGCCCGCTGATCTTCTTCGTTGGCGGCCTGATCCTCGCCTACATGCTGTTCGGCTGGTTCGGCAACGTGATCAAGGAGAGTCGCGGCGGCCTGTACAGCCCGCAGATGGATCGCTCGTTCCGCTGGGGCATGAGCTGGTTCATCTTCTCCGAGGTGATGTTCTTCGCCGCCTTCTTCGGTGCGCTGTTCTACATCCGCATGTGGGCCGGCCCGTGGCTCGGTGGCGAGGGCGACAAGGGCGTGGCCAACATGCTCTGGGAAGGCTTCGAGTACAGCTGGCCGCTGCTGCAGAACCCGGACTCCAAGCTGTTCCCGCCACCTAGCGCGGTGATTGATCCCTGGCACCTGCCGTTGATCAACACCATCCTGCTGGTCAGCTCCAGCTTCACCGTGACCTTCGCCCACCACGCGCTTAAGAAGGACAAGCGTGGGCCGCTGAAGTTGTGGCTGGCGCTGACCATCCTGCTCGGCGTGGCGTTCCTGGTGCTGCAGGTCGAGGAGTACATCGAGGCCTATACCGAGCTGGGTCTGACCCTGGGCTCAGGAATCTATGGCGCCACCTTTTTCATGCTCACCGGCTTCCACGGCGCCCACGTGACCATGGGCGCATTGATCCTGACGGTGATGCTGGTTCGTATCCATAAGGGGCATTTCGACTCGGAGAAGCACTTCGGTTTCGAGGCGGCCAGCTGGTACTGGCACTTCGTCGACGTGGTCTGGCTGGGGCTGTTTATCTTCGTCTACGTGCTCTGAGGTGGTTTACCAGGTCACGTGACTGACCAGCTGGCCGCTGTAGAAGCCCCAGGCGATCAACGCCACGGTAATTGCAGTCAGCGTGACCCGAACGCTCAGCGAGTTGACCACTCGCGAGCCGTGGCCCTCGTCCTTGACCAGGAAGAACAGGCCACTGAACAGGCTGACCAGGGTGGCCAGCAGCAAGAGGATGATCGCGGCCTTGAGCATGCGTGACTCCGGGGAATGGGGGAATCGATGTGTCGTTGCAGTATAGCCAGCCCATTACCGCTACTCGGGGCGAGCGCATGAACGGCTTTCGTCCAGGCTGGCTGCCCAGCCTGGTGGTGGCTCTGCTGCTGCCGGTGCTGGTCGGCCTGGGCTTCTGGCAGCTGTCGCGGGCCGAGGAGAAGCGCGTGCTGCTGGCCGAGTTCGAGGCGCGGCGCCAGGCTGAGCCCATCACCGTGACCGAGCTGGAGCGACGAAGCGATCTGGCTCACCTGCGCATTCGCCTGCACGGCCAGTTCGACGAACGCCATAGCCTGCTGCTGGACAACCGCATGCGCGATGGCCAGGTCGGTGTCGAGTTGCTGCAACCCTTCTACGACCAGGGCAGCGGCCTGTGGCTGCTGGTCAACCGCGGCTGGCTGCCCTGGCCGGATCGGCGTACACCCCCGCAGTTCACCACGCCTGAGCAACCGCTGGCGCTGCAGGCGCGGGTCTATGTGCCGCTGGGTAGCGCCTTCCAGCTACAGGCCGACCCGAACACGGGCGACTGGCCGCGCCTGATCACCGCTGTCGAGCCGGAGCGCCTGTGGCGGCAGCTGGGTCGTGGCGGACTGGCCTACGAAGTACGCCTGGAACCTGGCCCCGCTGCCTACCAGGCGCAGTGGCCGCTGGTGGCCATGGGCCCGGAAAAACACAGCGGCTACGCCGTGCAATGGTTTGCCCTGGCGGCGGCGCTGTTCTGTCTCTACCTCTATCTCGGCTGGCACAACGCCCGCTCGCGAGTCGTACCTGCAGGAGAACAGTCATGAACACCACCCTGACTCCAGAATTGCCCAGCGAGGCTGTCGCGCCACGTCGCCGTGGTCGTCTGCAGCTGATTCTGTTGCTGCTGGTCGCCATCGGCCCGATGGTGCTTGCGACCTTCATGTACCAGTGGCGCTTCTGGGTGCCGGACGGGCGCAACTACCACGGCACCTTGATCGGCAATGGCACGCAGCTGGCCGATATCGGCGTGCAGGGCGCCGACGAGGGGCGCTGGCAGCTTCTGGTGACCGCAGCAGGCGACTGCGCAGCGGACTGTCAGCAGCTGATCTACAGCGCCCGGCAGATCCATATCGGCCTCAACCGCGATGCTTCGCGCGCCGCCCATGGCCTGGCGCATGCACGGCCGCTGAGCGGCGCCTACGACCAGCAGCTGCAGCGAGAGTACCCGCAGCTCGGACGCTACAGCCTGGATGACCTGGCCTACCAGAAGCAGGTGCCCGCGAGCGAAGGCGCGCAGCTGTGGATAGTCGACCCGCACGGCAACCTGGTGCTGCGCTATGACAGCAAAGCCAAAGGCAAGGACATTCTCAATGACCTGCGCCTGCTGTTGAAGCTGTCGCAGATCGGTTGAGCCCCAAGGCCCGTATAACAACAAGAGAGGCCCCGGATGAGTGAACGCAAAGCGCTGCCCGGTTATCGCCTGGCCCTGTTCGCCACCGCCCTGGCGGTTGTCGTGGTGTTGCTCGGCGCTTATACCCGGCTGACCCACGCCGGCCTTGGCTGTCCGGATTGGCCGGGCTGCTATGGCTTTATTGGTGTGCCGCAGAGTGAGGCGCAGCTGGCCCATGCCGAAGCCAATTTCCCCCACGCGCCAGTGGAAGCGGAGAAGGGCTGGAACGAGATGGTGCATCGCTATTTCGCCGGCAGTCTCGGCCTGGTCATTCTCGCTCTGGCTGTACAGGCCCTGCGCCGCCGTGGCGGCGAGGGCCAGCCGCTGAAGCTGCCGTTGCTGCTGCTCGGCGTGGTCATCGCCCAGGCGGCCTTCGGCATGTGGACGGTGACGTTGCAGCTGTGGCCGCAGGTGGTCACTGCCCATTTACTTGGCGGATTCACCACTCTTGCGCTGTTGTTTCTGCTCAGCCTGCGTCTGTCTGGCGGGCTGCCTGTGCTGCCGGATATGCCTGGTCGTCTGCGTGTACTCGCCGGCCTGGCGCTGTGCCTGGCAGTAGGACAGATCGCCCTGGGAGGCTGGGTCAGTTCCAACTACGCGGCGGTAGCCTGCGTCGATCTGCCGACCTGCCACGGCGAATGGTGGCCGGCGATGGATTTCGCCAACGGCTTCCATCTGACCCAGCACATTGGCCCCAACTACCTGGGTGGCCAGCTCGACAGCGATGCGCGCACCGCCATTCATATGACCCACCGCCTCGGTGCTGTGGCTCTCAGTCTGGTGCTGTTGGTGTTGGCCTGGCGCCTGCGCGTCGCCGGCCTCGGTCGTCTGGCCGGCCTGCTACTGCTGGCCCTGGCTGTGCAGGTCAGCCTGGGTGTGAGCAACGTACTGCTGCACCTGCCGCTGGCGGTGGCGGTGGCGCATAACGCCGGTGGCGCCGCGCTGTTGCTGGTGCTGGTGCTGATCAACTATCGCCTGCGCGGCGTGTCTGTAGGAGCGAGCTCTGCTCGCGAATCCAGTGCCGTTCATGGTTCGCGAGCAGAGCTCGCTCCTACAACCTTCGTCCCTGTCAGCAAATAAGAAGGAGAAACTCCATGGCTACTGCACTGCGAGCCCACTCCGAATCCGCCAGCTGGCGCGACTACCTGGAGCTGACCAAGCCCAAGGTTGTGCTACTGATGCTGATCACCTCGCTGGTCGGCATGTTCCTCGCCACCCGCGCTGGGGTGCCCTGGACGGTGCTGCTGTTCGGCAACCTCGGCATCGGCCTGTGTGCCGGTGCGGCAGCGGCGGTCAATCATGTGGTCGACCGGCGTATCGACTCGATCATGGCGCGTACCCACAAGCGTCCGGTCACCACTGGGCGTGTCTCGGTGCCGGCTGCGTTGGGCTTCGCCCTGCTTCTGGCAGTGGCGGGTATGGCCTTGCTGCTGGCCTTTACCAACGAGCTGGCGGCCTGGCTGACCTTGGCCTCGCTGCTCGGTTATGCGGTGCTCTACACCGGCTTTCTCAAGCGCGCCACGCCGCAGAATATCGTGATCGGCGGCCTGGCCGGTGCCGCGCCGCCACTGCTCGGCTGGGTCGCCGTGACCGGGCACGTGAGTGCCGAGCCGCTGCTGCTGGTGCTGATCATCTTCGCCTGGACGCCGCCGCACTTCTGGGCTCTGGCCATCCACCGCAAGGCCGAGTACGCCAAGGCCGACATCCCCATGCTGCCGGTCACCCATGGCGAGCACTACACCAAGGTGCACATCCTGCTGTACACCGCGGCGATGCTGGCGGTGACCCTGCTGCCCTATGCCATCCACATGAGCGGACCGCTCTATCTCGGTGCCGCGTTGATACTCGGCGGGCGTTTCATGTTCTGGGCCTGGGTGTTGTACCGTGACAGCCGGCCGCACGCCGCGATCAACACCTTCAAGTACAGTATCTGGTACCTGTTCCTGTTGTTCATTGCCCTGCTGGCAGACCATTACCTGCTGCTCAACCTGTGAGCCGCAGCCCTCGATAGCGGCGGACGACCACCTCGTCCGCCGAGCCCAAGAGAGATTGCATGAGCCGTACCCAGAAGACCGTTATCGTTCTCGCCGCCTTCGTCGCCCTGGTGCTGGGCCTCACCGTCAACAAGGTACTCAACAGCAAGGGTGACGGTACCGACAAGGTGGCCCTGCTCGATGCCGGCATCGTTCTGTTGCCGCAGAGCCGCAACCTGCCGGCATTGTCGCTGACCAACCAGGATGGCCAGGCGGTGGCGGTGAACGAGCTCAAGGGCAAGTGGAGCCTGTTGTTCTTCGGCTACACCTTCTGCCCGGACATCTGCCCGGCCACCCTGGCGCAGCTGCGCCAGCTGCAGGGCATGCTGCCGGCCGAGGCCAAGGACAAACTGCGCGTGATCCTGGTGACGGTCGACCCACACCGCGACACACCGGAGCAGTTGAAGAAATACCTGGGCTTCTTCGATGCCGGTTTCCAGGGCCTGACCGGCGCCGAAGGCGATATCCAGAAGCTGGCCAACGGCGTCAGCATTCCCTTCATTCCGGCCGACACCAGCCAGGAGAACTACACCGTCGACCACAGCGGCAACCTGGTGATCATCGGCCCGGACGGCACGCAGCGTGGTTTCATCCGCGCACCAGTGAACAACGACAAGCTGGCCGCCCAGCTGCCGGGCCTGTTGCAGCTCAACTGAGCCTATTTGGCGAACAACTGGCCGATGTCCTTGAACGCCTTGAACTCCAGGGCGTTGCCACAGGGGTCGAGCAGGAACATGGTGGCCTGCTCGCCAACCTGGCCCTTGAAGCGCACATAGGGTTCGATCACGAAGGCCGTTTCGCGCACCTGCAGGCGATCGGCCAGCGCCTCCCACTCTTCCCAGCCCAGCACCACGCCGAAATGCGGCACCGGCACGTCGTGGCCGTCCACCGGGTTGCTGTGCGCCGCCTCCTGATAGGCCATCTTCGGCGCCTCGTGGATCACCAGCTGGTGGCCGAAGAAGTCGAAGTCCACCCAGTGCTCACTGCTGCGGCCTTCGGCGCAGCCGAACACTTCACCATAAAAGTGGCGCGCGGCGGCCAGGTCGTACACGGGTATGGCCAGGTGAAAGGGAGCTGGCATCACGGAGTCCTCACGGTTTTTTTCGGCATCTTGGCAACAATGATTTAAATGCAAAAGCGAATATCCTTGCTGTCGAGCTCAAAGGATTTCGATCAATGCTGCGTGAACTGAAAACCTTCGTCGCCGTGGCCCGCCACGGCACTTTCGCTGCAGCCGGCCAGCGTGTCGGCCTGACCCAGTCGGCAGTCAGCGCGCAGATGCGCGTGCTGGAGCAGGCCCTCGGCCAGCGCCTGTTCGACCGCAGCGGTCGCAGCGCCGAGCTGAACGCGGCTGGCCGCCATGCCCTGCCGCTGGCCGAACAGATGCTGGCGCTGTATGCGGAAATGGCCAGTCCTGCGGGCGAGTTGCGTGGTGAGCTGCGCGTAGGCGCTATTGCCAGCGTGCAGACCGGGTTGCTGCCGCAGGCATTGCCGCGTTTTCGCCAGCAGGCGCCGGGCGTCGAACTGAAGCTGGTGCCCGGCGTATCGCTGGACCTGCTCAGTCGGGTCGATGCCGGCGAGCTGGACCTGGCCTTGCTGATCAAGCCGCCGTTCGAGCTACCCAAGGAACTGCAGCAGTTGCCGCTGGCTCGCGAGCCCTTCGTGCTGATCGCGCCCGAATCGCTGGCCGGCGATGAGCCGTTGCAACTGCTCGCCAGCCAGCCCTTCGTGCGCTACGACCGCAGCTCGTTTGGTGGTCGTCAGGTCGAGCGCTTCCTGCGCGCGCAGCGTCTGCAGGTCAACGAGGCCTTGGAGCTGGACGAACTGGAGGCCATCGTGCGCATGGTCGAGGCGGGGTTGGGCGTATCTTTGATCCCTCTGGCCGGGCTGTGGCGCGAACATGGCGCGCGAGTGCGGATCATCGAGCTGGGTGAGCTGACCTTCCATCGTGAATTGATCGCCCTGGTACGCCGCGCCCAGCGCCAACCTGCACTGAACTGTCTAGTGGAGTGCCTGGGCGTTTGCACTCCGTGAACGGCGCGTGAGCGGTTTTAGTCGCGAAGACATGTCTGGTGCTTTTCACGGTCAACGCTATTTCTCGGTCACAAAAGAGTCCGAGGAGCCTAGGTTGGTACAGTACTTCGATCAGGACGCAGGCGGACTTATCTCAGGGCTATGTAAGTCGCCAGAGTGGACTTTGCCAGTTTCTGCGCACCTGCTTTCATATCCTCTCTGTGAACTCCTGGCACTCGCTTTACTTGCCCCATGATCCTCTGCTTCCTGCCCTTTGGTGGCGCCATCGCCCCGGTAACTGCCTGGCCCGCGGGAAGATTTATGTGATTTTCTTCTTCGCCAAGCTGTTGCTGGGACTGGCGCTGTTTCTCGGCCTACTCGGGTTGATTCGCTCGCCATCGCACTGAGGGCTGCGCTGGATCAACACCCGGCGGTACGGTAGCGGGCACCATCTGCGCCCGATTTCAGATACCCGTGCCGCCATGTCTTCGCTCCAAGCCCCCGAACTGCTCTGTCCTGCCGGTACCCTCAAGTCCATGCGCCATGCCTTCGCCTATGGCGCCGACGCGGTGTATGCCGGGCAGCCGCGTTACAGCCTGCGGGTGCGCAACAACGAGTTCGATCATGCCAACCTGCAGATCGGCATCGCCGAAGCGCATACGCTGGGCAAGCGCTTCTACGTGGTGGTCAACATCGCGCCGCACAACGCCAAGCTGAAGACCTTTTTGCGCGACCTGGAGCCGGTGGTGGCGATGGGGCCGGATGCGCTGATCATGTCCGATCCGGGTCTGATCATGCTGGTGCGCGAGCACTTCCCCGCGATGCCGATCCACCTGTCGGTGCAGGCCAACGCGGTGAACTGGGCCAGCGCGGCGTTCTGGCAGCGCCAGGGCCTGACCCGGGTGATTCTGTCCCGCGAGCTGGGGTTGGAGGAGATCGAGGAAATCCGCCAGCAGGTACCGGGCATGGAGCTGGAGGTGTTCGTCCACGGCGCCTTGTGCATGGCCTACTCCGGACGCTGCCTGCTGTCCGGCTACATCAACAAGCGCGACCCCAACCAGGGCACCTGCACCAACGCCTGCCGCTGGCAGTACCGGGCGCACGAGGGCGAGGAAGACCAGCTGGGCGGCATCGTCCCAAGCTGCCAGCCCACCCTCGGTCAGGGCGCGCCGACCGAGCGGGTGTTCCTGCTGGAAGATCACACCCGTCCCGGCGAGCTGATGGAGACATTCGAGGACGAGCACGGCACCTACATCATGAATTCCAAGGATCTGCGCGCCATCCAGCATGTCGAGCGGCTGACGCATATGGGTGTGCATTCGCTGAAGATCGAGGGGCGTACCAAGAGCCACTTCTATGTGGCGCGCTGCGCCCAGGCCTATCGCCGAGCCATCGACGATGCCGTGGCTGGCCGGCCCTTCGACCTGAGCCTGATGGATGATTTGGAGTCGCTGGCCAATCGTGGCTACACCGAGGGCTTCCTGCGCCGCCATGTGCACGACGCGTATCAGAACTATGAGCGCGGCAACTCACAGAGTGAGCGGGCGCAGTTTGTCGGCGAACTGACCGGCGTGCGGCGCGGCGAGCTGGCCGAGGTACGGGTGAAGAACCGCTTCGTTGTCGGTGACCGCCTGGAGCTTATGACACCGCGCGGCAACCTCGGCTTCATTCTCGGCGCGCTGGAAAAGGCCGACGGCAGTAGCGCCGATGTCGCTCCCGGTGACGGCCACACCCTCTATCTGCCATTGCCGGCGAACATCGATCTGCAGCACGCACTACTACTGCGCCAGTTGGCCTGAGATCGGCGCCTGCCTATACTGCGCGCCCTCGCAGGAGAGCGAGGCGCCGCGCGCGCCTCCGCCGAAGGCGCAAACTCCCATGATCGCTCAGGCCCAGCACTGCGAGATTCCGACATAGCCGTCTGGAGAGCGGTCGCCATGGGCGACCCACCGAAGGGGCAAGCGGCCGCGCCGCGCAAACTCTCAGGTAAAAAGGACAGGGGGAGAGGCACTTACAGGCTTTTGCAAAACTATCTGCGTTGCCTGGCCGTTGTTAAAAGCAGCCTCAAAATGCTCATTTACAGCTCGTAAATTGCGCTTTCTCGGCTGCTTTTGCCTAGGCCAGGCTGCCTCGATGACGTTTTGCAAATGCCTGCCAACGCAGGAGTTCTGTGTGCTGCTCTACGTCTATCTGATCGCCATAACCGCCGAAGCCATGTCCGGCGCGCTCGCCGCCGGCAAACGCAACATGGACCTGTTCGGCGTCGCCCTAATCGCCTTCATCACCGCCCTCGGCGGCGGCACCGTGCGCGACATCCTGCTGGGCAACTTCCCGGTGGGCTGGACCCAGCACCCCGGCTACATCTACCTGACCATCTGCGCCGGCCTGTTCACCATGCTCATCGCGCGCTTCATGCACCACCTGCGCCGGCTGTTCCTGCTGCTCGACGCCATGGGCCTGATCGCCTTTACGGTGATCGGCTGCAACGTCGCCCTGGACCTCGACTACACCCTGCCGGTAGTGGTGATGGCCGGGGTGATCACCGGCGTGTTCGGCGGCATCCTGCGCGACATCCTCTGCAACCGCCTGCCCCAGGTGCTGCGCCATGAGCTGTACGCCAGCGTCTCGCTGCTGGTCGCCCTGCTCTACCTGGGCCTGCGCCACCTCGGCGTCGACGAAGACATCAACCTGCTGGCCTCCTTCGCCAGCGGTCTGGCCCTGCGCCTGGCGGCGATCCGCTGGCACTGGTCGCTGCCGGTGTTCTCCTACGCGCCGGGGCGTTGGAACGGCTGAGTCGCCTCACTGCTCCAGCCCGCGCCGGTGCAGGATGTCATCCAGGGTGCGGCTGACTGCCGTGCAGTTGCGCACCATCTCGATGCGCTCCCAGGTCGAGCGTTCGCCCTCGCGGATCAGGCGCAGCATGGCCTGGCGTGACGGTGGCGCCAGCAGGCGCAGCGGATGATCCCAGCGGTTGCGCAGGAAGATGTTGATGTCCGCCGTGTAGTCCTGGGCCAGCACGCCATAGCTCAGGTGCTGGATCATGTTCAGCGCCGGCGACTTGAAACGCAGGTGGTCGCGGCTGACCTTGAGCATCTCGGTGGTGGCGTTCTTGACGATCCGCCGCTGGTAGTTGAACACCTTGCGCAGCGCATTGCCCGGCGCGTCCGGGTCCGGGGTGATGGCCAGTGCGGCCGGGTTGGTCATGCTGGCGATGAAGTGGTTGACCCCGTAGAGGCGGGTCAGGCGCTTGGCCGGCAGGTCGTCGACGAAGGAGCCATCGATCCAGCGCAAGTCCGGCAGATAAGGCACCGTCTCGCCCTTGGCATTGCGGCACTGCAGGGTCACCGGCGGGTAAATGCCGTAGATGGCGCAGGAGGCCATCACCGCCGAGCGAATCAGCACGTTGGGTGAGGTGATGGCATTGAGCAGGCGCGGCGCCTGCTCCGGCGCCAGGCCGGTGACGGTGATGTTGAGCTTGCGCCCGGTCAGGGTGAAGGCCTCCTGGAAGGTCAGATCGGGAATGATCTTGCCCAGGTACTCGCGCAGGTTGTTGGCATCCATCGGCTGGTTGCGGCTGGCGAAGGGCGACAGCGTGGGGCGGATCGACGAGGTCTGGTCGACCTCGTGGTGCAGGTTGTCGATGCTCAGACGGTGCGACAGCTCTTCGTCGGTGTGGGTACAGGCGGTGGCGGCGATGATCGAGCCGGCGCTGGAGCCGGAGATGATGTCCGGCAGCAGGTCTTGCTCGAACAATGCCTTGACCACCCCGGCGTGGAAGAAGCCGAGCACCGCGCCGCCGCTGAGCATCAGCGCCGAGCGGCCATAGCAGTGGCCGGCGCGGATTAAGAAGTCCTCCTTGTCGTGCTGCGAGATGATCGACTCGTCGACCTCGTCGATGTCCTGCAGCGCACCGCAGACCTCGCGGACGAACTGGTGGATCAGGTTCTTGGTGCCGAACTTGGCCTTGTTGTACAGCGCCGGCTTGCCCATGCCACCGACGTTGCCGTGGATGCCCTCGTTGAGGGTGAACAGCAGCTGGTGGTAGTCCTGGCGAAAACGCAGGTCGCGGATCAGATCCAGGCGCTGGCGGATCGAACGGTAGTCATAGCTCTTGCTGGCGTCCGAGCTCTTCCAGTCGCTCATGCCGCTCTGCTGATCAAGGGCCGTGGCCTGCTCCACCCACTCGGCATAGTTCTGCGCGGCATCCAGCTTCTTCAGCAGTTGCCGCGATTGCAGTCGTGCAAAAACCATCTCGTTCACCTCCACGTTTACTCACGGCGCTCGCCGGTCAACGCGCCGGCGGCGTTCTTGCGTCGACGGGCAGCGCTGGCACGCGGTGCAGGTTGGCGGGCACTGGCTGCAACCACGGGCTCAGCCAGTGCATTCAAGGCCTGCTGAGCGGCTTGCGCCTCGTGCTGTTCGGCCAGTTTCAGGTACTGCTCGGTGGAGGCTTCGATGCAGCCGATGTAGAAGTCCATGTCCGCCATCACGCTGCGGTCGGCCAGCACGCCGAGGTTGATGTTGTCGTAGATGCCGGTGATGCCGTGGCTGATGGCCATGCCATCGCACACCGGCACCAGCGGGAAGATCGACAGGATCCGCGCCCCGGCGAAGTAGCGCGGCACGGTGCCGGGAATACCCGGCACATTGGTGATGATGGTGTTGATGAACGGCACTCGGCTGAGCAGGCGGGTCTTGGCCTGCACCCAGGCGGCCATGGCGCGCACGGAAGGCGGCACCAGCTCGCCGGCGGAGTTGCCCAGGTCATACAGCACATCCTTGGCCAGCGGGATGCCGCGCAGGGTGCGCCGGTGTACGGCGGCCAGGCGGGTGATCGGGTCGTCGATATCGGTGCCTACGGCGATGTACATGGCCGAGATCATGTTGCCGCCATCCTTGCGTGTCTCTTCGGCACGCAGTGATACCGGGCACATCGACACCAGCGAGCCCTCGGTCGGCAGCTTGTCGTGCTTGAGCAGGTAACGGCGCAGGCCACCGCCGATGATGCTGATGATCACGTCGTTGATCGAAGCTTCCGGGCTCAGCTTGCGGATGCGCTTGAGATCCTGCAGGCGCCAGACATGCCCGCCGTAGGCGCGGTGCGGCGATACGGCGGTGTTGAAGATGGTCTGTGGCACGCGGCGCTGTTCCGGACGCGCATCGCCGCGCAACTGGGCGAGCAGCTCCACGCTCTTCTGGGTGACGCCGAGGCCGGCCTTGAGGCTGCGCAGCGACTGGCCGATCAGCCGTGGCGTGGTGCGTGCCCACATCTCCAGCGGCGTGGGCACGCGCTCGACGTATTCGACGTTGGTGCGCTTGCCGAACTCGTGCTGCGGGGTGTCCTCCATCAGCGCGGTGCTCAGCTCCAGCGCCGACTTGCCGTCGACATAGGCGTGATGGAAGCGGATCAGCACGGCGAAGCTGTTTTCCGGAATGCCCTTGACGTTGTTCAGCCCCTCGATGATGTAGATCTCCCAGGGCGCGCGATCCATGTCGAGGGTGCGCGACATGGTGCGCGCGGTGAAGATGCACAGCTGGCGCCAGTCCCCTGGCTGCGGCAGGCCGACATGGCGTACGTGGTATTCGAGGTCGAAGCTTTCGTCTTCCAGCCAGTAGGGGTCGTCGAGACGCAAGGGCGCCTGGGCCAGGCGACGACGGAACATCGAGGTGGTGTTCAGGCGGTCGCCAACGTACTGGAGGATCTCCTTGTGCCGCACGATGCCGTTGGGCGCGGCACTCTGGTCGCACAGCCAGAGGCTGCCGATGACCATCGGCTGGTTGGGCGTCTCGAAGTAGAAAAAGTGCGAATCCATAGGGCTGAGCTGTTTCATCTGCGTTCCTTCTCACCTGATCACGACTGGAACCATCGATCGCGCAACGGCACGACGCACCCAGCTGCAAGGCCAGAAAAAATGGCGCTGCGCAGGCGGCGTTCGCTCGGCAATGGAATTGTTGTTATCGATGGCAGGACAGCGCTCGACGAGTGCTGCATGGTTCGAGGCTAATCGGCAAAACGGCAGCCGTCAGCCGGCGCCACCCTCAGGGCCTGAAAATAGGTATTTCGAGGGACACGTTTTGCCGGGCACTCATACTCGCAGGCCCGGCAGGGCGGCTCAGCTCATCTCTACCTGGGCGAGCAGTAGTTCGGCGAATTGCTCCGCCGGTATCGGGCGACTGATCAGATAGCCCTGGATTTCGTCGCAATGCTGCAGCTTGAGGAAGTCCATCTGCGCCTGAGTTTCCACGCCCTCGGCCACCACCTTGAGTTCCAGGCCGTGGGCCATGGCGATGATGGCGCGGGTGATGGCCGCATCCTCGCCGCCGGCGGCCAGGTCGCGGACGAAGGTCTGGTCGATCTTCACGTAGTCCACCGGGAAGCGCTTGAGGTAGCTGAGTGATGAGTAGCCGGTGCCGAAGTCGTCGATCGCCAGCTTCACCCCCAGGTCACGCAGCTGCTGGAAGGTGGCGATGACGTTCTCGACGTTGTCCAGCAGCTGGCTTTCGGTCAGCTCCAGCTCCAGCTGATGCGCCGGCAGGCCGGTTTCGTCGAGCACCTGGCGCACCAGAGCGATCAGGTTGCCCTGGCGCAGCTGGTGTACCGACAGGTTGACCGACACGCGCAGGTCGGCCAGGCCCTGGCGCTGCCACTCGCGGGCCTGGCGGCAGGCCTGGCGCAGCACGAACTCGCCGATGGGGGCGATCAGCCCGGTTTCCTCGGCCAGCGGGATGAAGTCACTGGGCGGCACCAGGCCCAGCTGTGGATGACGCCAGCGCACCAGCGCCTCGGCGGCATTCAGGCTGTCGTCGGCCAGGCACAGCTTGGGCTGGTAGAACACCTCCAGCTGGCCGTCCTCGATGCCCTTGCGCAGCTGGGTCTCCAGCTGCAGGCGCTCCAGGGTGCAGGCCTGCAGGTTGTCGGTGTAGAACTGGAAGGTGTTGCCGCCCAGGTGCTTGGCGTGCTGCATGGCCATGCCGGCCTGGCTGATCAGCGCGGACATTTCCCGGGCATTGTCCGGCAGCAGGCTGATGCCGACCGAGGCGCTGACCACCAGCTCATGGCCGCCCACATCCATAGGGGTACGCAGCTTGCTCAGCAGACGGCTGGCGGTGCGCGCCAGGGCCGACAGGCTGCCATGGGCGTCGAGCAGGATGGCGAATTCGTCGCCGGCCAGGCGTGCCACGGTGTTGGCTTCCGGCACCGCCTGGTTCAGGCGCCGCGCCATCTGCCGCAGCAGCTGATCCGCCACCTCGTGGCCGAGGCTGTCGTTGAGCAGTTTGAAACGGTCCAGGTCTATGTGCAGCAGCGCTACCTGGCCCTCGCCTTGGCGCACCTGTTCGCAGGCTTCGTGCAGGCGCTCGCGGAACAGGCTGCGGTTGGCCAGACCGGTGAGCTCGTCGTAGTGCGACAGGTAGCGCAGACGCTCCTCGGTCTGCCGACGCTGCGACAGGTCGGAGAAGAAGCCGACGATATGGCTGACCCGACCCTGGCGATCATGCACCGCGTTGAGCTGCAGCCACTGCGGGTACAGCTCGCCGTTCTTGCGCGCTTCCAGTAGTTCGCCGCGCCAGCTGCCGTGCAGCTCCAGCTGCTCGCGGATCAACTGGTACTGACGGCGCGCCTCGCGGCTGCTGACCAGGGTGGCGACGCTGCGCCCGAGCACTTCGTCCTTGCGGTAGCCGGTCACTTCGCTGAAGGCCTGGTTGACCGACAGCAGCAGGTAGTCGGCATCGAGAATGACGATGCCCTCGCTGGCCGCCTCGAACACCGTGGCGGCCAGGCGCTGCTCCTCGTCCTGGCGCTTGCGCTCGGTGATGTCGCGGCGTGTGCCGAGCATGCGCAGCACCTGGCCCTGCTCATCACGCTCCACCGCCCGGCCGCGATCCTCGACCCAACGCCAGCGCCCGTCGGCATGGCGTACCCGGTATTCCACGCAGTAGCCATCGCTGCGGCCCTTGAGGTGCTCGACCAGGGCGCGCCGCAACAGTGGCAGATCGTCCGGGTGCAGGCGTGGCTTGAGGTGGCTGAGCACGCCCCTTACCTCGTCCTGGCGTATGCCGAAGATGCTTTCCAGGTGGCTGTGGTGCACCTCGTCGGTCTTCAGGTTCCAGTCCCACAGACCCAGTTCGCTGGCCTCCAGGGCCAGGGCCAGCCGTGCTTCGCTCTTGCCCAGGGCATGGCTGGCGTCGTCCAGCTCCAGGGTGCGCTGGGCCACGCGAATCTCCAGCTCGCCATGGGCCTGACGCAGTTCACGCTCGGCGCGGCGGCGCTGCTCCACTTCACGGGCCAGTTCCAGGTTGAGCCCTTCGGCACTTTCCCGTGCCTGCTCCAGGCCCTCGATCAGCGCCTGATTATGGAAGCGCCGCAGCAAGGCGTGCTGCACCAGACGATTGACCTGCCAGGCCACCACCCACAGGCTCAGCAACAGGGTCAGGCCCAGCACGCCCCAGCCCTGGTGGGCCAGATCGGCGCCGAGCAGCAGGTAGGCGATGGAGGGCACCAGGCAGGGCAGCGAGAACGCAAGAAAGGCCGGAAGGCTGACCGCATAGGCCACGCTGGCGGAGAGAATCGCACCGGCAATCAGACCGTAGACCACAGCCTGCAAGAGGAACTGATCGGCCGGCACCAGAAAGACCACGGCAAAGGCCAGGCTCAGACCGGACAACCCGGCGCCGACCAGAAACATACGCCGCCAGTGCGGATTGGCCTGGCGCGCAGGCGGCGCGGCCTTGAACGCGGCCATCTGGATCAGCCGCAGCACGGCCAGCAGCACCACCCACACCAACCACCCTGCCAGCAGCAGGCTCTGCTGCCCCTGCCAGAGCAGGCCGGCACAGGCCAGAGCGCCGAGCAGCATGAATAAGGTAGGCACCTGGGAACCCAGGTAAAGCATGCGCGTGCGCTCCACCGCGATTTCGGTGGCAAAGCGCTGCAGGATGGCGTGCGAGCCCTCCGCGACGATGTTGGCGGAGGCCCCCCGATGTGGCTGAGTCATAGGCTGGTTTTCTTGTAATGGTGTGCCTGACGTCGGCCGAGCATACCCGAGCTAGAGGGCCTGCCCAAGCCTGAAGATGGCTTTTTAATGGCACCCTTCGACGAGCGGCGAACAGCTGTTCACTGACTTTCCAGCCATTTCCGGTCACGGTTTGCCGCCCCTCCGGCCGGCCCGTAGAATGCCGCGATGCATAACGATCCCGCCTCCTTCGACCCCGAACTGCTTCTCGCCTCCCTCAACGATGCGCAGTGCCAGGCCGTGGCCGCGCCGCTCGGTCGCCAGCTGGTACTGGCCGGCGCCGGCTCGGGCAAGACCCGCGTGCTGGTGCACCGCATCGCCTTCCTTATCCAGTTTCAGAATGCTTCGCCTTACAGCATTCTGTCGGTGACCTTCACCAACAAGGCCGCCGCCGAGATGCGTCAGCGCATCGAGCAGCTGCTCGGGCTGAACCCGGCCGGCATGTGGGTCGGCACCTTCCACGGCCTGGCCCACCGCATCCTGCGGGCGCACTGGCAGGAAGCCGGGCTGAGCGAGAACTTCCAGATCCTCGACTCCGACGACCAGCAGCGCCTGGTCAAGCGGGTGATCCGCGAGCTGGGCCTGGACGAGCAGCGCTGGCCGGCCAAGCAGGCCCAGTGGTTCATCAACGGGCAGAAGGACGAGGGCCTGCGGCCGAAGAACATCCAGCCCGGCGGCGACCTGTTCCTCGCCACCATGCTGAAGATCTACGAGGCCTACGAGGCCGCCTGCGCCCGTACCGGAGTGATCGACTTCGCCGAGCTGCTGCTGCGCGCGTTGGACCTTTGGCGCGACAAGCCGGACCTGCTGGCGCACTACCAGAAACGCTTCCGCCATATCCTGGTCGACGAGTTTCAGGACACCAACGCCGTGCAGTACGCCTGGCTGCGCTTCCTCGCCAAGGGCGGCGAGAGCCTGATGGTGGTGGGCGACGACGACCAGTCGATCTACGGCTGGCGCGGCGCGCGGATCGAGAATATCCAGCAGTTCTCCAGCGACTTCCCCGACAGCCAGATGATCCGCCTGGAGCAGAACTACCGCTCCACCGCCGGCATCCTCAAGGCCGCCAACGCGCTGATCGCCAACAACAGCGGGCGCCTGGGCAAGGAGCTGTGGACCGACGGCAGCGACGGCGAGCCGATCAGCCTGTACGCCGGCTTCAACGAGCATGACGAAGCGCGTTACGTAGTCGAAAGCATCGAGAATGCCCTGCGCAAGGACGGCCTCAAACGCAGCGAGATCGCCATCCTCTACCGCTCCAACGCCCAGTCGCGGGTGCTGGAAGAGGCGCTGCTGCGCGAGAAGATTCCCTACCGCATCTACGGCGGCCAGCGCTTCTTCGAGCGCGCCGAGATCAAGAACGCGGTGGCCTACCTGCGTCTGCTCGACGGCCGGCACAACGATGCCGCGCTGGAACGGGTGATCAACGTGCCGACCCGCGGCGTCGGCGAGAAGACCGTCGAGGCGATTCGCGAGCACGCGCGCCACAGCGACCTGTCGATGTGGGCGGCGATGCAGCAGCTGATCGCCGGCAAGGCCCTGCCCGGCCGCGCCGCCGGCGCCCTGGCCGGTTTCGTCGAGCTGATCGAGAACCTGGCGGTGAAAACCCTGGATATGCCGCTGCACCTGATGACCCAGACCGTCATCGAGCAGAGCGGCCTCCTTGCCTGGCACCAGGCCGAGAAAGGCGAGAAGGCCCAGGCACGGGTGGAAAACCTGGAGGAACTGGTCAGCGCCGCGCGCAACTTCGAGAACGACGAAGACGACGACCTCGGCCCGCTGGCCGCCTTCCTCACCCACGCTTCGCTGGAAGCCGGCGACACCCAGGCCGAGGAACACGAGGACTGCGTGCAGCTGATGACCCTGCACAGCGCCAAGGGTCTGGAGTTCCCCCTGGTGTTCCTGGTTGGTCTGGAAGAAGGCCTGTTCCCGCACAAGATGAGCCTGGAAGAGCCTGGCCGCCTGGAAGAGGAACGCCGCCTGGCCTACGTCGGCGTGACCCGCGCCATGCAGCGCCTGATCATGACCTACGCCGAAACCCGCCGTCTGTACGGCAGCGAGACCTACAACAAGGTGTCGCGCTTCGTCCGCGAGATCCCGCCGGCGCTGATCCAGGAAGTGCGCCTGTCCAATAGTGTCAGCCGCCCCTACAGCACGCCGGCGCGCAGCATGAGCGGCGGCTCGATGTTCAGCGGCGCAGCGGTGCCGGAAACCCCGTTCAGCCTCGGCCAGGCCGTGCGCCACAGCCTGTTTGGCGAGGGTGTGATTCTCAACTTCGAAGGCAGCGGCGCCCAGGCCCGCGTGCAGGTCAATTTCGCCAGTGAAGGCAGCAAGTGGCTGATGCTGGCCTACGCCAAGCTGGAAGCCATCTAACCCCACGGTCGCTCAACAAGGAGCCCCCATGATCCGCCGCCCCCTGATGCTGCTCGCCGGCATCCTCGTCGCCTTCGGGCTGGTTGCCTGCAAGGATGAAGACAAATCTTCCCAGCAGGCCACCGCCGCACCGGCGCAGCACTTCCAGTGGAAGATGGTCACCGCCTGGCCGAAGAACTACCCGGGCCTGGGCACCGCTGCAGAGCGCTTCGCCGAGCGGGTCAAGGTGATGAGTGGCGGGCGTCTGCAGATCAAGGTCTACGCCGCTGGCGAGCTGGTGCCGGCGCTGGAAGTGTTCGACGCCGTATCGCAGGGTACCGCCGAGCTGGGTCATGGCGCTGCCTACTACTGGAAGGGCAAGGTGCCGGCCGCGCAGTTCTTCACCGCCGTGCCGTTCGGCCTGTCCGCCAGCGAGATGAACGCCTGGCTCAGCCACGGCGACGGCCTCAAGCTGTGGACCGAGGCCTATGCGCCGTTCGGCGTTAAACCGCTGGCGGTGGGTAACACCGGCATGCAGATGGGGGGCTGGTTCAATACCGAGATCAATTCGCTGGACGACCTCAGGGGCCTGAAGATTCGCATGCCGGGTCTCGGCGGCGAGGCGCTGAGCAAGCTCGGCGCCACCACCGTCAACCTGCCTGGCGGCGAGGTGTTCACCGCCCTGCAGACTGGCGCCATCGACGCCACCGACTGGGTCAGCCCCTACAACGACCTGGCTTTCGGTCTGCACAAGGCGGCCAAGTACTACTACTACCCGGGTTGGCAGGAACCGCAGGCGGCGCTGGAGCTGCTGATCAATCAGAAGGCCCTGGACGCCCTGCCGGACGACCTCGAAGCCATAGTCGAAGAAGCTGCCCGTGCCGCCAATCAGGACATGCAGGACGACTACGTGTACAACAACGCCCGCGCCCTGGAGCAGCTCAAGCAGCAGGGCGTGCAGCTCAAGCGCTTCCCCGATGAAGTGCTCGAAGCCCTGCGTCAGCAGTCCGCCATTGTCCTCGGCGAGCTGGCCGCACAGAGCGAGCTGAACGGTCGCATCTGGGCCTCCATGCAGGCCTTCCAGGCCCAGGTCGCCCCCATGCATGCGGTAAGCGAGAAAGAGCTGTTCAACTGGCGTTGATGGCTCGCTGGCGTCTCGGGTGCCCTGAGCGGGCGAAGTAGAGACGCCCTCGGCGGCGACTACAGGCTTTCGAGGCAACCGGCCAGGTTGCCGGCCAGATCACCAAGCAGCTGCTCGTAACTGTTCGCCCTGGCTCCCAGGGCGTCCAGCTCGGCCAGCTTGACCGGCAGACCGGCAGACAGCGTCTCGGCCAGGCGTGGGCGCAAGGGCGGCTCACTGAACACGCAGGCCGGTCCGGCACTCTTCAGCTGCTCGCGCATGGCCGCCACGTGACGGGCGCCCGGCTGTACCTCACTGGCGGCCGCGAACACGCCGGCATGCTGCAGACCATAGGCCGTCTCGAAATAGTCGAAGGCCTGGTGGAAGACGAAGAACGGCTTGTTCACCAGTGGCGCCAGGCGCGCGCCCAGTTCGCTATCGAGGCTACCCAGACGCTTCTCGAAGGCGGCCAGGTTGGCCTGGTAGCGAGTGGCGTTGCTCGGGTCGGCAGCAGCCAGGTCGGCTGCCATCTTCGCCGCGATCACCCGGGCATTGGCCGGTAGCAGCCAGAGATGGGCGTCGAGGCTGCCGGGGCGATGGTCGTGGTCATGCTCGTCATGAGCATGCTCGTGGGTATGCTCTTCATCGCCTTCGCCGAAGTGGCGCAGGGTCAGGCCGGGCAGGGTCTGAATGGCAACACTGGGTTGCTGACGATCGCCCAGCACCCGTGGCAGGAAGCCCTCCATGTCCGGGCCGATCCAGTACAACAGGTCCGCGCTCTGTACCCGGCGCACGTCAGATGGGCGCAAGGCGAAATGATGCGGCGAGGCGCCTGGTGGCAGCAGTACTTCGGGCTGGCCGAGGCCGTCCTGTACGGCGACGGCGATCAACTGCAGCGGCTTGATGCTGGTCAGCACCCGCACTTCGGCGGCCTGCACGGCCAGGCTGAACAGGAAAAGGGTGACAAGGGCGAAGAAACGGGACACGACGGCAAGACTCGCTGGGCAAAAGAGTAATAGAATAACGTCTCTTCACCCGGACGTCCTCGTCATGTTCAAGCCACTGACCAACAACACTCCGCTGGCCTGCCTGCCGCACGACCATTCGCGCTGTGTCGCCGACGCCCTGGCCGAGGCCGAGCAGATCTGTGCCCAGCAAGGCACCCGCCTGACCGCCCTGCGCAAGCGCGTGCTGGAACTGGTGTGGGCCAGCCACAAGCCGCTCGGTGCCTACGACATCCTTGCCGTGCTCAGTGAGGAAGACGGCCGCCGCGCCGCGCCTCCCACCGTCTACCGCGCCCTGGATTTCCTGCTGGAGAACGGCCTGGTGCACCGCATCGCCTCGCTCAACGCCTTCATCGGCTGCGTGCATCCGGGTGAGCTGCACCAGGGCCAGTTCCTGATCTGCAAGAGTTGCCACACCGCCATCGAGCTGGAGCAGCCGGCCATCAGCCAGGCCATCGTCGCCGGTGCCGCCGAGGTGGGTTTTGTGGTGGAAAGCCAGACTGTGGAAGTGGTCGGCCTGTGCGCCGGCTGCCGGAAAGCGGCATGAGCGAAGCGCTGATCCAACTGGAAGACGTCGGCGTGGCCTTTTCCGGCCAGCCGGTACTGCAGCAGGTGCAGCTGGCCCTGCGCCCCGGCGAAATCGTCACCCTGATCGGTCCCAACGGCGCCGGCAAGACCACCCTGGTACGCACCGTGCTCGGCCTGCTCAAGCCGGACAGCGGCACGGTGCGGCGCAAGCCGCGCCTGCGCATTGGCTACATGCCGCAAAAGCTGCATGTCGATGCGACGCTGCCGCTCTCGGTGCTGCGCTTCCTGCGCCTGGTGCCGGGCGTCGACCGCGCCGCGGCACTGGCCGCGCTGGCCGAAGTGGGCGCCGAACAGGTGATCGACAGCCCGCTGCAGAACATTTCCGGTGGCGAACTGCAACGTGTGCTGCTGGCCCGCGCCCTGCTGCGCGAGCCCGAACTGCTGGTGCTCGACGAGCCGGTACAAGGCGTCGACGTGGCCGGCCAGGCCGAGCTGTACCGCCTGATCACCCAACTGCGCGACCGCCACGGTTGCGGTGTGCTGATGGTCTCCCACGACCTGCATCTGGTGATGAGCGCCACCGACCAGGTGGTCTGCCTGAACCGCCACGTGTGCTGCTCGGGCCACCCGGAGCAGGTCAGCAACGACCCGGCCTTCGTCGAGCTGTTCGGCCAGGATGCCAAGAGCCTGGCCATCTACCACCACCATCACGATCACAGCCACGACCTGCATGGCGAGGTGATCAAGCCCGCCGGCCTGACCATCCACGGTCCGGCCCATGTCCATGGCCCCGGTTGCAAACACTGATGCCCGATTTTCTGCTCAACGCTCTATTCGCCGGCCTGGCTCTGGCCCTGGTCGCCGGCCCGCTCGGCTCCTTCGTGGTGTGGCGGCGCATGGCCTATTTCGGCGATACCCTGTCCCACGCCGCCCTGCTCGGCGTGGCCTTGGGCTTTCTCCTCGATCTCAGCCCGACCCTGGCGGTCACCGCTGGTTGCCTGCTGCTCGCCGTGCTGCTGGTGACCCTGCAGCAGCGTCAGCCACTGGCCTCGGACACCCTGCTGGGCATTCTCGCGCCGACCACCCTGTCGCTGGGGCTCGTTGTACTGAGCTTTATGGACGAGGTGCGCATCGATCTGATGGCTTATCTGTTCGGTGACCTGCTGGCGGTCAGCAGCGGCGATCTGGCCTGGATTCTCGGTGGTAGTGCCCTGGTTCTGGCCCTGCTGCTGCCACTTTGGCGGCGCTTGCTGGCGATCACCGTGCACGAAGAGCTGGCGCGGGTCGAAGGCCTGCCCGTGGCCGGCCTGCGCCTGGCGCTGATGCTGCTGATCGCCGTGGTGATTGCCGTGGCCATGAAGATAGTCGGGGTGCTGCTGATCACCTCGCTGCTGATCATCCCGGCCGCAGCCGCCCAGCGCCACGCGCGCACCCCGGAGCAGATGGCCATCGGTGCCAGCGTGCTGGGTATGCTTGCCGTGTGTGGTGGGCTGGCCCTGTCCTGGTATCAGGACACCCCTGCCGGGCCTTCTATCGTGGTATCCGCCGCATCGATTTTCCTCATAGGCTTTGCCCTGCCCCGTCGGGCTCGTTAGGATTGGGCGTTTTTTGCCCAGATCAAAACGAGACAGAACTGACGGGTCACAACATGAACAATAAAAAGAACCGCTATCTCGCTGCTCTCACCCTCAGCTTGCTGGCGAGTGGGGTCCAGGCCGAGTACTGGACGGTCGACGAGCAGGTCAAGAACTTCAATGAGGTTTCTGCACAGATCCTGCGTGGTGACCTGGGGGCCGCCGAGGCCAAGCTGAGCGCCATCAGCCAGAACATCGACAAGAGCGATGTACGCATCGGCCAATACCGCCGCGAGCTGGCCAACGCCTATCTGCAACAGGGGCGTCAGCAATTGGCGAGCGGCAATACCGAAGCCGCGGCCGCCACCCTGACTCAGGGCGAGCAGCACCTGGGCGCTGCATCTCCCGCTCTGAAAGAGGAGTATCAGGCCAGCCTCGATGCTGCGACCGCAGAACGCCGTCAGGCCGCGGCCGCTGCAGAGGCGAAAGCCAAAGCTGCGCTGGCACGCCAGGAAGCCGAGCGTGCCCGCCAGCAGCAACTCGCTGAAGCCAAGGCAGCCGCCGAACGCCAAGCCCGCGCCCAGCAGCAGGCCGCCGCTCAGCAGGCGCAGCCCGCCGCTACACCGGCTGCGGTTCCCGAGCCGGTGGTGGCCGCGCCTCGTGCCCGCCTGATCGACCCGGCAGCCAGCAGCAGTAGCGTGCCGATGCCCATGCTCGACGCCAATGACCGTGACAGCCTGCGTGACCTGCTCGACCAGGTTGCCGCCGATGTGGTGGCGTTCGACTGCGCCGTGCGCCTGGAGGTCCGCGAGGCCAAGGATTACCCCTTCGTTGCGGCCCTGCTCTCGGCACGGATCAAGAAGCTCGATCCGGGTTTTTCCCCGCAGTTTTCCCCGGTGCTCAAGCCGGATCAGGAACCGCGCCTGGTGTTGAGCCCGCAAAGCAACGGCTGAGCCCGGCAATTGGCGGGGCGGGGCAACCTCGATAGAACGAAGGTTGCACCCGCCCCGTTTGCTTATAACGTTATGAATGTAAATCAGGCCAATAAAGACTAAGACCGCATAAACAAAACCGTTAAAATGCGCGGCTTTCGGCCAACCGCCTAGGCTAGATGGAGTTGTCGCACCCACCGGATCGCGGCTGCAACTCCCACGTACCCACAAGGTTCGCGCAGTGATCGAGTTCCACCACGTCAACAAATCCTACCGGGTCGCCGGCCGGGACATTCCCGCCCTGCACGCCACCAGCCTGCGCATCGAGCGCGGCCAGGTGTTCGGGCTGATCGGCCACTCTGGCGCCGGCAAGAGTACCCTGCTGCGCCTGATCAACCGTCTGGAAGAACCCAGTGGCGGGCGCATCGAGGTTGACGGTGAGGATGTCACCGCCCTCGATGCCGACGGCCTGCGCCGCTTCCGCCGCCAGGTCGGAATGATCTTCCAGCACTTCAACCTGCTGTCGTCGAAGACCGTGGCCGCCAACGTGGCCATGCCCCTGGAGCTGGCCGGCGAGCTGAGCCGCAGCGAAATCGCCCAACGCGTCGCCGAACTGCTGGCCCGCGTGGGCCTGAGCGAGCACGCCAACAAGTACCCGGCACAGCTCTCCGGCGGGCAGAAACAGCGCGTCGGCATTGCCCGCGCGCTGTCGACCAGCCCGAAGATCCTGCTCTGCGACGAGGCTACCAGCGCCCTCGACCCGCAGACCACCGGCCAGGTCTTGCAGCTGCTGGCCGAGATCAACCGCGAGCTGGGCCTGACCATTGTGCTGATCACCCACGAGATGGACGTGATTCGTCGGGTCTGTGACCAGGTGGCGGTGATGGACGGCGGCGTGATCGTCGAACAGGGCCCGGTGGCCCAGGTGTTCCTCCATCCGCAGCACCCGACCAGCAAGCGTTTCGTCCAGGAGGACGAGCACGTTGACGAGAGCGAGCAGCGCGACGACTTCGCCCATGTCGAGGGCCGCATCCTGCGCCTGACCTTCCAGGGCGAGGCCACCTACGCGCCGCTGCTGGGCACCGTGGCCCGCGAGACCGGCGTCGACTACAGCATCCTCGCCGGGCGCATCGACCGTATCAAGGACACGCCCTACGGCCAGCTGACCCTGGCCCTGACCGGCGGCGACATCGACGCCGCGCTGGCGCGCTTCCAGGCCGCCGACGTGCATCTGGAGGTACTGCGCTGATGCTCGAACAACTGCTACCCAACGTCGACTGGCAGGAAATCGGCTACGCCAGCCTCGACACCCTCAACATGCTCGGTGGCGCCACCCTGTTCACCATATTGCTTGGCCTGCCGCTGGGCGTGCTGCTGTTCCTCACCGGGCCGCGGCAGATGTTCGAGCAGCGCGCGCTGTATGCGGTGCTGTCGCTGGTGGTCAACGTGCTGCGCTCGGTGCCGTTCGTGATCCTGTTGATCCTGATGATCCCGCTGACCGTGCTGATCACCGGCACCTCGCTGGGCGTGGCCGGCGCCATCCCTCCGCTGGTGGTGGGCGCCACGCCGTTCTTCGCCCGTCTGGTGGAGACCGCCTTGCGCGAAGTCGACCGCGGCATTATCGAGGCCACCCAGGCGATGGGCGCCAGCACAATGCAGATCATCTTCCGCGCCCTGCTGCCCGAGGCCCTGCCAGGCCTGATCGCGGCTACCACCGTGACCGCCATTACCCTGGTGTCCTACACCGCCATGAGCGGCCTGATTGGTGGCGGCGGCCTTGGCGACCTGGCTGTGCGCTATGGCTACCAGCGCTACCAGCCAGACGTCATGGCCGTCACTGTGATCCTGCTGCTGATCCTGGTGCAGGTGCTGCAGATGGTCGGCGACAAGCTGGTCGTACACTTCTCGCGCAAATAACGAATTCGCAACACCTAGAACAGCGGGCGACCGGCTACCCGTCGGACCCTGCGCCATATCCCACAAGGAGCTGCACATGAAGAAACTGCTGACTGCCCTGGCCGCCTCGGCCGCCCTCACCGCCGCTGCCGCCCAGGCCGGCGAAATCAGCGTCGCCGCCACCGCCGTGCCGCACGCCGAGCTGCTCGAATTCGTCAAGCCGGCCCTGGCCAAAGAAGGTGTCGACCTCAAGATCAAGGTCTTCACCGACTACGTGCAGCCCAACGTACAGGTTGCCGAAGGCCGTCTGGATGCCAACTTCTTCCAGCACCAGCCCTACCTGAACGAGTTCAACGCCTCGCGCGGCACCGACCTGGTGAGCATCGCCGGCGTTCACGTCGAGCCCTTCGGCGCCTACTCCAGCAAGGTCAAGAGCCTGGCCGAGCTGGCCGACGGCGCCCAGGTGGTGATCCCCAACGACGCCACCAACGGTGGCCGCGCCCTGCTGCTGCTGCAGAAGACCGGCCTGATCAAGCTGAAGGACGCCACCAGCATCACCGCCACCGTCAAGGACATCGTCGAGAATCCGAAGAACATCAAGGTGCGTGAGCTGGAAGCGGCGACTCTGCCGCGCGTGCTGAATCAGGTCGACCTGGCCCTGATCAACACCAACTACGCCCTGGAAGCTGGCCTGAACCCGACCAAGGACGCCCTGGTGATCGAGGGCGACGACTCGCCTTACGTGAACATCCTGGTCACCACCAGCGAGAAGAAGGACAACGCCGACCTGCAGAAGCTGGCCAAGGCCCTGCACAGCGACGCGGTAAAGCAGTTCATCGTCGAGAAGTACAAAGGTGCCGTGGTACCGGCGTTCTGATCGCGATTCGCTTTAGTCGAAAAAGCCCGGCCAATTGGTCGGGCTTTTTTGTCAGGCGTCTGCCACGACTGTGGCGTTGTGGCTCAGATATCCTCGCTCCACAGGCTGACACTCAGGCTGTGGCTTGCGCTCGGGGCCAGCTCGATGCAGTCGTCCCAGACATTGGCGGTCTCGATGCACAGCATGCGCTGCCAGGCGTCGCCGGCGAACTGCGACAGGCGCTGGGCCTTGTCGATCCAGGGGTTCCACACTACGGCCGAGCGTGAACCGCTGGCCTCCAGGAGGATGCGCCGTTTCCAGCCGTTGTCGACCAGGGCCAGGCGCTGCGGTACGTCGAGGTAGATGCGGTCGGTTTCGCCGGTGAATTGCACGGCGTCTGCCTGGTGGCGCTGCTGCCAGTCTTCCAGGGTTTCGATGTAGCGGCAGCCATCCAGGCCCAGCACGCGGGCCTGGCGGATATCGCTGACGGCGAAGTAGCTGTGTAGGGCCTGGCTCAGGTGCAGCGGCTGCTCGCCGAGGTTGCGGCTGTGCAGTGCCAGGCTCAGGCGCTGATCGAGGCGAATATCCAGGCGCAGCTCGGCGGCATGTGGCCAATCCGCCAGCGGCTGCTGGCGCGTGTCATAGACAAACTGCAGGGTTACCGCCTCGCCCTGCTGTTCGATGCCCTGCAGTTGCCAGTCCAGCCCGCGCACGCCGCCATGGGCCGGCGCGGTGGCCGGCGAGCCGTGCTGCTGTTGCAGGGCCTGCGGGTTGCGTTGCAGGTCGCCGAACCAAGGCCAGCACACCGGTACGCCGCCGCGCACCGACTGGCCACGCTCATAGTTGGCCAGTTCGCTGCGCCAGATGATCGGCGGCTGCTCGCCCTGCTGATAATGCAGAACCTGCGCACCCTGCTGAGCTACCAAAAGCTCACTGTCGCCCAGGTGTACGCGCCAGCAGGTCAGCTGGTCCAGGTCGAGGCGTTCGATTTGCGCTTGGCTCATGGGCTTCCTCCGTGATCGTGCAGCCATTTGACCGCAGGCCGGGGCAAAGGCCAAGCACCATGAAAAACGCCGACATGGAGTCGGCGTTGTCTGGCTGGCGGCTGTTAGCTACGGCGCGGCGGAACCGGGCGGGTGCGGCCACTGCCGTCGATGGCGACGAAGACGAACACGGCCTCGGTGACCTTGCGCCACTCGCTGGACAGCGGGTCGTCGCTCCACACCTCGACCAGCATCTGGATCGAGCTACGGCCGATTTCCAGGGCCTGTGTGTAGAAGGACAGCTGCGCGCCCACGGCAACCGGGACCAGGAAGGCCATGCGGTCGATGGCCACGGTGGCGACACGGCCGCCGGCGACCTTGCTGGCCATGGCGGTGCCGGCCAGATCCATCTGCGATACCAGCCAGCCGCCGTAGATATCGCCGAAACCATTGGTTTCGCGCGGCAGGGCGGTGATCTGCAGGGCAAGGTCGCCCTGAGGGATGGGATCATCCTGTTCGAGTTCGATCATGGTTGCTATGGCCCCCGTTTCTTATGCTTGGTTGCGGCGCATGCCGCGCAGTATATAGAGCGCGGCGCCATAGCACGACCGCTCGGTCTGGCTTTTGCTCAGCAATTTCTCGCCTTCATCGAACTGTAACAATCCCTTCATAGAGTGTTCATGCGGCCTGTCGATACTTGGGCCCGTTCCATCCAACCCCTTCCTGCTAGGAGCAAGGCATGAAACTCAAGCGTTTGATGGCGGCCCTGACCTTTGTCGCCGCTGGCGTAAGCGCCGCTAGTGCGGTTGCCGCTATCGACCCGGCTCTGCCGACCTATGAAAAGACTTCCGGTGTATCGGGTAACCTGTCCAGCGTCGGTTCCGACTCCCTGGCCAACCTGATGACCCTGTGGGCCGAGGATTACAAGAAGCTCTACCCGAGCGTGAACATCCAGATTCAGGCCGCCGGCTCCTCCACTGCGCCGCCCGCCCTGACCGAAGGCACCGCCAACCTGGGCCCGATGTCCCGCGCCATGAAGGACAACGAGCTGCAGGCCTTCGAAGAGAAGTACGGCTACAAGCCGACCGCCGTGCCGGTAGCCATCGACGCCCTGGCCGTGTTCGTGCACAAGGACAACCCGATCAAGTCGCTGAGCATGGCTCAGGTCGACGCGATCTTCTCCAGCACCCGCCTGTGCGGTGAGCCGAAAGAGCTGAAAACCTGGGGTGACGTAGGCCTGACCGGTGAGTGGGCGGCCAAGCCGATCCAGCTGTTCGGTCGTAACTCGGTATCCGGCACCTACGGCTACTTCAAGGAAGAAGCCCTGTGCAAAGGCGACTTCAAAGCCAACGTCAACGAGCAGCCGGGTTCGGCTTCCGTGGTGCAGTCGATCTCCAGCACCCTGAACGCCATCGGTTACTCGGGTATCGGCTACAAGACTTCCAGCGTTCGCGCCGTGCCCCTGGCGAACAAGAAAGGTGAAGTCGAGGAAGCCAACGAGACCAACGCTCTGTCCGGCAAGTACCCGCTGGCCCGCTTCTTCTACGTCTACGTGAACAAGGCGCCGAACAAGCCGCTGAGCCCGCTGGAAGCCGAGTTCGTGAAGATGGTTCTGTCCAAGCAGGGCCAGGAAGTGGTGGTCAAGGATGGTTACATCCCGCTGCCGTCCAAAGTGGTTGAAAAAACCAAGAAGGAACTGGGCCTGTAATAGACCCGGAACCTGCGGCGGGCTTGTCTCGCCGCTTTCTTGCCTACGCCCGCGCTCAATCGAGTCGTGGGCGTAGTCGCGTCACCTGCCTGTAATCTTTCTGTCACACAAGCCGGATAGATTGAAGGCCCTGAATTATCAGCGGTCCATCCGCGCCTGAGATTTCCTCATGAACGACTTGGCCAACAACAGCATGAGCGCTTCCGCGAATAGCCACCGGCTGGATTTCGATACCCCGGCCCTGCAACGCAAGCGGCGCATTCGTGCGCTCAAAGACCGTTTGGCGCGCTGGTACGTGTCCATCGGCGGTCTCGCCGTTCTGGGTGCCATCACCCTGATCTTCTTTTATCTGGCCTATGTGGTCATGCCGCTGTTCTCCGGCGCCGAAGTCGAGGCGCGCGATGCCCAGAAGCCAGCCTGGCTGAGCAGCCAGGGCGAGGCACTGGTGCTCTCGGTGGAAGAGCAGAACAAGGTTGCCATGCGCCTGAACCGTGACGGTCTGGTGCAGTTCTTTGCGCTGAAGGACGGCGCTGCCCTCAATCAGGTACAGCTGCCGTTGCCGGCTGGCGCCAGCATTACTTCAGTCAGCCAGGATCAGCCGGGTAGTCGGCGCATTGCCCTCGGCCTGAGCAATGGTCAGGCGCTGGTGTTCGAGCACGCATACAAGGTCACCTACCCCAACGACGTGAAGACCATCACCCCGGGCCTGGTCTACCCCTTCGGCGAGACGCCGATCAGTCTTGATGCTCAGGGTCGTGCCCTGGAGCATGTGGCGATCAGCCAGAACGGCGACAGTCTGATGCTCAGCGCCAGCATTGGTCGCGAGCTGCAGCTGCTGTCCATCGCCCGTGAAGAAAACATGATGACCGGCGAGGTGAGCCTGGAAGAGGAGCGTATCGCGCTGCCTCAGCTCGCCGAACCGATCAAGGCGCTGAGCATCGATCCGCGCCAGCAGTGGCTCTACGTGTTCAACGGCAAGGCCACCGCCGATGTGTTCGACCTGCGCAACAAGTCCCTCAATGGCCGCTACAAACTGCTTAGCGGTGAGGCCGAAGTGACTGCGGTGAGCCCGTTGCTCGGCGGCATCTCGCTGATGGTCGGCGACAGCAAGGGTGGTATCGCCCAATGGTTCATGGTGCGCGATGCCGACGGCAAGGCCGAGCTGACACGCATTCGTGGCTTCCAGCTGGGCGATAGCGCGGTTACCCAGATCCTGCCTGAAGAGCGGCGCAAGGGCTTCATCGCGCTGGATGCCGACGGTCAAATGGGCCTGTACCACAGCACCGCACATCGCACCCTGCTCACCGAGCAGGTAGCCGAAGGCGCGGCCGTGGCCGCCCTGTCGCCACGCGCCAACCGCGTGCTGGTGGAGTCCGATGGCCAGCTGCAGCGCTTCCTGGTCGACAACCCGCACCCGGAAATTTCCTGGAGCGCGCTGTGGGGCAAGGTCTGGTATGAGAGCTACGACGAGCCCAAGTACGTCTGGCAGTCCACCTCGGCCAACACCGACTTCGAGCCCAAGCTGAGCCTGTCGCCGCTGACTTTCGGTACCCTCAAGGCCGCCTTCTACGCCATGCTGCTGGCCGCCCCGCTGGCCATCTGCGCCGCCATCTACACCGCCTACTTCATGGCCCCGGCCATGCGCCGCAAGGTCAAGCCGGTGATCGAGCTGATGGAAGCGCTGCCGACGGTGATCCTCGGCTTCTTCGCCGGCCTGTTCCTGGCGCCGTATGTGGAAGGTCACCTGCCGGGCATCTTCAGCCTGCTGCTGCTCACGCCGGTCGGCGTATTGGCCGCCGCCTATGGCTGGAGCCGCCTGCCGGAGCGCATCCGCCTGCTGGTGCCGGATGGTTGGGAAGCGGCACTGCTGATTCCGGTGATCCTGCTGGTCGGCGCCTTCTCCCTGAGCATGAGCGGCCACCTGGAGAACTGGTTCTTCGGCGGCGACATGCGCCTGTGGATCAGCAACGACCTGGGCATCCCCTTCGACCAGCGCAACGCCCTGGTGGTCGGCCTGGCCATGGGCTTCGCGGTGATCCCGAACATCTTCTCGATCGCCGAAGACGCCGTGTTCAGCGTGCCCAAGAGCCTGACTCAGGGCTCCCTGGCCCTCGGCGCCACGCCCTGGCAGACCCTCACCCGCGTGGTGATCCTCACCGCCAGCCCGGGCATTTTCTCGGCACTGATGATCGGCCTCGGCCGCGCCGTGGGCGAGACCATGATCGTGCTGATGGCCACCGGTAACACTCCGGTGATGGAGTTCAACATCTTCGAAGGCCTGCGCACCCTGGCCGCCAACGTGGCGGTGGAGATGCCCGAGTCCGAGGTCGGCAGCAGCCACTATCGCGTGCTGTTCCTCGCCGCGCTGGTGCTGCTCAGCTTCACCTTCGTGATGAACACCCTGGCGGAAGTCATCCGTACCCGCCTGCGCAAGAAATATGCGTCGCTCTGAGAACTGGGAAGGTAGACGTCCGTGAAAACGAAAGAGCAAAACTTCAAGGCCTGGTTCAAGAGCGGTGCCCCCTGGGTCTGGATGACCGGTGGCGGCGTGTCGCTGGCGGTGATCATGACCGTGGGCCTGCTGTCGGTAATCGCCGTGCGTGGCCTGGGCCACTTCTGGCCGGCGGATATCGTCGAGGCGCAGTACCAGGTACCGGGCGAGGCTGCCCGCCTGGTCGCTGGCGAGCTGGTGCAGGTCGAGGAAGTGCCGCGCGCGCGCCTGGCCGCTGCCGGCCTGCCGGTTGACGTAAAAGGCGGCGAGTTCATGACCCGCGAGTTGCTCAAGGTGGGTAACCGCGAGGTGTTCGGCGCCGACTTCACCTGGGTCGTGGCCGAGTGGATGAAGGATCAGCGCAAGCCAGAAAGCATGGTGGCCATGGAACGCCGCGAGTGGGGCAACTTCTACGGTTATCTGGTGGATGTACGCGAGAACGGTCAGGTCGTCGCCGAAGGTGATGCCACCTGGGCCGAGTTGCAGCAGCGCCTGGAGCGCAGCGGCGAACTGCATGAGCGTCTGGATCGCCTGCAGAAGAAGGACATCGGTGCGATCAACCACGGTCTTGAGCGCCTGCGTCTGGATACCCGCAAGCTGGAGCTGCGTGGCGAGCTGGATGCGGCCGCTCAGGCCGACCTGGATGCCCGCCGTGCCGAGCTGGATGCCCAGTACCAGGTGCTGGAGAAGCAACTGGTCGAGCTCAACACCGAGGCCGGTCGCGACACCCTGACCGTACGCACGGCCGATGGCCGCGAGCAGTCGATTGCCCTGAGCAAGATCGTCCGCGCCTACCAGCCCAACGCCATGGGCACCTTCGCCAAGCTCGGCTTCTACTTCGCCAAGCTGTGGGAATTCGTCAGCGATGAGCCGCGTGAGGCCAACACCGAGGGCGGCGTCTTCCCGGCGATCTTCGGCACCGTGATGATGACCCTGATCATGGCGGTGATCGTTACCCCGTTCGGCGTGCTGGCGGCCATCTACCTGCGCGAATACGCCAAACAGGGCCCGCTGACCCGCATCATCCGCATCGCGGTGAACAACCTGGCTGGCGTGCCGTCGATCGTCTACGGCGTGTTCGGCTTGGGCTTCTTCGTCTACGTGCTGGGCGGCTCGCTGGATCGTCTGTTCTTCCCCGAGTCCGCCCCGGCGCCGACCTTCGGCACCCCGGGCCTGATGTGGGCCTCGCTGACCCTGGCGATTCTCGCCGTACCGGTGGTGATCGTGTCCACCGAGGAAGGCCTGGCACGTATCCCGCGCGCCCTGCGCGAAGGCTCGCTGGCCCTCGGTGCGACCAAGGCCGAGACCCTGTGGAAGGTAGTAGTACCGATGGCCAGCCCGGCCATGATGACCGGCATGATCCTCGCCGTGGCGCGTGCCGCCGGCGAAGTGGCGCCGCTGATGCTGGTGGGCGTGGTCAAGCTGGCGCCGAGCCTGCCGCTGGACGCCAACTACCCCTACCTGCACCTGGACCAGAAGATCATGCACCTGGGCTTCCACATCTACGACGTCGGCTTCCAGAGCCCCAACGTCGAGGCCGCGCGGCCGCTGGTGTACGCCACCGCGCTGCTGCTGGTGCTGGTGATCGCCACCCTGAACATGAGTGCGGTGTTCATCCGCAACCACCTGCGCGAGAAGTACAAGGCGCTGGATCATTGATTAATTGCGCCGCCCGGCCTGGCCGGGCGGCATGAACGAATTGTTAGCGTAGGGAGCCTCCCATGCAGCACGAAGCACACACTCACGGTATCGACATGGCCGCCCTCGGCCGGCAGAAGCAGGGCCTCAACCTGGCGGAAGAAACCGTCGCCCTGGAAGTGCCCAACCTCAACCTGTTCTACGGCGAGAAGCAGGCGCTGTTCGACGTGTCGATGAACATCCCCAAGCAGCGCGTGACCGCCTTCATCGGCCCGTCCGGCTGCGGCAAGTCGACCTTGCTGCGTACCTTCAATCGGATGAACGATCTGGTCGATGGCTGCCGCGTACAGGGCGAGATTCGCCTCGATGGCCATGACATCTACAAGAAGGGCGTGGACGTCGCCGAGCTGCGTCGCCGTGTCGGCATGGTGTTCCAGAAGCCCAACCCGTTCCCCAAGAGCATCTACGAGAACGTGGTGTACGGCCTGCGCATCCAGGGCATCAACCAGAAGCGTGTGCTCGACGAGACCGTGGAGTGGGCGCTGAAGAGCGCGGCGCTGTGGGACGAAGTGAAGGACCGCCTGCACGACTCGGCCCTCGGCCTGTCCGGCGGTCAGCAACAGCGTCTGGTGATCGCCCGTACCGTGGCGGTGCAGCCGGAAGTACTGCTGCTCGACGAACCCTGCTCGGCACTCGACCCGATCTCCACCCTCAAGGTCGAAGAGCTGATCTACGAGCTGAAGAGCAAGTACACCATCGTCATCGTTACTCACAACATGCAGCAGGCGGCGCGGGTTTCCGACTACACCGCGTTCATGTACATGGGCAAGCTGATCGAGTTCGGTGATACCGATACGCTGTTCACCAATCCGGCGAAGAAGCAAACCGAGGATTACATCACTGGCCGCTACGGCTAACGCGGACAGTTCCCTCTCCCGCGGGCGGGAGAGGGTTAGGGAGAGGGTGCGTGTTGCGGCCCTCTCCCCCGGCCCCTCTCCCGTGGACGGGAGAGGGGAGGTGAACCCCAGGCTCAGGACTCTCACATGATCAACAAAGACAGCCTCACCCATCACATCTCCCAGCAGTTCAACGCCGAGCTGGAGGAGGTGCGCAGCCACCTGCTGGCCATGGGCGGCCTGGTCGAGAAGCAGGTCAACGACGCGGTCACCGCGCTGATCGAGGCCGACTCCGGCCTGGCCCAGCAGGTGCGCGAGATCGACGACCAGATCAACCAGATGGAAACCAACATCGACGAGGAGTGCGTGCGCATCCTTGCCCGTCGCCAGCCGGCGGCGTCCGACCTGCGTCTGATCATCAGCATCTCCAAGTCGGTGATCGACCTGGAGCGCATCGGCGATGAGGCCTCGAAGATCGCCAAGCGCGCCATCGAATTATGCGAAACCGGCGAGGCGCCGCGTGGCTATGTCGAGGTACGCCACATCGGCGACCAGGTGCGCAAGATGGTGCAGCAGTCGCTGGACGCCTTCGCCCGCTTCGACGCAGAACTGGCGCTGTCCGTGGCGCAGTACGACAAGACCGTCGACCGCGAGTACAAGACCGCCCTGCGCGAGCTGGTCACCTACATGATGGAAGACCCGCGCGCGATCAGCCGCGTGCTGTCGATCATCTGGGTGCTGCGTTCGCTGGAGCGCATCGGCGACCACGCGCGCAACATCGCCGAGCTGGTCATCTACCTGGTACGCGGCACCGACGTGCGCCACATGGGCCTGGCGCGCATGCAGGAAGAGGTACAGGGCAAGGCTGAATAAGCTTTTGCCCACCCTCCCGCTGCATGCCGTTGGCCTTGGGCCATCACCCCGGACTATGCTTGTCGGCATTGCTGCCGGGAGTGGTCGATGAGCAAAGTCAGTGTGCTGGTGGTGGATGACGCCACCTTTATCCGTGATCTGGTGAAGAAGGGGCTGCGCGACAACTTCCCCGGTATTCAGATCGAGGAAGCGGTCAATGGGCGCAAGGCCCAGCAGTTGTTGGGCCGGCAGGCGGTCGATCTGATTCTCTGTGACTGGGAAATGCCGGAAATGTCCGGCCTCGAACTGCTCAGCTGGTGCCGCGAAGAGGAAGCGCACAAGACCACGCCTTTCATCATGGTGACCAGCCGTGGCGACAAGGAAAACGTGGTGCAGGCCATCCAGGCCGGCGTTTCCGACTACATCGGCAAACCCTTTTCCAACGAACAGCTGGTCACCAAGGTGAAGAAGGCGCTGCACCGTGCCGGCAAGCTGCAGGCCCTGGCTGCCAGTGCGCCACCGAAGATGCTCAGCACCGGCGCCTTCGCCAATGATTCCCTGGCCGCCCTGACCGGTGGCAATGCCGAAGTGGTCAAGCCTGCGGCCAAGGCAGCGCCACAGCCCAAGGCCGAGGCCCCGGCCAAGCCCTCCAAACCTTCCGGCCCGCCTGCCGGGCGTGGCCAGGGGCAGTTGCGTTTGCCCAATGGCAGCATGGCTTGCGTGATCAAGGCGCTGAGCCTCAAGGAGGCACTGCTGGTGGTCAAGCGCAGTGAACAGCTACCCCAGGTGCTGGAGAGTGCCGTGCTCGATCTGGAGCAGGGTGAGGCTGCCGAAACGGCACGTCTCAATGGCTACCTGCATGCGGTGGCGGCCCTGGAGCCCAAGCCCGATAGCGAATGGCTGCAGCTGACCTTCAAGTTCGTCGATAAGGATCCGCAGAAGCTCGACTACCTGTCGCGGCTGATCGCCCGTGGCACGGCGCAGAGACATTTCGTGCCGGGTGCCTAGCCCGGAGACTGCTCGCTGGCCTGGTTACCAGTCTTCGTGCAACAAAAAAGGGAAGCGTTTGGCTTCCCTTTTGGCTGTTGCGTGCGAGGCTCAGCGCCAGAACGGCTTGCTGATTTCTTCTGCGCGCTCGTTCAGGCTGATGCCGGCATCGGCCAGCAGGCGCTCGTCGAGGCGGGCCAGCTCGCGGCGGCTGCTCACGCGACGCTGCCACAGCAGCAGAGTGGCCAGGGCACGCAGCGGCAGCAGGCCGGTGGCGTCGGAGGTGTGTTGCTTGAACATCGAGGCGGAACCGAGGGTACGTTCCATGGTGGTGCTTCCTTCCGCTTGTGGCGGGGTGAGAGAGTGTTCTACTGGAAGCCTATTTTCCTGACTGTATGGTCGATTTTATAGGCACAGCTGGGCTAAATTGTCGGGCTGTTTGTTAGCCAGCTTCCTAACTGTTCTGCTCCTATGGCAGCAACTGTACTGGTCGAACGTGGAAAGTCATGCAAATGCACACAGCTCGTGATTTTTTCCTGAGCTATGTCGAGATTGCAGTGACTTGCCACCGATACAGATTTAAAACTGTGTGAAATGAAACACCATCTGTTATTGCTGTATCCGGGCCCACGAAGCCTGTCTGCAGCCCCTAGATTTCGGTAAGCCCACGAGGACGCCTGCATGACCGACCAGAGCCAGCAATTCGCCAGCGACAACTATTCCGGTATCTGCCCCGAGGCCTGGGCAGCCATGGCCGAGGCCAATCTCGGTCACCAGCGTGCCTACGGTGATGATCAGTGGACGGCCCGCGCTGCCGACCATTTTCGCCAGCTGTTCGAGACCGATTGCGAGGTGTTTTTCGCCTTCAACGGCACGGCGGCCAACTCCCTGGCCCTGGCCGCGCTGTGCCAGAGCTACCACAGCGTGATCTGTTCGGAGACCGCTCACGTCGAAACCGATGAATGCGGTGCGCCGGAGTTCTTTTCCAACGGCTCGAAGCTGCTGACTGCGCGTACCGAGCTGGGCAAGCTGACTCCGGACTCGATCCGAGAGGTTGCCCTCAAGCGCCAGGACATCCATTACCCCAAGCCACGGGTGGTGACTCTGACCCAGGCCACCGAGGTCGGCACCGTCTATAGCCCGGAGGAAGTGCGGGCGATCAGCCAGACCTGCAAGGAGCTGCAGCTCAACCTGCACATGGACGGCGCGCGCTTCTCCAACGCCTGCGCCTCGCTCGGCTGCAGCCCGGCCGAACTGACCTGGAAGGCCGGCGTCGACGTGCTGTGCTTCGGTGGCACCAAGAACGGCATGGCGGTGGGCGAGGCCATTCTGTTCTTCAACAAGGCCCTGGCCGAGGACTTCGACTATCGCTGCAAACAGGCCGGTCAGCTGGCCTCGAAGATGCGCTACCTGTCGGCGCCCTGGGTCGGCCTGCTGCAGGATGGCGCCTGGCTGCGCTACGCCGAGCACGCCAATCGCTGCGCGCGCCTGCTGGCCGAACTGGTGGCGGATGTGCCGGGTGTCAGCCTGATGTTCCCGGTGCAGGCCAACGGCGTGTTCCTGCAGCTTTCCGAGCCAGCCCTGGAGCGTCTGCGCGAATGGGGCTGGCGCTTCTACACCTTCATCGGTGCCGGTGGCGCACGCTTCATGTGCAGCTGGGATACCGAAGAGGCACGGGTGCGTGAACTGGCCACGGACATTCGCCTGGCCATGGGGGCGGCCTGATCAGCCATTGCGCGCACGTTGGCAGTTACCCCCAGCCCGGGTGGATCACCCTGTGGATAAGCTGTAGGCCGAGCGGCCTGCGCCAGAGCTGGTGCGGGCTGCAGTTCGTTGGGTGATTTGTAGGCAGCTGCAGCGGATTGCACGGTGAGTTAATCACAGATGTTGTGCAATGCTCGGTGCACAGGTTGTGGATAGATGCTTGTCAGTCAGTGCTGCCAAGGCTTGCAGCTCTCAGTATGCTTTTTGTGCAGCCAAGCTCGGGTTGCTGATCATCCGAGCACGGCTGGGCGATGCGACGAAAGGCAGCGTTCGTGGCGAATGGGCTGACTAAGGTTTTTAAACCGACCCATCTTCCCGCCACGCCGGAGCTGCTTCATGGATATCGACAGTCTCTTTGCCCAGCTACACAGCCTGCCCAGCATTCCCAAGGTCGCTCAGGACCTGATCCAGCAGTTCGACAACCCCAATACCAGCCTGGACGCGGTGGCCAACAACATCTCCCTCGATCCGGTGATCGCGGCCAAGGTGCTGCGCCTGGCCAACTCGGCGCGCTTTCGCGGTGCCCGCGAGGCCAGCAGCGTCGAGGATGCCGCCTCGCGCCTGGGCTTCAACACCCTGAGGACTCTGGTGCTGGCTTCGGCCGTTACCGGTGCCTTCAAGACCGACTCGGGATTCGACCTCAAGGGTTTCTGGCTGCACAGCTTTCAGGTCGCCAGTATCTGCCGCCTGTTGGCCAAGAGCCGTGGCGTGGCGGTGGAGACTGCGTTCACCTGCGGGATGATGCACAACATCGGTGAACTGCTGATCCAGACCGGCGCGCCGGAGCTGGCGGCGCGCCTCAACCGCAGCGGCAAGACCGATGCTGCCGGCCGGGTGGCGCTGGAGACATTGCAGCTGGGCTTCGGTTTTCCCGAGGTGGGTGCCGAGCTGGCGCGGCGCTGGCAATTACCTGAGGTGATCCAGCAGGCGATTGCCCTACAGGCAAGGCCACATCAGGCCCCGGCGGACATGCCTCTGCCACGACTGGTCGCCCAGGCCGTGCTGATAGCAGAGGCTTTGCGTCTGCATAACGGTGATCTGGCCAAGACCCGCGAGGAGCTGGACAGTCCGCTATGCGAGGGCATCGACCTGGATGCCCTGTTCGACAAGCTGCCCGAGGTGCTGGAAGCCGACAAGAGCTTCGCTCAGCTGCTCGACTGATCCTCTGGGCGGTGCCGTCCCGCACCGGCACTGCCGATGCGGGTTGCGGGCCGTCAGGTGCCGGTCTTGATCTTGCTCCAGGCGCGTGTGCGTACCCGCTCGACCTTTTGCGGTAGCGGTTTGAGCACGTAGAGGTTCTTCTGCGCCTCGGCGGGTGGTGCCAGGTCGGCATCGTCGCGAATGGCGGCGCTGACCAACGGCATGGCGTCCTTGTTCGGGTTGGGGTAGCCGAGGAAATCACTGATCGGCGCGACAACCTTGGGATCGAGCAGGTTGTTGAGGAAGGCGTGAGCCTCGTCGACGTTCTTGGCATCGGCCGGGATGGCGAAGGAGTCGTACCACAGCGGTGCACCTTCCTTCGGCAGTTTCCACTTCACCACCACACCATTACCGGCTTCCTTGGCGCGGTTGGCGAACTGGAAGAAGCTGCCGGAGTAGCCGACGGCCACGCAGATGTCGCCGTTGGCGATGTCGGTCATGTACTTGGCCGAGTGGAAGTAGGCCATGTACGGGCGGATCTTCAGCAGCAGGTCGGTGGCCTTGTCATAGTCGGCCGAGTTGGTGCTGTTCGGGTCGAGCCCGAGGTAGTCGAGGGCGATCGGTAGGATTTCCGCCGGCGAGTCGAGCATGGCCACGCCGCAGCTCTTCAGCTTCTCCATGTTTTCCGGCTTGAACACCAGATCCCAACTATCCACCGGGGCGTTGTCGCCCAGGGCGGCTTTGACCTTGTCCGGGTTGTAGCCGATCAGCACGGTGCCATACATGTAGGGCACGGAGTGTTCGTTGCCGGGGTCGTTGGCGCTCATCAGCTTGAGCAGGTTGGGGTCGAGATGCTGCCAGTTGGGCAGCTTGGACTTGTCCAGCTTCTGGTACACGCCGGCCTTCAGCTGGTTTTCCAGGAAGGTGTTGGTCGGCACCACCAGGTCATAGCCGGAGTTGCCGGCCAGCAGCTTGGCTTCCAGGGCCTCGTTGGATTCATAGGTGTCCCAGGTCAGCTTGATGCCGGTTTTCTCGGCGAAGGCCTTGGGCACTTCGGGCAACATGTAGTCGGCCCAGTTGTATACGTGCAGCTCGGCGGCACTGGCCTGCAGCGCGCCGGCACAGAGCGTGGCGCCGAGCAGCAGCGGGATGGCTTTTTTCATCGTGGATTGCTCCCCTGGTTGAAAAACGGGCTCAGGTGCCCTGGAAACCTTCGAGTACGTTGACGGCGTTGATGCCGATCTCTTCCACCGCGTAGCCGCCTTCCATGACGAACAGGGTCGGCTTGCCCAGCGCGGCGATGCGCGCGCCCATGCGCAGGTAGTCCGGGCTGTCCAGCTTGAACTGGGAAATCGGGTCGGCCTTGAAGGTGTCGACGCCCAGCGACACCAGCACCACGTCCGGCGCATAGGCGGCGATACGCTGACAGGCGCTATCCAGCGCCTGGCTGTACAGCGCCCAGTCGCTGCCGGCGGCCAGCGGCAGGTTGTAGTTGAAGCCGCGCCCTGCGCCTTCACCCCCCTCATCGGCATAGCCGAGGAAGAACGGGAATTCGGCACGCGGATCGCCGTGGATAGAGGTCACCAGCACGTCGTTGCGTTGGTAGAAGATCGACTGGGTGCCGTTGCCGTGGTGGTAATCGACATCGAGGATGGCGACGCGGCGGGCGCCCTGGTCGAGGCAGGCCTGGGCGGCGATGGCGACGTTGTTCAGGTAGCAGTAGCCGCCCATCAGGTCGGCCGCGGCGTGGTGGCCTGGCGGACGGCACAGGGCAAAGGCGCCGTTTGCTCCGTCGGCGATGGCCTGCTGGCCGGTGAGGGCAACCTGCGCCGAGCTGTAGATGGCCTGCCAGGTGCCGGCGGTGATCGGGGCGCCGCCGTCGAAGCTGTAGTAGCCCAGCTGGCCGTGCAGGTGGTCGGGGCGCACGGCGCGCAGGCCGCGGGTGGGGAAGATGTAGGGCATCAGGTCGCCATCGACACCTTCCTTGGCCCAGCGCGCCCAGGCACCTTCGAGGAATTCCAGATAGTCCAGCGCATGAACCCGTTCGATTGGCGCGCGGCCATGATCCTGGGGTTCGCGCACTTCGCCGAGCTGGCGTTCGCGTACGCGGGCCAGCACATAGTCGGCGCGTGCCGGCATTTCGAAGCAGGGCTTGAGTTCACCGTCGATCAGCTCGCAGCGGCCATGGTGCAGGCGGTGATCGTCGCTGTAGATGGTCAGCATCTTGTTGTTCTCCAGAGTGCATCTGCCGTCATTCTTGGCGGCTGACGGCGGCTGGGGAACGGCAAGAGTGGCCACAAGGGGATAGATGTGGCCATTTTTGCCTGACCTCAGGCGCGAAACCGGCTGGGAGGTTGTCCGCTCCAGCGCTGGAAAGCATGGCGGAAACTGGCGGTTTCGCTATAGCCCATGGCCTCGGCGATGCGGTAGATGGGCAGCTCGCCCTGTTCCAGCAGGTGCCGGGCGCGGGCATAGCGCAGCTCGTCGAGCAGGCTCTGGTAGCTGCTGCCGGCATCGTGCAGGTGGCGGCGCAGGCTGCGCGAGGAACAGTGCAGTTGGCTGGCCAGGCCGTCCAGGCCGGGTGGCGCTTCGAGCTGGGCGGCCAGTAGCTGACGGCAGCGCATGACCAGCGACTGACGGCTGGTGAACTCCTGATTGATCTGCCGGCAACGGGCGAGCATGTCGCAATGGGTGACCGGGTCGGCCAGTGGCAGGCGCTGTTGCAGCCATTCGCTACGGAAGCCGAAGGCGTTGTGCGCCGCCTCGAAGCGCTGCTCACAGGGGAAGCTGGGCTGGTACTGAGCCAGGTAGTCCGGTGCGGCGTGGCGGAACTGTGCACCGGCGAGGGGCAGTGCGCGCCCCAGCAGGTCGTCGCAGATCAGCTTCATCGAGGCCAGGCAGAACTCGACATTGAAGTCTTCCAGCTCTGCCTGGTCGCGGTAGCCGGCGGCCTGCAGCCAGACCAGCTCACCTTCGTGCACCAGGCTCAGCTCGAAGTAGGTGCCGAGCAGGGCAGGAAACTCCAGCGCCCGCTGCAAAGCGTCACCCAGAGTAGCGCTGGACAGCAGGGTGTAACCCAGCGCGCCATAGGACGACACATGCATGCGCCGGCCAAGCTCCAGGCCGAGGCTCTGGCAATGCTCAAGGGCATTGGCGCAGACGCGCATCTCCTGGCTGGTGCTGATACGGAAGTCCGGGTGCTGCAGGTCGGCGAGGCGAATGCCGCTGCCCTCCAACAGGCTTTCGGCGCTGAGTCCCGGGCGCTCGGCGAGCAGCTGGAGGATCAGCGAGACGGTGTGCAGGGTGGTGAGTTGCGAATGCAGCATGGCGATACGACGGGCCGATGGAGCCGTTGATGCAGCAAGAACTATGCCCCCCCATGCCAGGGTGATGGCAAGCGCCCGGCCGGCGTCTAGTGCTGAACGCCGAAGCGGGTTCGGCGCAGTGGAGTCTGTGCATGCAAGCGCTGTTGACGGAAATCATCGAGCAGGTTCGTCCGCTGCTCGGCCAGGGCAAGGTCGCCGATTACATTCCCGCGCTGGCCGAGGTGCCGGCCGCGCAGCTGGGCATTGCCGTGTTCGGCGTGGATGGCAGCCTGCATACCGCCGGTGACGCGGACAAGGCCTTCTCCATCCAGAGCATTTCCAAGGTGTTCAGCCTGGTGCAGGCGATCCAGCATTCCGGTGAGGATATCTGGCAGCGTCTGGGCCATGAGCCGTCCGGGCAGCCATTCAACTCGCTGGTGCAGCTGGAATTCGAGCGTGGCCGGCCGCGCAACCCCTTCATCAATGCTGGCGCCCTGGTGATCTGCGATATCAACGAATCACGCTTCGCCGCGCCGGCGCTGTCGATGCGCGACTTAGCCCGGCGCCTGTCGGGCAACGGCCAGGTGGTGGCCGACATGAAGGTGGCCGAGTCGGAATATCAGCATCGCGCGCGTAACGCCGCCGCGGCTTACCTGATGCAGTCGTTCGGCAACTTCCACAATGAAGTGGAGGTGGTGCTGCGCAGCTACTTCCACCACTGTGCCCTGGCCATGAGCTGTGTCGACCTGGCCCGCGCCTTCGCCTTCCTGGCCAACCAGGGCCGCTGCCCGCACAGCGGCGACCAGGTGCTGAGTGAGCGGCAGACCCAGCAGATCAACGCCATCATGGCCACCAGCGGCCTGTATGACGAGGCCGGCAACTTCGCCTACCGTGTCGGTCTGCCGGGCAAGAGTGGCGTTGGCGGCGGTATCGTCGCGGTGGTTCCGGGGCGCTTCAGCCTGTGCGTGTGGTCGCCGGAGCTGAACGCCGCCGGCAACTCCCTGGCCGGCATGGCGGCGCTGGAGCTGCTCAGCGAGCGGATTGGCTGGTCGGTGTTCGCGCCAATGGGCTGAGCGAAGTGGCTATGGACTTCACACCGCGGCTCAATCACGGCTGAAGCCGCTCCTGCAAAAGCTGGCCGGGTTTTAGCCGCCATCAGACGCCTTGCAGTTGCTCCCGAACTACTCTGCCAGCTCACCACACAGGTCGAGGGCGAACAGGCGTTCCACCTCGGCCGATGTCAAGCCGGCACCGAGTAGCCCGAATAGCTTGCCCAGTGCCGCTTCACGCGTCATGCCGCCGCCGCTGACCAGGCCGATCTCGGCCAGTGCGCTGCCGGCGGCATACACGCCAAACTCCACATGTCCTTGCGGGCACTGGCTGATGGCGGCCAGCACCACGCCCTGGTCGTGAGCTTGGCGTAGTACATCCAGCAGCTCGGCATCGTCAGCCGGGCCGGTGCCGCTGCCGTAGCACTCCAGCAGCAGCGCCTGGGGCGCGCTGGCCAGCACGCCACGCAGCTGGGCGGCATCGAGGCCGGGAAACAGCGGTTGTACGGCCAGGCGCACGGGCTGGCGCGGCTGACGGTAGTGCAGGGCGGCGGGCAGCTCGTCGAGGTGCTGGCCCTGGCGGGGGCGGGCGGTGTTGGCAAAAGCGTCGAAGGCTTCGCTCTTCAGTTTGCTGGCGCGGGCACCGTGCAGCAGTTGGCCGGCGAAGTACAGGTGCACGCCGGGCAGACAGCCCTCGGCCAGCGCAGCCAGGGCGCCGAACAGGTTGGGCCAGGCGTCGCTGCCGGGGCTGCCGGCTGGCAACATCGAGCCGGTCAGCACCACGGGCACCTGGATGCCCAGCAGCAGGAAGCTCAGTGCCGCGGCGCTGTAGGCCAGGGTGTCGGTACCGTGCAACAGCAGCACGGCATCGTGGCCCCGTTCATCAATGGCGTGGACGATGGCGTCACGCATGGCCAGCCAGTGGGCCTGGCGCATGTTGGCGCTGTCGATGGGCGGTGACAGCTCCTGGAAGTGCCAGGCAGGTGTCGGGCGCTCGGGGTGCAATGCCTGCTCGGCGCGCAGACGGGCCTCGAAGCCGGAGGCCGGGGCCAGGCCGGCGTCGGTCATTTGCATGCCGATGGTACCGCCGGTGTAGAGCACCAGCAGGTTCTGAGAAGGTTTCATAGCGATTCCACGGAGGGGTGGCGCAGGCCATCAATGGCCCGAGTGTAGGGCGAATCGGCGGCGTCTGGGCAAACAAAAGGGGGCCTGAGCCCCCTTTCCGGCACTCTGACGCTTAGCGCTGGTGCTGGTGATGGGCGATTTCGGCAGGTTCGCTGGTGCTCAGCGGCGCCTGGTTGGCAGCCCACACGCTGGCATCGAGGTCCAGGTCGGCAAACTGCTTGGCGTCCAGTACTGGGGTTTCCACGCCGGCCTTGATCTGGCTGTCGTAGTCGCGCATCAGGCGCAGGCCGACCTTGAACAGCAGGGCCAGGGCCACCAGGTTGACCAGTGCCAGCAGGCCCATGGTCACGTCGGCGAAGGCGAACACGGTGGACAGGTCCTGCATCGCGCCCCACAGCACCAGGGCGATGACCAGGGCGCGGTAGCCGATCAGCAGCGGCTTCTTGCTGCTGAAGTAGCTCAGTGCGTTCTCGCCCAGGTAGTAGTTGTACACCAGGGTGGTGAAGACGAAGAGCAGCAGCGCCAGGCTGACGAACACGCGGCCCCACTCACCGACCACGGCGGCCATGGCGCTCTGGGTGAGGATCACGCCGCCGACCTCGGCGCCCGGCTGATAGACGCCGGAGAGCAGGATGATCAGCGCGGTGCTGGTGCAGATCAGCAGGGTATCGATGAACACGCTGAGCGACTGCACGATGCCCTGGGCGGCCGGGTGCTTGACCTCGGCCACGGCGGCGACGTTCGGCGCGCTGCCCAGGCCGGCTTCGTTGGAGAACAGGCCGCGCTTGACGCCCATGACGATGGCCGCGCCGATGCCGCCGGCGAAGGCCGGCTCCAGGCCGAAGGCGCTCTTGACGATCAGTGCCAGGGTGGCCGGCACGGCGTCGATGTTCATGCCGATGACCGCCAGGGCCATGATGATGTAGGAGGTGGCCATGACCGGTACCAGCACGTCGGCGGTGCTGGCGATGCGCTTGATGCCGCCGAAGATGATCAGGCCGATCACTACCACCAGGGCGATGCCGCTGATGTGGGTAGGCAGGCCGAAGGTGTCATGCAGCGAGCTGGCCACGGTATAGGCCTGCAGGGCGTTGAAGCCGAAGCCGAAGGTGACCAGCAGCAGGATCGAGAAGATGATCGCCAGCCAGCGCAGCCCCAGGCCATGCTCGATATAGAAGGCCGGGCCGCCGCGGTAGCCGCCGTCTTCGGTGCGGCGCTTGAACAGCTGGGCCAGCGAGCATTCGAAGAAGCTGGTGGACATGCCCAGCAGGGCGACCAGCCACATCCAGAACACCGCACCCGGGCCACCCAGGGTGATGGCGACGGCGACACCGGCGATGTTGCCGGCACCGACACGGCCGGCGACGGAGAGCATCAGGGCCTGGAACGAGCTGAGCTGGCCCGGCTGACGTTTGAAGGCCTGGGCGAAGATGCTGAACATGCTGCCGAAGTAGCGCAGCTGGACGAAACGCGAGGCGATGGTGAAGTACAGGCCGAGACCGACCAGGGCGACGATGAGGACCTTGCTCCAGAGCAGGTCATTGAGGAGATCGAGCATGATGGATGTCTCTCTTGTTTTAGTCAGGTGACGGGCACCGTGCGGCCCGGGCATGGTTGGCCAGCGGGGCGTCGAGGACAATTTCGCGGGTCGCGGCGACCTGATGCGAGTTGATGCTAGAATCGCGACACCCGCATCACTGGAAAGGCGATATGGCCGAGTATTTGGGCGACAACCTCAAACTGCTGTGCAGCCACTACCGTTCGATCGCCGAAGTCTGCCGGCGGCTGGCGATCAATCGCGCCCAGTTCAACCGCTACCTGGCCGGGCAGAGCCGACCGACGCCGTTCAACCTCAAGCGCATCTGCGATTTCTTCGGTGTCGAGGAGTACGAACTGGGTCTGCCACCCGAACAGTTCGCCCGCCTGGTCGGTGCGCGCGACAGCCAGCCCGGGCCGGCAACCGAGAGCGATGCACTGCTGCAACTGTTGCAGCCACTGCGCGAGCAGGCCGGTGATCTGCGCCGTTATTGCGGTTATTACCTCGAATACTCCAACTGCATGTCGGTGCCGGGCAGCGTGCTGCTGTCGCTGGTGCAGCTGCGCGAAGAGCGCGGGGATTTCCTGTTCGAGCGCCAGGAACGCCAGGGTCGTCAGGAAAGTGGGCGCGGCGAGAGCGAGGACTGGGTGCGCTGCCGCTACCTGGGCGCTGCCTTCTACCTGCAGGATCGTCTGTTTCTGCTGGACTACGAGTCGCTGACCAGCAATGAGATGACCCAGACCATCCTGATTCCCAGCTTCAAGAGCCGCATCACCCGCCTCAATGGCCTGAAGACTGGCGTATCCAGCGGCGACCTGCGCACTCCGGCCTGTACCCGCGTGGTGTGGGAATTCCTCGGTGCCGAAATCAACCGGGTCAACGCCTACCGTCAGGTCGGCCTGTACAGCCCGGATGATCCGCGCATCGACGCCGACATCCGCCAACGCCTGGGCGGCGCGCAGATCCGCCATGGGCTGTTCGAGATCGAGTAAGTCGTTAATGCGGGTGGTAGGTTGGGTGGGTTGTGAGAATGCTGTGTGGGAGGGGTCTTGGCCGCGACTGCAAGCCCGCGTGGTCAATATCTCGGCCAAGGCCCCTCCTGCAGGCGTTGTGGGAGCGACTTCAGTCGCGATCGGGGGCGATTCTCGGTGGCCTTATCGCGGCTAAAGCCACTCCCACGGACACTATCCGCCCGGAACAACCACGTTTTTTCATCAAATTTCAGGCAAAAAAAGACCCGCGCAAGCGCGGGTCTCAAGGCATTCGCCTGGCCTGGTGAGCCACAGGCGTAATGTTCGGCCAGCCCCGGCAGGAGAGTCGGGGCCGGCGCGAAAGGGTCACGCCAGCTCGTCGAAGCACTCGGCGACGATGGCCAGGCCTTTTTCCAGCTGGGCGTCCGGGATGGTCACCGGCATCAGGAAGCGCACCACGTTGTAGTAGGTGCCGCAGGACAGCAGGATCAGGCCTTTCTCGCGCGCCTTGGCGACGATCTTGCCGGTCAGTTCGGCAGCCGGTTTGCTGTGATCGCCGTTCTCGAACAGCTCGATGGCAACCATGGAGCCCAGGCCACGCACGTCACCGATGACCTTGTGCTTGGCGGCGATGTCACGCAGGCCGGCCTTGAGCGTTTCGCCCACGGCCTGGCTGCGCTGCAGCAGGTTCTCTTCGTCGAACACTTTCAGCACGGCCATGGCCGCAGCACAGGCGATCGGGCTACCGGCATAGGTGCCGCCCAGGCCGCCCGGAGCGATGGTGTCCATGATCTCGGCCTTGCCACACACGCCGGAGATCGGGAAACCGCCGCCAACGGATTTGGCGAAGGTGGTCAGGTCCGGGGTCACGCCCAGCTGCTCGGTGGCGAAGAAGGTGCCGGTACGGCCAGCGCCGGTCTGTACTTCGTCAGCGATCAGCAGGATGCCGTGGGCGTCGCACAGAGCGCGCAGGCGCTTCATGAAGGCCGGGGAGTTGACGTAGAAACCGCCTTCGCCCTGCACCGGCTCGATGATGATGGCGGCGATGTCCTGCGGCTGAGCGTCGTTCTTGAAGATGCGCTCGATGCTGGCGATGGACTCGTCTTCGCTCACGCCGTGCAGTTCGCACGGGGCCTGGGCGCGGTACACGCCAGCGGGCATCAGGCCCATGCCTGCGGAATACGGAACCACTTTGCCGGTCAGGCTCAGGGTCATCATGGTGCGGCCGTGGTAGGCGCCGGTGAAGGCGATCACGCCGGCGCGGCCGGTGGCGGCACGGGCGATCTTCACGGCGTTCTCGACGGCTTCGGAGCCGGAGGTGACCAGCAGAGTCTTCTTGGCGAAGTCACCCGGTACGCGCTTGGCGATTTCTTCGCACAGCTCGATGTAGGGTTCGTAGGCCAGTACCTGGAAGCAGGTGTGGCTCAGCTTGGTCAGCTGCTCTTGTACGGCGGCAACCACTTTCGGGTGCAGGTGACCGGTGTTCAGTACGGCGATACCGCCGGCGAAGTCGATGTACTCGCGGCCTTCGACGTCCCATACGGTGGCGTTTTCGGCGCGCTCGGCGACGATCGGGTGGATCTGGCCCACACCGCGCGGAACAGCGGCGGCACGGCGTTGCAGCAGGGATTCGTTGGTCTTGCTCATGGTTTCCTCATAAGTCGCTCGTGGCGACTCGGTCCAAGGATGATGACGGGGGCAACACGCGCCAGCTAACGATGATCGAACTGGACACGCACTACCGAACCGTCTGCAGGGTTCGCCGGTGCCACCACCGGAAACGCCGACGCCGGCTGACGCAGCTCTTGCCTGTCAGCCGACACCCACGGAAATCTTGTAATGCTAATAGCCTGGCCCCGCTCCGTGGCTTGTGGCCAGGAGCGGGGCCAGGCGCTGGATCAGATACCGCCCAGGCACATGTACTTGATCTCGAGGTAGTCCTCGATGCCGTACTTGGAGCCTTCGCGGCCAAGCCCAGAGGCTTTCATGCCGCCGAACGGCGCCACTTCGTTGGATATCAGGCCGGTGTTGATGCCGACCATGCCGTATTCCAGGGCCTCGGCCACGCGGAACACGCGACCCAGATCGCGGGCATAGAAGTAGGAAGCCAGACCGAACTCGGTGTCGTTGGACATGGCGATCACTTCGGCCTCGTCCTTGAAACGGAACACCGGCGCCAGCGGGCCGAAGGTTTCTTCCTTGGCCACGGCGGCGTTGTTCGGCACGTTGGTCAGGATGGTCGGCTCGAAGAAGCTGCCGCCCAGGGCGTGCGGCTTGCCGCCCATGGCCAGGGTCGCGCCCTTGCCGACGGCGTCTTCGATGTGCTCCTGGACCTTGGCCACGGCCTTGTTGTCGATCAGCGGGCCGGTGGTGGTGCCGGTTTCCAGACCGTTGCCGATGTTCAGCTTGGCCACGGCGGCTTTCAGCTTGTCGACGAAGGCGTCGTACACGCCGTCCTGCACGTACAGGCGGTTGGCGCACACGCAGGTCTGGCCGTTGTTGCGGAACTTGGAGATCAGCGCGCCTTCCACGGCGGCATCCAGGTCGGCGTCGTCGAACACGATGAATGGCGCGTTGCCGCCCAGTTCCAGGGACACTTTCTTGATGTCCTTGGCGCATTCGGCCATCAGCTGGCGACCGATTTCGGTGGAGCCGGTGAAGGACAGCTTGCGCACGATCGGGTTGCTGGTCAGCTCGTTACCCACGGCGCCGGCGCTGCCGGTGATCACGCTGAACACGCCAGCCGGGATACCGGCACGCTCGGCCAGTTCGGCCAGGGCCAGGGCGGAGTAGGGAGTCTGCGAAGCAGGCTTGAGCACCATGGTGCAGCCGGCGGCCAGGGCCGGGCCGGCTTTACGGGTGATCATCGCCGCCGGGAAGTTCCACGGGGTGATGGCCGCGGTCACGCCGATCGGCTGTTTGATCACGATCAGGCGCTTGTCCGGCTGGTGGCCCGGAATCACGTCACCGTAGACACGCTTGGCTTCTTCGGCGAACCACTCCAGGAAGGAGGCGGCGTAGGCGATTTCGCCCTTGGCTTCGGCCAGCGGCTTGCCTTGTTCCAGGGTCATCAGACGGGCCAGGTCGTCCTGGTTTTCCATCATCAGCTCGAACCAGCGACGCAGCTTGCCCGCGCGCTCCTTGGCGGTCAGCGCACGCCAGGCCGGCAGGGCCTGCTCGGCCGCTTCGATGGCGCGGCGGGTTTCCGCGGCGCCCATCTTCGGCACGCTGCCGAGGATTTCGCCGGTGGCGGGGTTGTTCACTTCCAGGGTCTGACCGTTGTCGGCGTCCTGCCAGGAACCATTGATATAGGCTTGCTGGCGAAACAGCTTGGCGTCTTTCAGTTGCATATTGTTCTCCTGGTGCACGGCGCCGACGGGTTGGACGGTCTGGCAAAGGGTGGGCTGTTTGGGTTGTTCAGCCCGGCGTTTGAAATGTCAAACGAATGCTAGGGCCAGCGTCGGCAAAGGGCAAGAGTGACGTTCGATAAAATCAACAAAATAATCAAAAAGACTGATCAGATCGCTCTGCACCTGAGCTTTCCTTCTAAGCAGTGCGGCGCCAGTGGTTGTCTGGCTCTCCTGCGTGCCAACGCAGCGGGCATCGGCATCATCCGCGTTCGATATTCAGAACGGTTATGCCGAGGCATGCTGCGTAGTGGAGTTCGACCTGCGCTACAGCCGTTCAGTTCGTGCGCAGGCTGTCGCGATACTGGCTCGGGCTCTGCCCGCTCCAGCGCTTGAAGGCGCGACTGAAGCTACTGCTATCGGCGAAGCCGAGCAGGTAGGCGACTTCGCTGATCGAGCAATCCAGCGCCTGCAAATGCTGCAGGGCCAGAGCATGGCGGGTGTCGGCCAGCACCTGTTCGTAGCTGCTGCCTTCCTCGCTCAAGTGACGTTGCAGGCTGCGCAGGCTCAGGTGCAGGCCGTGGGCCAGGACCTCGGCGGACGGTTCGCCGTTCGGCAGACACTGTTCCAGGGCGCGGCGTAGGCGGCGGGCCACGGTGTCCGGCTGCAGGGCTTCGAGGCGCTTCTGCAGCACGGCCTCGTTGTGCGCGGCCAGTTCGGGGTTGCCGTCGTCCAGCGGGCGGTCGAGGTCGTCACGGGCGAAGCACAGCATGTCTTCGGCCGCGGCGAAGTGCACGGGGGCGCGGAATACGTCCAGCCAGGGTTGCGGGTCGGCCGGTGCCGGGCGGCGCAGGTGCACGGCCAGCGGTGCGTAGTCGCGACCCAGGCGATTGCGGCAGGTGCGCACATAAATGGCGGCGAAGGCATCGATGGCCTCGGGTGCTGGCGGTGGGCTGCCGGGCGGCAGGCGGAAGTGGAATTCGCAGGTGTTGCCGACGTCGCGTAGCTCCAGGGTCAGCACGTCGCTGACCACCTGGTGGTAGCGCACGATGCGCTCGAATACTTCGCGCAGGCTGCCGCTGGCCATCACCGCCATGCCCAGGGCGTGAAAGGTGGTGGGCGCCACGTGGCGCGAGGTGCTCAGCCCCAGAGCGGGATCACCGCTGGCCGTCACGGCCAGCTGCCACAGGCGGGTGGTGGCGCCCAGTGGGTAGCGGGCGTTGGGGTCGTCCAGCTGTTGTGGGTCGAGCCCGGCCTCGTTGCACAGGGCAGCGCTGTCCAGGCCAAGAGCGTCCAGCTGGCGGCGCAGGGCGCGGGTCCAGCTGGCCAGGGTGGTGGGTTCAGTCATGCAGCTTGGCATTCTCAGTCAACTGGTTGGCGCTATCGGTCAGGCACTCACTGGCGCTTGGGCGCACTCTGCACCGCACAACAAATTCGAAATTCATGGCGCTACGTGATGCGCCTGAGCCAAGAGGATGCGTGCATGACCCCGACTCCTGCAACCCACCAAGAACGTTCGGCGCATATCCGCGCCGTGGTGATGGCCCGCGGCAACCAGCTGCGTGAGCGCTACCCGATTCTGCAACATCAGGACGCCATTGGCGCCAGCATTCTGGCCTTCGCCCTGGCCGGCATGCTCGGCAGCGCCTGGCTCTATGCCGAGGGCGCGATTGCCTGGTGGGCCTGCCTGCTGGCCAACGCCTTCTTCGCTTCGCTGACCCACGAGCTGGAGCATGACCTGATCCACTCCATGTACTTCCGCAAGCAACGTGTGCCGCACAACCTGATGATGGCGCTGGTGTGGATGGCACGGCCGAGCACGATCAACCCGTGGATTCGCCGCCACCTGCACCTCAACCACCACAAGGTCTCCGGCACCGAGACCGACCTGGAGGAACGCGCCATCACCAACGGCGAGCCCTGGGGTTTCGCCCGGCTGCTGATGGTCGGCGATAACGTGATGTCGTCGTTCATCCGCTTCCTGCGCGCGCCGACCTGGGAGCGGCGCAAGATGATCGTCAGCCGTACCCTCAAGGGTTATGCGCCGCTGGGCCTGCTCAACTGGGGCGCCTGGTACATCTTCCTCGGCTTCCACCTGATCGACTTCGTCGCCTCCGCTGCCGGTGCACCGGTCGCCTGGTCCGCGACTACCCTGGCGGTGATGGACGTCATCACTTTCGCCGTGGTCGTGCTGGTCGGCCCCAATGTGCTGCGCACCTTCTGCCTGCACTTCATCAGCTCCAACATGCACTACTACGGCGACGTCGAGCTGGGCAACGTGGTGCAGCAGACCCAGGTGCTCAACCCCTGGTGGCTGTGGCCGCTGCAGGCCTTCTGCTTCAACTTCGGCAGTACCCACGGCATCCACCATTTCGTGGTCAAGGAACCCTTCTATCTGCGCCAGATGACCGCGCCGGTAGCGCACAAGGTGATGCGCGAGATGGGCGTGCGCTTCAACGACTTCGGCACCTTCGCCCGCGCCAACCGCTGGGACGAGCAGGACAAGCCGGCCGCCGCGCCCGTGCAGCAAACCGCTTGAGTGTTCATGTCGGCTCCGCGTTGCGGGGCATCTACGGGGCCTGCGGGCCCCGCGTTTTTTGGAAGTTTCGATGAATATCCTGATCGTTCATGCTCATCCCGAGCCGCAATCCTTCTGCACCGCCATGAAGGACCTGGCCGTCGTCACCCTGGAAGGTCTCGGCCATCAGGTACAGGTTTCCGACCTGTACGCCATGCAGTGGAACCCGGTGGCCAGCCCCGCCGACTTCGCCCAGCGCAGCAACCCGGACTACCTGGTGTACGCCTTGGAGCAACGCGACGCGGTCAAGCGCGGCGACATCGCGGCGGACATCGCCGGCGAGCTGGAGAAGCTGCTGTGGGCCGACCTGGTGATCTTCAATTTTCCGCTGTTCTGGTGCTCGGTGCCGGCCATCCTCAAGGGCTGGATCGACCGCGTGCTGGTCTCCGGCACCTGCTACGGCGGCCTGCGCTTCTATGACCGTGGCGGCCTGGCCGGCAAGCGTGCGCTGCTCAGTTTCACCCTCGGCGGCCAACAGCACATGTTCGCCGACGAAGACGCCGTGCACGGCGATTGGGAGCCCATGTTGCGTCCCCTGCAGCGCGGCACCCTGGCCTATGTCGGCATGAGCGTGCTGCCGCCCTTCGCCGCCTACCACGTGCCCTACATCAGCCAGGAAGCGCGCGAGGACATCCTGCGCCGTTACGGCGACTACCTGCTGCAGCTGGAATTCGCCGAACCGCTGGCCTTCCCCGCGCTGGCCGACTTCGACAAAGGGCTGCGCCCGCTGAAGCGCGAGGTGCCGGCATGAAAACCTGGATCTGCGTGGTTTGTGGCCTGGTCTACGACGAGAGCCAAGGCTGGCCCGACGACGGTATCCCGGCCGGCACACCCTGGGCTGAGGTGCCGGATGACTGGCTGTGCCCCGACTGTGGCGTGAGCAAGGCCGACTTCGACATGCAGGAGCTGTAGACGACCACCCGCATGGACGCCTGCGAGACGGATGCGTATGATTGCGCCCCGCAACGCATCCGTAGCTCAGCTGGATAGAGTACTGCCCTCCGAAGGCAGGGGTCGTGGGTTCGAATCCCGCCGGATGCGCCATCTACAAAGCCCTGGGTGACTACCCGGGGCTTTTTCGTTTCAGCCCTGATGTTTCAGCCAGGCACGTGGCGACTGGCCGAGGCGTTGGCTGAACACCCGTGACAGGGCTTCCGGGCTGGTATAGCCCACGGCGGGCGCGACCAGTGCCAGCGGCCGGCCGCTCTTCAGCAACTGGCGAGCCAGGCTCAGGCGCCAATCGGTGAGGTAGTCCATTGGCGTCTGGCCGACCAGGCGGCGGAACTGCTCGGCGAAGCGCGCTCGGGACATGCCTGCATGGTTGGCCAGGTCCTGCAGGTTCCAGTTTTCCTGCGGACGCTGGTGCAGGGCATCGAGCGCCTTGGCCAGGCGTGGTTCGGCCAGGCCGACCAGCAGGCCGGCCTGCAGCAGCTGGCTGTCCATCACTTCTCGCAGCAGCAGGATCAGCACATATTCCACCAAGCGGTTGACTGCGGCCTGGCGCCCGCAATGTTCGGCGAAGGCTTCGGCGAACAGCAGTTCCAACGTCGGTCCCAGGCCGGGTATGCGCTCCAGCGGCAGCACGATCTGATCGGGCAGGCTGCGCAGCAGCGGGTTGCCCAGCCCGGCGCTGAAGTCGAAGGCGGCACACAGCAACTCGGCGCCGTCCGCTTCTTCGGCATGCAGGCGGTGGGCACAGGCGCGAGGGAATAGCAGTAGCACCGGCTCTTCGATCGATTGCTCACGTAGCCGCGGGCCTGAGACCTGCATGCGGCCGCGACGCAGCAGGTGCAAATGGCCGATGTTGTCGCCCTCGTACAGCCCGGATGAACCACACAGCGGGCCACTGTGAAACACCTTGGCGTGTAACGGGAAGCGGCTGAGCAGCGGAGAAAGGCGATCCATTCGAGACGACCTGCAAGCTATTCGAGATTTTCAATCATCATGGGTATCGGAGATTGCCGCAAAGTGGCGACGTGGTTCAACAACCTTTCAGGAGAACACCATGCCGCGCATCAATCCCGTCGATCTCGAGCAGATCGATACGCAAACTGCTGACAACCTTACGGCCGTGCGCCGCAAATTGGGCAAGCTGCCCAACCTGCACGTTACCCTGGCTCAGGCTCCCTCCCTTCTGCAGGCGTACGTGGGTTACACCGAAGCCCTCAGCCGAGGGCGTCTGACGACCCGCCAGCGCGAGATGGTGGCCCTGGCCATGGCGCAGGCCAATGGCTGCCGTTACTGCCTGAGCGCCCACAGTCTATTGGGCAAAGGCGCGGGCCTGAGCCCTGACGAGCTGCTTGCCGCGCGCAGCGGGCAGGCGCACGACGCCCAGGAGCAGGCGGTGCTCAGCCTGGCGCTAGAGCTGCTTGAGCAGCGTGGCCGTCTGCGTGACGAGCAGCTCGACAGTGCTCGTGCCGCCGGGCTGGATGATGGGCTGGTGCTCGAAGTGCTGGGGCATGTCGCGCTGAATACGCTGACCAACTTCGGCAACAACCTGGCGCAGACGGAAATCGACTTTCCCGAGGTTGCCTTGCAGCTGTGAGGCATACAAAAAAACGGCCCCGAGAGGGGCCGTTTTCAGTTGTAGTCTTACCGCCGTCAGGTTCGGCGGCGGCGTTGCAGCCAGACCACCAGGGCAAACAGCAGCAAGCCCGGCAGCCACATCAGCTCCTTCGGCCAGCGTGCGGTGGGCGCGCGCACGGTGACGATCTCCTGGTCGAATTCCAGGCCGGCTTCGGCCGCGGGGCTGCTGAAACCGACGCTGTCGATCAGCACCTTGCCGTCCTGCTCGTAGGTGACCAAGCCGAGCTTCTCCAGGCGTTCCTCACCTGTGGCACCGTCCGGTACCGGCAGCAGCACGCTGAACACTCGCTCATCGCCGACTGCATCCTCGCCGCGAATACGCAGGCGTAGCTGGCTGTCGCCCTCGATCTCGCCCAGGGTCTGGGCCAACTGGGTTGGCGGCACGTCGCGGTAGGGGTTGTGCACCATGTCCATCCAGAACCCGGGGCGGAACAGGGTGAACGCGACCAGCAGCAATAGAATGCTCTCGTACCAGCGGCTCTTGACCAGGAAGTAGCCCTGGGTGCCGGCGGCGAAGATCAGCATGGCCACCGTGGCGACGATGAAGATCAGCACGCCGTGCCAGAAGTCCACATCGATCAGCAGCAGGTCGGTGTTGAAGATGAACAGGAAGGGCAGCGCCGCCGTGCGCAGGCTGTAGTAGAAGGCGGTGATGCCGGTCTTGATCGGATCGCCCTTGGACACCGCCGCGGCGGCGAACGAAGCCAGGCCCACCGGCGGGGTGACGTCGGCCATGATGCCGAAGTAGAAGACGAACAGGTGCACGGCGATCAGCGGCACGATCAGGCCGTTCTGCTGCCCCAGCGCCACCACCACCGGCGCCAGCAGGCTGGAGACCACGATGTAGTTGGCGGTGGTCGGCAGGCCCATGCCGAGGATCAGGCTGAACACCGCGGTGAGCAGCAGCATCAGCAGCAGGTTGCCCATCGACAGCAGCTCGACCAGGTCGGCCAGCACCAGACCGACGCCGGTCTGCGACACGGCGCCGACGATGATGCCGGCCGCCGCGGTGGCGATGCCGATGCCGATCATGTTGCGCGCGCCGGCGATCAGGCCTTCGCGCAGGTCGATCACGCCGTCCATGAAGGTGCCGTGATCATGGCTGCCGTCATGGCGCAGCCAGCTCAGCAGCGGGCGTTGGGTGAGCAGGATGATCACCAGCATGACGCTGCCCCAGAAGGCCGACAGGCCGGGCGACAGGCGTTCGATCATCAGGCACCAGACCAGCACCACGACCGGCAGCAGGAAGTGCAGGCCAGACAGCAGCACGGCGCGGGTCTTGGGCAGTTCCTCGATGGGCGCGTTCGGGTCTTCGGCGGGCAGTACCGGTACGCTGGCGGCGATTTTCAGCAGGCCGAGGTAGACGATGGCCAGCAGTACGCCGATGCCGCTCAGGGCATGCTCGCCCAGTGCCGGCTTGAGCCAGCCGAGGCCGTAGTACACCGCCAGCGACAGGCCGCTGATCAGCGCCGCGCCAAAGGCGAAGCCGGTCAGGCGCCGCAGCCAGGGTTTGGGCTGATGGCCGCCGATTGGCTGCAGGCCGAGCTTGAGCGCCTCCAGGTGCACGATGTAGAGCAGCGCGATGTAGGAGATGGCCGCCGGCAGGAAGGCGTGCTTGATGATCTCCACATAGGGCAGGCCGATGTACTCGACCATCAGGAAGGCCGCGGCGCCCATCACCGGCGGCATGATCTGGCCGTTGACCGAGGCGGCCACTTCCACCGCGCCGGCCTTTTCCGAGGAGAAGCCGGTGCGCTTCATCATCGGGATGGTGAAGGTGCCGGTGGTGACCACGTTGGCGATGGATGAGCCGGAAATCATCCCGGTCAGCCCCGACGACAGCACCGCGGCCTTGGCCGGGCCGCCGCGCAGGTGGCCGAGCAGGCTGAAGGCGAGCTGGATGAAATAGTGGCCGGCACCGGCGCGTTCGAGCAGCGCGCCGAACAGGACGAAGAGGAAGACGAAGCTGGTCGACACGCCGAGAGCAATGCCGAACACGCCTTCGGTGGTGATCCACTGGTGGTTGGCCAGGGCGGTGAAACTCACCCCGCGGTGGGCCAGCAGGCCGGGCATGTAGGGGCCGGCCAGGCTGTAAATGAGGAACACCAGGGCGATGATCGCCAGGGGCGGGCCGAGAGCACGGCGGGTCGCTTCGAGCAGCAGCGGGATGCCGATGCAGGCGGTCACCAGGTCGGCGGTGGTCAGGTTGCCCGGGCGCTGTGCCAGCTGCTGATAAAAGATGAACAGGTAGGCCGCGCTGGCGGCGGCGATCAGCCCGAGGGCGATATCCAGCAAAGGTACCCGGTCGCGTGGCGAGCGCTTGAACGCCGGGTAGGCGAGGAAGGCCAGCAGCAGGGCGAACGCCAGGTGGATGGAACGGGTTTCGGTGTCGTTGAACACGCCGACGCCGAACACGAACGGCAGCGGGGAGGCGATCCACAGTTGGAACAGCGACCACAGCAGGGCCAGGCCGGCGATCACCTGGGCCATGGCGCCCACCGGCAGGCGTGCGCCGACGTCCTGGGCGATCAGTTCCTCGGTGGAGAGTTTCTCGTCATGCATGGGTTGGACCTGAACATGAAGTGCGAATAAACGGCAAAACCCGCGGCCGTGTGACACGCGGGCTCTGAAGGAAGGCTAGTTCAAACAGGGCCGCCCCGGTTGGCGGGGCGGCTGTGGCGTAGAACCTGTTCACGATCTCGCGAGCTAGAGAAAAACAAGGCGAAAGTGGCTGAGGAAGCAGAGTTTACAAATGGTAAATGAGCATTCCGAAGCCACTTTCAACGCAGTTTTTCCGACGCGCAGCAGATCGTGGACGGGTTCTTACAGCCAGCCGCGTTCCTTGTAGTAGCGCTCGGCACCTTCGTGCAGCGGCGCGGTCAGGCCGACCTTGATCATGTCCTCGGCCTTCAGGTCCTTGAACGCCGGGTGCAGACGCTTGAAGCGGTCGAGGTTGTCGAACACCGACTTGACCAGCTGGTAGACCACTTCCGGGTCGGCCTTGGCCGAGGTAGACAACACAGCCTTGCCGCCGATCGACGGGGTCGCGTTGTCGTTGCCCTTGTACAGCCCGCCGGGGATCTCGGTCTTGGTGTAGTAGCTCTTGTCCGCCAGCAGCTTGTCGATGTCGGCGCCGGTCACCGGCACCAGCACGGCGTCGACGGTGGTGGTGGCTTCCTGGATCGCACCGTTGGGATGGCCGACGAAGTAGGTCATGGCATCGATGTTGTTGTCGCCCAGAGCGCTGGCCTGTTCGGCCGGCTTAAGCTCGGCGGCCAGGGCGAAGGCGGATTTGTCCCAGCCCTTCACGCGCATGATTTCTTCCAGGGTGTCGCGCTGGCCGGAACCCGGGTTGCCGATGTTCACGCGCTTGCCCTTGAGGTCATCGAAGCTGGCGATCTTGGCGTCACGTCGGGCGAGGATGGTGAACACTTCGCTCTGCAGGGAGAACACTGCGCGAATGTCTTCCATCGCGCCTTCGGCCTTGAACGGCTCCAGGCCATTCATGGCCTTGAACTGATGGTCCGACTGCATGATGCCGAAATTGAATTCGCCACTGCGGATACCGTTGACGTTGGCCACGCCACCGCCGCTGGCCGGGGCATTGCACTTGATGCCGTGATTGGCAGTGTCACGGTTGAGGAAACGGCAGATGGACTGGCCCGCCACGTAGTACACGCCGGTCTGGCCGCCGGTACCGATGGTGACGAATTTGTCCTGCGCCTGGACCATACCAGGCAGAGAAGCGGCAAGAGCGGCGGATAGGGCCCAGGCCAGGGATTTTCCTTTCATGGATGATCTCCATTTGTTGTTTGGTTTTGAGCCCCGCCTCCTTGTGGGAGCGGGGGCGTGAACCATACAGCCTAGACCCCCCTGATGAAAGTCACGGGAGCTTTTGCTTACGAATCGGGTAATTGGGCTGTCCTGCAGATGCAGGAAGGAACAACGGCCCCTGCGAGGGCCGTTATCTTCAGCTCAGGTTGTGCCCTCTTAAGATAGAGACTTTCGAGTAAGCCAACTTTGAGCGGGGTGTTCATGTCTAAACACAACAAATAATCCCCCGAGTTAAGGCCGGAGGTTATTGAGTCTGTTTGTCGCTCACGAACCAGCGGCCTTCAAGTTCCACAAGAGATCGAGGTAGCAACGATCCTGATAAAGCACTGGCTGTCGAGAAAAAGCCTATTCAGGAACAGGTAGCTTGGGTAATGGATGCTGGCCCGTCTCAAGCGTGAGTTCCCCAGTTGACCCATGGTGCGTGACTCTAAAGAGGCGCTGCAGTCCGGATTTTCCAGAGCAACACTCAGTGCGTTGAGTCAACCAGCACTTCCTCACCCAGTGCGCCGTTTACCGGAAGAGGTTGGTAGGTCGAATTGCTCGCGCGCATGATCCGAATAGGTCGTGCGCCGCCGGCGCGCGCTGATGTGATGTCGGCGTCGGAGTCGCCGTAATACAGCTTCAGGCCACGGTCCTGGATAAACCGGGTCTTATCCGGTCCTGAGGTGAACACCACCGGCAACATGTTCTGAATGCCAAAGGTCTGCTGCAGGATTGCGCTTACCTGCTCGCCTTCGGTGTGTGGCCGACCGGTAATGAAATAGAGCGTGTCGCCCCTTTGCTGGTGCAGGGAGATCAGCGCGCGCGCGATTTCCTTGGGGATCGAGTAGCGATCACAGCCGCCGTTGGTTTCCTTCCAGAACGCCGGATTCTTCAGGTAGTCGTTGCTGCCAGGCGAGTACTTCGCCTGCCCATGGAAGAAGCATGGGCTGGAAAACAGCACGGTGTCATCGATATCGAAGCCTACGGCCATCGCCGCATCGGCGTGAATGCTGCCGGTCAGTTGCTCAAGGGTGATCCAGCGTACATCGGGCTGTTGAGCTCGGTTCGAGCAACCCAGTAGCAGGATGGGCAGCAGTAGGGCCAGGGGTAGAAAGGACGTGCGCACGAGAACCTCGTCGTCTGAAAAGTGGATCCTGCCCGCTAGCAAGGCGCGTGCCGGCGGTAGTCCTTAAGAGAAAGGGCCTTCGTTAATACCTGACACCGATGTCAATTATGTTTCGGCACGCATGAGTCGATACTGGGGCTGCACGGAAAGGACGATATCGGTGCGCAGTGATCCGTTTATGAGCACTTTTATGATCATGTTCCCCGTACTAGAAGCATAGAAACCTCGGTAAGGAAATGCTTCTCACCTAATAAGTACGGCCTAAAGCGCCGCTTAATCAAAATGTAACCTCCGGCCAATAGTGTATTCCTGACACTGATGGCAAGTTTGGCATGCTCTGTGCTCAGGCTCTTGCAACGCAGTCGAAGTAGTCGTCCCGGATCAAGGGCGACAGGCGAACAAGAAGGTGGAGTGCAAGCAATGCGCAGTTGGGAAGAGCCAAAGAAGAAACGCCTGCATATCGAGATCATCCCGATGATCGACGTGATGATGTTCCTGCTGGTGTTCTTCGTGCTGATCAGCCTGAACGTCATCCCGGCACTGGGCATCAAGACCCAGCTGCCAGGTGCTGCTCATGCTCAGCAGTTGAAGCCACAGAACAAGGCAGTGATCACCCTTGGCTTGGACGAGCGTCTGCAGCTCGACGGCCAAGACCTCGGCGAGGATGCCTTGGTCGAGCAATTGAAGGCGCTGGAGAGTGCCAGCGAGAAGCTGGTGATCATCCTCAACAGTGATCAGGGTGTTGAGGTCGGTCGGCTTGTGGCAGTGATGGATCTGCTCAAGAGCAATGGCTTTTCCTCTGTCTCGATTGCTACGCGAAAGCTGTAGCCATGTCGATCCTGTTCAAATCGAGAAAAGCGCTTGCCTGCCTGCCGGCCATTTGCCTAGTGGCGCTGGCAGTACAAAGCGCCTTGAAAGCGGATCTGAAGATCTCGCCGAAGTATGACGACAGCACGGTCGAGGTGGCGTTGATCGATCCGGCCGAGTTGCAACCGGAGCCGCTTCCGGAGCCACCGCCTCCAGAGCCGGAGCCGCTGCCCGAGCCTCTTCCAGAGCCTGACCCCGAGCCTGTGGTCGAGTTGCCGGAGCCGCCGCCAAAGCCCAACCCCAAGCCACCAGAGGTCAAGCCTCAGCTGCCAAAGCCCAAGCCTGAAGTGGTCAAGCCGACGCCGAAGCCCGAACCGGCCAAGCCTGTTGTGGCCCAGGCGGCGGTGAGCAAGCCGACGCCCGCGCCAGTCTCTTCGACGCCGGCTGTTGCCCCGCCGGCGGCGCCGGTGGTCAACGTGGCGGCGCTGGAAAGCAGCTATATCGCCGCTTTGCATGCAGAGCTGGAGAAGTACAAGCAATACCCGCGCAGCCGCGAGGCTTCGCTGCAACGACCGGTTGGCAACGTGGTGATTTGGTTGCTGATCGACCGAGGAGGAAGAGTGCTCGACTCAGGGATTGAGAAGAAGGCCGCCAGCATGTTGCTGAACAAAGCGGCACAAACCAGCTTGCGACGCATCGAGCAAGTGAGGCCCTTTCCCAAGGATGTGTTCGGGGGCAGGGACAAATACCGCTTCAACGCGACGCTTGTTTACAACATAGAAAACTAACTACCTGCCGCCGCTCATATTTCTGAATTTTTTCAGAGGGGAAACTCCGTGAAACTCAATAGGATGTTTGTAATGCTGCTAGCCGCAGGCTGCGGCGGCTGGACGGCTATGTCACTCGCAGAAGAGTCCGTGGATATCGGCGAGGTCGAGGTCACCGGGCAAGTTGTTGGCAATGGCCAGATGATCCAGGAAGAGGCACCCAAGGCGCGTTCCACCGTGACCAAGGATGCGCTGGAAAAGATGAGCGCCACTTCCAACGGCATCGACAAGCTCAAGTACACCCCGGGCGTCAACGTTTCCAGTGACGACTCCACCGGTCTGTCGGGCTTCAACTTCACCATGCGCGGCATGAACTCCGACCAGATCGGCGTGACCATGGACGGCATCCCTGTGAACGACTCGGGTAACTACAGCATGTACCCGAACCTGCTGGGCGACTCGGAGAACCTTGAAGAGATCTTCGTTACCCAGGGCTCGTCGGAAATGGATGCGCCGCATATCGGCTCTTCCGGTGGCAACATTGGCCTGGTGTCGATGCGTCCGACCAAGGACTTCGGCGTCTTCGTCAAGCAGACCATCGGTAGCAACAACCTGAGCAAGAGCTTCGTGCGCTTGAACACCGGCGAGTACATGGGGCTGTCCAACTACATTTCGGTGTCCTCCACCGAAAGCGACAAGTGGAAGGGCGAGGGCGACCTGGACGCCGAGAAGGTCGAGCTGAACAGCCTGTACAAGTTCGGTGAGGGCAACTCGCTCAATGCCATCATCAAGTACCACAAGCAGGAGAACTACAACTACGCGACTGCCAGCAAGGCGCAGTACTCCGGCGACCACGATTATGAGTTCGCCGAGTCGCCGACCTTCAGCACCTACAGTGGCCAGCAGTACCTGTCCTCCGGTTACTACGAGCTGAACCGCAACCCCTTCGAAAACGTCACCGCCTCGCTGACCGGGCGCTTCCAGTTGCGCGATGACCTGCAGCTGACCGTGGCGCCTTACTACTACTGGGCCAATGGCGGTAGCTACACCACCTACGGCAATGCGGCGAGCCTCAACCGTGGCTCTACCAACAGTGGTGGCAACTACGACCTGAGCAACCTGAACACCTACAACGGCTACCGTGCCGATGGCAATCCGGTGAGCGGCTTCTACTATCGCCCGTCCTGGACTGAAACCTGGCGCCCTGGCGTCAACACCAAGCTGAGCTGGGCTTTCAACGACGAGCACAACATCGACTTTGGATACTGGTATGAGCGTGCCCGCCAGCGCCAGACCCAACCCTTCGTGCCGCTGGATGCCGATGGCAGCCCTTCGGACATCTGGGCTGACTATGGTGACTCCGACCAGGTGCGTGACGCCAACGGCAACGTCATTCAGGGTCGTAATTACTTCACCGTCACGCCGGCGCACAAGCTGTTCGTCCAAGACACCTGGTATGTCACGCCTGACCTGACTCTGAGTGGCGGCCTGGCCTACGAGCATACCGAGCGTAAGGGGCACAACCGTGGCAGCCTCTACGACGCTCCCGAGAAGCGCAGCGCGACCTATCACGAGTTCCTGCCCAGCTTCAACGCGCGCTACCAGATCGATGCCGAGAACCAGGCGTTCTACAACCTCAGCCGTAACATGCGTACCCCGCAGAACTACGTGCTGTACAACACCGGCGACTCGATCAGCCTCGATCCGGAGCTGAGCTGGAACCACGAGCTGGGCTGGCGCTATGCCACCGACAGCATGGCGCTCTCCGCGACCCTGTTCTATCTGCAGTTCAAGAACCGCCAGGTCTCCAGTCGTGACGACGCCGGCGACTACATCATGCTCAACGTCGGCGAAGTGGAGAACCGGGGTGTCGAGCTGGAGTTCAGCGGCCTGCTGCCGCACAACTTCAACTACTACGCCTCCTACACCTACACCGAAGCCGAGCAGCAGGACGATCTTCTCTACCGCGACTACGTCCTGCCTACCGCTGGCAAGCAGGTCGCCGGTGTGCCGAAGAACATGTTCAACCTGAGCCTGGGCTACGACGACGGCCGTTTCTACGGCAACGTCATCGGCAAGTACGTGGACAACCAGTACGGCGACCTGACCAACGACGAAAGCATCCCGCACTACACCATCGTCGACCTCAACCTGGGTTATCGCCTGCCGGTGAACAAGAAGTACATGAAGGAGGCCGCCGTGCGCCTGTCGGTGAACAACCTGTTCAACCGCGAGTACCTCAACGGCGTGCGCACAGTCGCATTCAGTTCGGTCGACTACGACCCGAGCAGCAACAACGTGGCCTCCACGCCGTACTACACCATTGCCGAAGAGCAGACCGTTTCGGTCTCCGTGGAAGCATCGTTCTAACCCTTGCCAGGGCCGGCGCAAGCCGGCCCGCCTTTTCCGCTGCATCCGAGGTACTGCTATGAACATGGATCTGCTGCACGACATCACCTTCTACATCATGTACGGCGCGGCCGCCCTTGCTGCGTTCGTGGTGGTGGAGCGGATGATTTTCTTCTCCTACAACCTGAGCAAGGCCCGCAAGCTGGAGGCCGCGCTGCACAAGAAAGTGCGCACTTTCGAAGAGCTGCCAGAGAACCTGCGCCAGCGTGACAGCCTGCCGCTGCAGCTGCTGCGCCAGCTGTTCGAAGGGCGTGTCGGCCTGCACTCGCAAAATGAGTTGGAGGACCTGGGGCAAGCGATCTACATCTCCATGCGTGGCAAGCTCAATAGCAGTCTGTGGATTCTCGAGGCCGTGGTCGCCGGTGCTCCGCTGCTGGGTCTGCTCGGCACCATTCTCGGCATCATCGATACCTTCAAGGCCCTCGCCGAAGCCGGCGTTTCCGATCCGGGCGAAGTTTCCCGCGGCATCGGTACGGCGCTGTATGCCACGGCTCTGGGTATCTCCATCGCGCTGGTTGGCCTGGTGTTCAACAGCCACCTGCAGGACCGCCTGGAACTGATCAACGACCACCTGAAGATGTTGCTGCTGCGTGCCGGCATGGGCACGGCATTCGCTGCCAAGCCGGTTGCAGCTGCTGCCTCCAGCCTGCAACACGCCTGAGGCTCAGGGGATACTCATGTCGCACGCAACTAGGCACAAACGCCCACTACCAGTGCTGTTGGCAGCCATGCTGCTGGCCAGTGGCTGTCAGCAGGCTTCGGCACCGGTCGAAGTCAACCTGGCCGCCATCAACGACTTCCACGGCAACCTGCAGGCCAGTCCGTTTCGTTTTGCGGATCCGGCGGTTGCCGGCGGCGAGATCAAGCTCAAGGCCGGAGGCATAGGCCCGCTCAGTGGCGTATTGGCCGAGTTGCGCGAGCAAGACCCGCAGCTGCTGCTGATCGGCGCGGGGGACATGGTCGGCGGCAGCCCGCCGATCTCTTCGATGTGGGCCGATGAGCCCAGTCTGAAAGCCCTGGATCTAATGGGCATGCGCTTTTCAGTGGTCGGCAACCATGAGTTGGATCACGGCAAGGCCGAGCTGCAACGACAGGTCGAGGGTGGCTGCCAGTCGGCGCGTGCCGAGCAGGCCTGCCAGTTCGACAAGCAGTATCAGGGCGCCGGCTTTCCCTACATCTCCGCCAACCTGATGGACAAGCAGACTGGCAAGACGTTGTTTCCGAGTTACCACATCGAACAGGCGCATGGGGCGAAGATTGCCTTCGTCGGCGCCACCCTTAGGGGCGTTGCCAGCTACGTCAGTGCCAAGAGCATGGACGGCCTGTACGCCATCGATGAGGCCGAGGCGATCAACGCCTTGTTGCCGGATTTGCGCAAACAGCAGGTCGACGCCGTGGTGGCGGTGATTCACCAGGGTGGAGAGACACCGGAACGCTTCGACAAGCAGAACTGCAGCCAGCTGAGTGGCGATATCGTCGACGTGGTCAATCGCCTCGATCCGCAGATCCGTGTGGTGGTGACTGCCCATACGCATCAGGGCTATCTGTGCCGCCTGGGCGACAAGCTGGTGACCCAGGGCTCCTCCTTCGGCCGCCTGCTGACTCACCTGACCCTGAGCGTCGACACCCGCAAGCACCAGCTGCTCGGCATTCAGGCGCGGAATCTGGTGGTTGATGCCCAGCGTTACAAGGCCAGCGCGGAAATCGCCAAGTTGCAGAGCGAGGTCGAAGCCCGCAGTCAGGCCCAGCTGGGCAAGCCGCTGGCACGCCTGGCGGCCCGCGAGGTCTCGCGGACGGTCAATGCTGCCGGCGAGTCCGCCATGGGTGACCTGATCGCCGATTCGCAACTGGCCGCTACTCGCGCCCTCGGCGCCCAGGCCGCGCTGATGAACCTAGGCGGCATGCGCATGGATATCGTCCTCGACGAAGGCCAGGAGCAGGTCAACTACGCCCAGGTTGCCAGCGTGCAGCCGTTCAACAACAGTCTGAGCATCCTCACCCTCAGCGGCGCGCAGTTGCGCCAGTTGCTGGAGCAGCAGTGGCAGGACGGCAGCATGGGCTTCTATCCGTTGCAGCCCTCGGCCTCGCTGACCTATCGCTGGGACGGCAGCCGACCCAGGGGCCAGCGCATTCTGGCCGAGAGTCTGATGCTCGACGGCCAGTTGGTGCAGGACGAGCAGGACTACCGCATCACCGTGAACTCCTTCCTGGCCGAGGGCGGCGACAACTTCAGTGTGCTTGGCCAGGCGCGCGAGCGCCTCGACACCGGTCTTAACGACCTTGAAGCACTGATTGCCCATTTGCAGGAGCGTGACCGTGCCGGCCAGCCGGCAGGGCAGGCGCAGCCGGAACAACGTATCGAGAAGGTCGGGCAAAGCCTGACGGCGGGGGCGCAATGAGTCGTACGCCAGAAATGCAGGCGCTTTACCAGCGCCTCCTGCCGGAAGCCAAGGCGGCCGCCGCCAAAGCCTGGTGCCCGCACTCGCAGTTCCCCGTGGGCGCGGCATTGATGACCGCAGAGGGTGCCGTCATCCAGGGCTGCAATGTCGAGAACGTGTCCTATGGGTTGACCAACTGTGCCGAGCGCACCGCGTTGTTCAGCGCCATCTGCCAGGGCCAGCCGGCCAAGAGTTTCAAGGCGCTGCTGGTCTATGCGCCCAAGGTGGCCTTGATCTCGCCCTGCGGCGCCTGCCGCCAGGTGTTGATCGAACTGTTGGCGCACGACTGCCCGGTGTTCTGCGTAGGTCACGATGAATCGGCGGCCTGTGATTGGACGGTCGAGCAGCTACTTCCCGGCGCCTTCAGCGAATTCTGAGGGCACACGCCTAACCGGACGTAGATACCGGGGGCACTACTGAATTTTGTTTTCTGCTGGGGAGTGATTGATGGGCCTCGTCGGTATTGTTGTGGTGTTGTTGTTGGCAGTAGGGCTGTCCAGCAACCGCAAGGCCATTCGTTTGCGCACCGTGCTGGGCGCGTTCCTGATTCAGGCTGGGCTGGGTGCCTTCGCCCTTTACGTGCCCTGGGGGCAGAGCCTGCTGGCCAGCGTGTCCGAGTCGGTATCGTCGTTGCAGGGCTATGCCAACCAGGGCATCGATTTCCTCTTCGGTGGCCTGAGCAGCAGCAAGATGTTCGAGGTGTTCGGCAACAACGGTTTCGTTTTCGCCATCCGTGTGTTGCCGCTGATTGTGTTCTTCAGCAGCTTTATCGCGGTGCTCTATCACCTGGGGATCATGAACCTGATCATCCGCGTGATCGGTGGCGCCCTGCAGCGTGTACTGGGTACCAGTCGCACCGAGTCGATGTCGGCGACGGCCAACATCTTCGTCGGGCAGACCGAGGCACCCATGGTGATTCGCCCGTTTCTGCCGCGCATGACCCGCTCCGAGCTGTTCACGGTGATGGTCGGTGGCCTGGCCTCGGTGGCCGGCTCGGTACTGATCGGCTACGCCAGCCTGGGTGTCGACCTGAAGTATCTGATTGCCGCCAGTTTCATGGCCGCGCCGGGTGGCCTGCTGATGGCCAAGCTGATGGAGCCGGAAACCGAAACGCCCAAGGACGACCCCTCTGACATTCATGTCGAGGGCGACGCCAAGCCGGTCAACGTCATCGATGCGGCGGCGATCGGCGCCTCCAGTGGTTTGCAGCTGGCGCTCAACGTCGGCGCCATGCTGTTGGCCTTCATCGCCCTGATCGCCCTCCTGAACGGCCTACTGGGTTGGGCCGGCGCCTGGTTCGGTTATCCACACCTGAATCTCCAGCTGCTGTTGGGTTACCTGCTCGCACCGCTGGCCTTCGTACTGGGCGTGCCCTGGAGCGAGGCGGTGACCGCGGGTGGCCTGATCGGCGAGAAGCTGGTGCTTAACGAATTCGTGGCCTACGTCGACTTCGCCGCTTATCTGGACCCGGCCCAGGCTGCCGCCAAGGGGCTGGACGTGTTGTCAGCCCACACCCAGGTGATCGTTACCTTCGCCTTGTGTGGTTTCGCCAACCTGTCGTCGATCGGGATTCTGCTTGGTGGCCTTGGCGTGATGGCGCCTAACCGGCGCCAGGACATCGCCCGCCTGGGACTCAAGGCGGTGGTCGCGGGAACACTATCTAACCTGATGAGTGCGGCGCTGGCCGGCGTCTTCGTGTCGATTTGAACCGAGCCTATTTTTTCGTGTGAGCAAGAAATGACGGATAACGATGCAACCCTCGCGCGCAAAGTGATTGCGCTGCTGGACCTGACCTCCCTCAACGACGATGACGACGATGCGCGCATCGTTGCGCTCTGCCACAAGGCCATGACGCCGGCGGGGCCGGTTGCGGCGGTCTGCGTGTACCCACGGTTCGTCGCCCTGGCGCGTCGCACCCTGGATGAGCTGGGTGGGCAGCAGGTGGCTGTCGCCACCGTGACCAATTTCCCCAGCGGCACTGCGCGATTCGATGATGTGCTGGCGCAAACCCGCCAGGCATTGGCCGATGGGGCCGACGAAATCGATCTGGTCTACCCCTACCAGTCGCTGCTGGCCGGCGACGCCACCAGCGGCATTGAACTGGTCAAGGCCTGCAAGGCGCTGTGCGCCGGCCGGGCCTTGCTCAAGGTCATCCTGGAAACCGGCGAGCTGGCCGACCGCCTGCTGATTCGTCGCGCCAGCCAGGACGCCATCGCTGCCGGTGCCGATTTCATCAAGACCAGCACCGGCAAGGTAAAGGTCAATGCCACGGCAGAGGCGGCGGAGATCATGCTCACCTGCATCGCCGACAGCGGCGCCGAGGTTGGCCTGAAGCCGGCCGGCGGGATGAAGACGCTGTCCGAGGCGCTGGTCTACCTGTGGCTGGCCGAGCGTATCAATGGCAGCAACTGGGTATCGCCACGCCACTTGCGTTTCGGTGCCTCCAGCCTGCTCGACGACCTGCTGCGCCGCGTCGGTGTGGAGTCCACCAGCGTGTCTGTGGGAGGCTACTGATGGGCTGGTTACCGCAAGAGGTCATTCGCCGCAAACGCGATGGCAAGGTGCTCAGCGAGCCCGATATTCAGCGCTTCGTCAGCGGCATCACCGACTTCAGCATCAGCGAGGGCCAGGCAGCGGCATTCGCCATGGCCGTATTGCTCAAGGGCATGACGATCGAGGAGCGCATCGCCCTGGCCACGGCCATGCGTGATTCCGGGCGGGTGCTGAGCTGGAACCTGCCCGGCCCGGTGGTGGACAAGCATTCCACCGGCGGCATTGGTGACCTGGTCAGCCTGCCGCTGGCGCCTTTGCTGGCGGCCTGTGGCTGCTATGTGCCCATGATTTCCGGGCGCGGCCTGGGGCATACCGGCGGCACCCTGGACAAGCTGGACAGTATTCCCGGCTACGACAGCCAGCCGAGCATGGCGCGCCTGCGTGATGTGGTGGCCAGCGTTGGTTGCGCCATTATCGGTCAGACCAACGACCTGGCCCCGGCCGACCGGCGCCTGTACGCGATCCGCGATGTGACGGCCACGGTGGAATCGATCGACCTGATCGTTGCCTCCATCCTCAGCAAGAAGCTGGCTGCCGGTCTCGATGTGCTGCTGATCGACGTCAAGGTCGGCAGTGGCGCGTTCATGGCCGAAGCCAGTGACGCGGCGGCCCTGGCTGAGAGCATCGTCGCCGTGGCCAACGGCGCGGGGGTGCGCACCCGTGCGCTGATCAGTGACATGAGCCAACCCTTGGCGCGATCTGCAGGCAATGCCCTGGAAGTCGAAGAGGCCATAGCCCTGCTGCGTGGCGAAGTGCGCAGCCCACGTCTGTGGGAAGTGACGCTGGCCCTGGCCGAGCAGACGCTGCTGTGCGCCGGCCTGGCTAGCAGTGTCGAGCTGGCCCGTGAGCAGGTGCTGACGGCCTGGCAAAGCGGAGCGGCACTGCAACGCTTTGCGCAGATGGTCAAAGCCCTGGGCGGACCGGAAGACCTGGTCGAACGCCCTGACAACTACCTGCCGAGCGCGCCGGTGGTGTTGCCTGTGCACGCCCCCCAGTCCGGCATCGTGCAGAGCATCGATACCCGTGCCATCGGCCTGGTGGTGGTTGCCCTTGGCGGCGGTCGGCGCACTCCGCAGGACAGCATCGATCCGGCGGTGGGGCTGAGCGAGCTGGTCCACCCTGGCGAAACGGTAGGCCCCAATCAACCTCTGGCCCTGGTGCACGCCCGTGATCAGGCCCAGGCGGAACAGGCCGCTGCAGCGGTGCAGGCGGCCTATGTGATTGCCAACCAGGCGTGTGCAGTGCCCACGCTGATTTCCGCCCTGTGCCTGGAGCCACAATGAAGCGCGCGCTACTGCTGGTTCTCGACTCCTTCGGCATAGGTGCCAGTGCCGATGCCGAGCGCTTCGGTGATGCCAGGGCCAATACCCTGCTGCACATCGCCGAGGCCTGTGCGCGCGGCGAGGCGGACAATGATCTGCGTCAGGGGCCGCTGCACCTGCCGAATCTGGCAGGCCTCGGCCTGGGCCATGCGGCGGCGCTTAGCGGCGGAAGTTTTCCACCGGGTTTCAGTGCCGGCATTCCGGTCAAAGGCGCCTACGGCTATGCCCGCGAACTGTCCAGCGGCAAGGACACACCGTCCGGGCACTGGGAGCTGGCGGGGGTGCCGGTGTTGTTCGAATGGGGGTACTTCAGTGCGCGCGAGAACAGCTTTCCGCCCGAGCTGCTGGCAGCGCTGATCAGTCGGGGGCAACTGCCCGGCACCCTGGGTAACGGCCATGCGTCGGGCACCACCATTCTTGAACAGCTCGGCGATGAGCATGTGCGCAGCGGCAAGCCCATCGTCTACACCTCGGCCGACAGTGTGCTGCAGATCGCCGCCCACGAAGAGCACTTCGGTCTCGACCGGCTGTATGCCCTGTGCGAGGTGGCGCGCGAGCTGTGCGACCCCTACAACATCGGTCGAGTGATCGCTCGGCCGTTCCGTGGCGACAGTGCGGCCACCTATGTCCGCACCGGCAACCGTCGCGACTACGCGGTGCCGCCACCGGCGCCGACCCTGCTCGACCGCTTGTGCGCGGACGGTGGCCAGGTCTTTGCGGTGGGCAAGATCAGCGACATCTTCGCCCATCAGGGCATCAGTCGGCTGTACAAGGCCGACGGCAATCACGCGCTGTTCGATGCCACCCTGCAGGCCCTGCAGGAGGCCGGGGATCGCACTCTGGTGTTCAGCAACTTCGTTGACTTCGACATGCTCTACGGTCACCGACGCGACATCGCCGGCTATGCCGCCGCGCTTGAGGCCTTCGATCTGCGCCTGCCGGAGCTGCTGGAGCAGATGCAGCCTGGCGATCTGCTGATGCTGGCCGCCGATCATGGCTGCGACCCGAGCACACCGGGCAGTGACCACACCCGCGAACATATCCCGGTACTCGCCTGGGGCAACGGCGTCTGCGCCGGCAGCTTGGGGGAGCGGGAAAGCTTTGCCGACATCGGCCAGACCCTGGCCGAGTTTTTCGGCCTGCCGTCGTGCTCCTACGGACGGTCTTTTCTTTCCACCTCCTGCACCGGAAACGCTTGAGATGCCCACTCCCCATATCACCGCCCAAGCAGGCGAATTTGCCGAAACCGTCTTGATGCCGGGCGACCCGCTGCGCGCGAAGATGCTCGCCGACACCTACCTGAGCGACGTCAAACAGGTGAACGGCGTACGCAACATGCTGGGCTACACCGGCTTCTACCAGGGCCAGCGCATTTCCGTGATGGGTTCGGGCATGGGTATTCCCTCGCTGTCGATCTACGCCCACGAGCTGTTCAGCCAGTACGGCGTCGAGCGCATCATCCGCGTCGGCAGTTGCGCCGCGACGCAAGCCCATGTGCAGCTACACGATCTGGTGATCGGCATGGGCGCGAGTACCGATTCTGCGGTCAACCGCAAGCGCATGGGGGGCTTCGATTTCGCCGCGATCGCCGACTACCGCCTGCTGGAGCGCGTGGTGCGTACCGCCGATGCCCAAGGTCAGGCGCTGCATGTGGGCAATGTGTTTTCCGCTGACCTGTTCTACGAACCGGACCCGACGCTGTTCGAACGCATGACCAAGATGGGCATCCTCGCCGTGGAAATGGAGGCCGCCGGCTTGTATGGCGTGGCCGCCGAACTGGGCAAGCAGGCGCTCACGGTTCTGACTGTCAGCGACCACATCCTCACGGGTGAAAAGCTCAGTGCCGAGCAGCGCCAGCAGGACTTCCACGCCATGCTGCGCCTGGCCCTCGATGCCCTGTGCCGGTAATCCAAGACCCATTGATAAGTGCTAGGGGCGCGTGTGACGTTGCGCCGCCACCAGGAGAATGTGCAAATGAGTGCGAGCAAGTTATTCGGCAACAGCTTGCTGTTGCTGGCCGGATTGTGGGCGGGGCAGGCATTGGCTTGGGGCCAGCAGGGCAATGCACTGGTCGGTGAGCTGGCGCAGCGCCAGCTCACCCCTGAAGCCAAGGCCGAAGCCGAGCGCCTGCTGGGGCTGATCAAACAGAGCGAATTCGCGGTGGTCGCCAACTGGGCCGGCAACCTGGACAAGAATCCGCAAACCCAGGCGCTGTGGGAGAAAACCAAGAACCAGCGGCTGGTGATCTACAAGTCCGACGACTGCACCTTCCAGCTTCCGCGTGACTGTCCGGACGGTAACTGCAGCGTGGCGGCAATCGAGCAGAACCGCGCCGCCCTGGCAGATCCCAAGGCTCCCAACCAGGCCCGGCTGATGGCGCTGCTGTTCCTCATCCATCACAGCGCCGATGCCAGTTCGCCGCTGAACAACAGCTTCAAGGATGACAAGGGCGGTTATGACTTTCCGGTGAAGGCCGGGGGCAAGACCTACAACCTGCGGCAGGTCTGGGACGACTTCCTGCTCGGCTCGGCCAAGCTCGACGTCAAGGCCTATGCCGACAAGCTGCAGAAAGACCTGCCGGTTGCCGACTCGCAGGAGCCGGCGCAGTGGTCACAGCAGGCCTGCCAGATCGTTCGCGACGGCGATATCTACCCGCAGAAGAGCGTCGCCAAGCGCAAACTGCCGAGCAAACCTTTCACGGCTGATAGTGACGACGGTATCGACTACAACGCGAAAAACCTGGAGTACAACCGCACCGGCCAGGACTACAGCCGTGGTGACAAGTTGATGAACGAAACGCCCCGGGATCGCAGCAGTGACAGCATCGATGGCAGGTACATGAGCACCTTCGTGCCGCTTGCCGAGAAGCAGGTCCAGTTGGCTTCGGTCCGCCTGGCGCAGTTGCTCAACCAGGCACTGCCGGCCGGCCGCCCAGGCTCCTGACCGCCCCTCATCATCGTCTAATGCCGGCCACTGCGAGGTGGTCGGAACACTCGGATTTTGTCTGCAGAAAGCGAGTTGCCATGAAGAATTCCCTCTCTTTGCTAGTGGCCATCGGTCTGGCCGGCTGTTCCTCCCTGCTGACACCTGCGGCCGATGAGCAGCGCGTGTCGCTGATGACCTATAACGTCGAGAATCTGTTCGACACCGTGCATGACCAAGGCAAGGACGACTTCGCCTACCTGCCGCTGGCGGTCAAGCAGGCCAACCCGCAGTACCTGGAGACCTGCGCCAAGATCACGGTACAGGCCTGGCGTGATGAGTGCGAAAAGAACGACTGGAGTGAGGCCAAGCTGGAAGAAAAGCTCCATCGTTTGACTGCGGTAATCGGCCAGATCAATGACGGGCGTGGCCCGGACATCCTGCTGCTCGACGAGGTGGAAAATCTTAATGTGGTGGAGATGCTCAACGCACGCCTGCCACAGTCGGATTACCAGACCCGGGTTTTGCTGGAAGGTTGGGATGAACGCGGCATCGATACCGCCGTGCTCAGTCGCCTGCCGCAGTGGGGCGCGCCGACCCTGCACAAGGTGCCGTATCACAATGAAAACGGCGACCTTTCCGACAAGACCGGCAAGACCCGCGGCATCCTCGAAGTCCGCCTGTTGCTGCCGGATGGCCAGAAAGCCTCGGTATTCGCCGTGCACCTGCCTTCCGGCGGCGGTCCGGGTTACCTGCGGCGTCAGGCAGCGGACTACCTGGCCGAGCTGAAGCGGCAGTTGCCGAGCGACGTGCTGCCCATCGTCGGAGGTGACTTCAATATCAATGCCGGCGAGGAACATCAGCACGGCTATATCGCCAAGCACCTCGCCAATAGCTGGAGCGTCTCGCACCTGATCGGTTGTGCGGACTGCAAGGGCAGCTACTACTACCACGCGCTGCGGCAGTGGTCGTTCTTCGACATCCTGCTGTTTCCCGAGGAAATGACTGGCGAGGGCTTCAACGGCTGGAAGGTGGATACCGCCAGCATCCGCCTGGCCAACCAGAACCGCTACCAGGTGAACCAGTGGGGCTCTCCGTCGCGTTTCAACGGCGGCAAGTTCGACGATGGTGTCTCTGACCATTGGCCGATGTACGCCGAAATCTATCGCGGCAAACCCTAGGAGAGCGCCATGAGCGAGGACATCTATCAGCTCATTCTATTGCCCACCTGGCTGGTGCCGGTGGAGCCGGCGGGCGTGGTGCTCCGGGACCACGGCCTGGCTGTACGGGACGGTCGTATCGCTCACATCGCACCGCATGCCGAACTGCGCAGGTTGAATGCCAGCCAGGTGCATGAGTTGCCGGGCATGCTGCTTACGCCAGGCCTGGTCAACACCCACGGGCATGCCGCCATGAGCCTGCTACGTGGTTTGGCCGACGACCTGCCGCTTAACGTCTGGCTCGAAGAGCACATCTGGCCGGCGGAAAAAGCCTGGGTGGATCGCGACTTCGTGCGCGACGGTACTGCGCTGGCGATGGCCGAGCAGCTCAAGGGGGGCGTGACCTGTTTCTCCGACATGTACTTCTACCCGGAGGTGGTCGCAGAGCTGGTGGCAAGCAGCGGTATGCGTGCGCAGATAAGCATTCCGGTGCTGGATTTTACGGTGCCGGGCGCACCTGATGTCGAGACGGCGCTGAGCAGCGGCCTGCCGCTGTTCGAGCAATTGCGTGAGCAGACGCGTGTGCGTATGGCATTCGGTCCACATGCGCCCTACACGGTGGGCGATGCCAGTCTGTTGCGGGTGCGCGATCTGGCGGCCGAGTTCGGCGCGGGCATTCAGATGCATGTGCATGAAACGGCCGGGGAGGTCAGTGCCGCACTGCAAGCCAGCGGCGAACGGCCACTGGCGCGGCTTGCCCGCTTGGGCCTGCTGGGGCCTCATTTTCAGGCCGTGCACATGACCCAGATCGACGACAGCGACATTGCCCTGTTGCAGGCCAGTGGAGCCCATGTACTGCATTGCCCCGAGTCCAACCTCAAACTGGCTAGCGGCTTTTGCCCGGTCGAACGCCTGTGGCAGGCCGGCATCAATGTCGCCATCGGCACCGATGGTGCGGCCAGCAACAACGATCTCGACCTGCTGGGGGAAACCCGAACTGCCGCCTTGTTGGCCAAGGCCGTGAGTGGCTCAGCTACAGCCCTGAGCGCCCATGCTGCCCTGCGTATGGCCACGCTCAACGGCGCCAAGGCATTGGGCATGGTCGATGAAATCGGCTCGCTGGAAGTCGGCAAGGCTGCTGATCTGGTGGCTTTTGATCTATCCGGGCTGGCGCAGCAACCGCTGTACGACCCGGTATCGCAGCTGATCTACGCCAGCAGCCGTGATTGCGTGCGGCATGCGTGGGTCGCCGGCGAACAATTGCTCGCCAATCGCCAGTTGCTGCGCCAGGACGAGGCCGCCTTGTTGGCTGCTGCGCATGTCTGGCAGGCAAGGCTGGCGCCGGTCGAATGAGGGACTCGGCACTGTGTGGTAGCGGGCGAGTAAGGAAGCGCAATGAGGCGCTAATTCTTGCGGCCAGTGAAGCGCTGTTCGCCGAGCATGGATTCAAAGGCACCAGCGTGGCGATGATCGCTGCGCGTGCCGGCCTGCCCAAGGCCAACCTGCACTATTACTTCGGTAGCAAGCAGGCGCTTTATAAGGCGGTGCTGCAGCGGATACTGCAAAGCTGGCAGGAGAGCCTCGACCGCCTGGGCGCCGAGGATGACCCCGCGCAGTCGCTGCCCCGCTATATCCGCGAGAGGCTGGAATTTTCATGGCGGCACCCAGATGCCGCCCGGGTATTCGCGATGGAAATGATCAGTGGCGGCAGTTGTATGGAAGAGTTGCTGGGCAATGAGTTCCAGCACTGGTTCGCCGGTCGCGTCGACCTGGTCCGCTGCTGGGTGGCTGGCCGCAAGATCGCCCCGGTTGAGCCCGTGCAACTGATGCTTCTGCTCTGCTCAAGCATTCAGCACTACACCGGCTTTGTCGCCCAGATCGCCAGTTGTCTCGGCCTTCGGGCTTATGAGGAGCAGAGCCTGAACGACATGTGCTCCGCACTCACCACAATTATTTTGAAAGGCTGTGGCGCCGGGCCGGAGGGTGCACGTCAAAGCCATGCGAAATAGCCTTTTTTTCTAGTAACCTTGCGGCCTCAGGGGGCAAGGCTGGGAATGGAATGACAAACCACAAGATCAATATCCGGCGCAAAAACGTCGAGCGAATCCTCCTGGCAGCCGAGCAGGTGTTTGCCGAGCAAGGCCATGCCGGCACGTCGATGTCCGATATCGCCAAACGCGCCGACTTGCCGCGTTCCAACCTGCATTACTACTTCACGACCAAGGATGATCTGTACCGTGAGGTACTGGTGAACCTGCTCAAGGTGTGGGAGCAGGAGGGCGCTTGTTTCGTGCACTTCGATGATCCACGAGTGGTACTGACCAGCTACGTGCGCGAGAAGATGACCCACTCGCGGACCCGGCCACACGGCTCCAAACTCTGGGCCAACGAAATCATGCACGGCGCTCCGCTGTTCCGCGACATCCTCGACGAACACCTGTTTGCCGGTGCCAAGTTCAAGGAGAACAAGATTCGTCAGTGGGTCGAGGAAAAACGCATCCGCCCGGTGGAGCCTTCCGCCCTGCTGTACATGATCTGGGCCTCGACCCAGCATTACGCCGACTTTGACTATCAGGTGACTGCACTCAACGGCCATACGCCGCTGAGTGATCAACAGTTCGAGCAGGCGGTACAGACCATCACCGCTGTGGTTCTTCGCGGAATTGGTCTGGAGCCCTGAGCAGTTATTTCCCCAAGGCTGCTCTCTAGAAGGGCGTGGCGAACCATGACGCAGGTCCATTGCGTTATGGTCCGCAGCTCCCCGCCTCTCAGCTCAACCAGCCCTCCGCCTTGGCCCTAGCCACGGCTTGAGTGCGACGCTGTACGCCTAGCTTGACGTTGATGCGTCGGGCATGGGTTTTCACCGTGTGCAACGAGATGTATAGGCTCTCGGCGATCTGCTGGTTGGAGTGGCCCTGGGCGATCAGGCTGAGCACGGCCAGTTCGCGCTTGCTGAGCAGCGATTCACTGGCGTTGATCACTTCGTTCTGGCCCAGGGCTTTGCGGCTCAGGCGCTGCAGCCAGCCAGGCGCCTGCTGTTCCAGCCACTGCGGCTGGCGGCTCAGCAGGGACTGCACCGGCAGCAGTTGTTGCTGGCGCTCGGCGTCCTGCAGGCCCTGTTGCAGCTGCTGCCCGGCCTCATCGGCGTGGCCGAGCAGATACAGGGCCTCGGCCAGGCACAGGCGGGTCTGGGTGGCCAGGCTGGCATGGCCGCTTTGCTGGCATTCGGCAAGCAGTTGGCGCAGCGCGAGCAGCGCCCCCGCCTGATCGCCCATGGCCATGATGCTGCGCGCCAGGTACAGCTGGGTGCGTGGCAGCAGGTCGTAGAAGCCCGAAGGTGCTTGCAGGTGATCGCGCTCGAAACGCTGCAAAACGCGCTGGAACACCTGCCGCGCGCGTTCGGGCTGGCCCTGATGCAGCAGCATGCGGCCCTGGGCCAGGAGGATCACTTCGCGGTAGCGCACCTCGGGCACATGCAGCCACTGCATTTGCCGTTCGGCACGGCGCAGCAGTTGCTGGGCAAGTTCGACGTCGCCCTCGTAGCCAGCCAGCTCGGACAGCCCCAGATAGCCGAACAGCATGTAGGCGTCTTCGCAGGCTTCGGCTTCCTGCAAGCCTTTGCGCAGGCTGGCGCGCGCCGCTTCGCGTTCGCCGCGCTTGTTCAGCAGGGTGCCGCGCAGCAGCAGCAGGCGTGCCAGAACCGGGCCGCGCAGACCGTTGTCCTGCAGCAGTTGCAGGTGCTGTTCGATCTGCTCCAGGGCGCGCCCCGGCTCGCCGGTCATGTTCAGCAGGTGCACATGGTCGACACCGAGCAGGGCCTCGAACAGCACATTGCCGCGCTGGCGGGCCAGGCGCAGGCCTTCTTCGCTGTGTTGCTGGGCCAGTGGCAGGTTCTGTTCGGCGCAGGCCTGCTGGGCCAGGGCCTGGTGGCAGAGGATGTGCAGCGACCAGGATTCTTCGTCCAGCACGGCCAGGGCCTCGCGGCAGTGCTGGGCGGCGCTGGCCAGGCCGCGCTGGCGATGCAGCACACCGAGCACGGCCTGATATTCGGCGATCAGCTGCTGCTGGCGCCGGGCACTGCGCTGCGGCAGGAAGCGACTGACCTCGGTGAGGCATTCATCCACCTCGTCCAGCCGCGTGCAGATGATCAGCGCCCAGGCCTGCAACAGGATCAGGCGCGGCGCGCTGGAAAACAGCTCGGCCGGCAGCTCGTCGCGCCAGTGCAGGAACTGCGCGACGCTCTGGCCGACCAGCAACTGGTCCTGGCCATAGCGCTGCAGGTAGCTGGCGGCGACTTCCGGCTGGCCGGCCAGCAGGGCGTGCTCCACGGCCTCGCGCACATCCCCCTGGCCGGCGAACCACTGGCAGGCCAGCACATGCACATGCTGGGCACCCTGGGTGGCGGGCAGACGTTTGAGCAGACTGGCCAACGGACGCCACAGGCGGAACCAGGTGCCGGTGCCGTCGAGGCTACGCAGGAACAGCTGGCGCTGGCGCAGCTGGTCGAGGATATGTTCGCCGTCCAGCTCTTCCAGCAGGTGCCGGCACAGGGCCTCGGAGAAGCGCGGAATGCGCGCCAGGATCAGCAGAGCCTGACGCAGGGTATCCGGCAGCACGGCGAGCACTTCGCGCTCGACGTATTCCTGCAGCAGCGGTGTACCGGCGGCCAGGCGCTCGCCCAGCTGGTCGGCATTGCCACCGAGCAACAGCAGGCAGACGCCGGCCAGCCAGCCTTCGCTGTGCTGTAGCAGCTGTTCCTGCTGTTCGGGCGAGAGGTGCAGTTGGCGGCGTTCGAGCAATTGGCCGAGCTCATCCTGGTTCAGGGTCAGGGCGTCGGCATCGAGCTCTTGCAGGTCGCCCTGCAGCAGCAGGCGTGGCAGGTTCCAGGATGGCCGGCGGCGACCGCCGATCCACCAGCGCAGGGTATGCGGGCCACGTTCGAGCAGTTGATCGAGGCAGGCATCCAGCTCGGCACAGGGTTGCCTCGGGTAGTCATCGAGAATGATCCACAGCGGCTGCTCGACCCGGCCGAGCAACTGACTCAGTTCGGCGCAAGGGTCGCCATCGCCATGGCTGAGTTGCAGGGCGGCGGCCAGGCGGCCGAGCAGGTCGGCGGGGCTGCTGGGGTGGCCGAGCAGATCCAGCCAGACCACCCGGGTATCGCTGGGCGCCTGGCGGGCACATTCGTTGAGCAGGACGCTCTTGCCGAAGCCGGCGGGAGCGCATACCAGGCTCAAGCGATAGTCGCCAGCGAGCAGCGCCTGGGTTAGGCGCGGACGGGCGATATGCGCGGCCGGCAGGCGCGGCAAATTGTGTTCCGCGTGCTGTTTACCAGCAACGGGGTGCAAGGCGCGAACCTTGTTCTGCATGGTCGAGGCCTCGGCTGTTTATTTTAGTTGTAGCGAGAGGTCGATCTTATCCGCTCGCCACACCGAGTGGGCAGCGCGGATAAAAAAGGCGACCACGAGGGTCGCCTAAAGTCTGGAGCAGCGTTGCTAGTGAGACTCAGCGCACGCCGGCGTTGCGCAGCGCGGCCGGAGTGAAGTCCACGGCGCTGGCGGAAATGCCGTATTGCACCGCAGTCTTTTCTTCGTTGGCCATGCCGATGGCGATGTAGCGGCCGGCGATGATGTCGTACAGCGCTTCGAAGGCGTACACCGGTACCTGCTGGTCGAACTGCTGAGTCAGCATAGCCTGGCCGACACGCCACAGCTGGCCGCGGCCGTCATACAGCTCGGAGGCGGCGATCTGCCAGGTGTCCTCGTCGATGAAGAAGCGGCGTTTGGCGTAGATGTTGCGTTCGCCGGCCTTCAGGGTGGCGACCACTTCCCATACGCGGTGCAGCTCATAGCGCGCCAGGTCCTGGTTGGTGTGGCCGGCCTTGAGGATGTCCTCGTACTTCACTTTCGGCGAGGTCAGCTTGAAGTTGTTGTACGGGATGTACATCTCACGCTTGCCCACCAGTTTCCAGTCGTAACGATCCGGAGCACCGTTGAACATGTCGAAGTTATCCGAGGTACGCATGCCGTCGGCGGCGGTACCCGGGCCGTCGTAGGCGACCTGGGGCGCGCGGCGTACGCGACGCTGACCGGCGTTGTAGATCCAGGCCATGCGCGGCTCGGCGATCTGGTCCAGCGAGTCGTGTACCAGCAGCACGTTACCGGCCAGACGCGCCGGCGCGGTCACGCGCTGCTTGAAGAACAGCAGGGCGTTCTCGGCTTTCTTCGGATCGAGACCTTTCATCCCGGTGGGGAATGCCACTTCATCCTCGAAGTTCACCAGGGTGTAGGCGCCGTTGGTTTGCGGGGTGGCCTGCACGATGTTGCGCTTGAGGTTGCCGCCGCGGTAGCGGGTGATGTGGTTCCAGATCACTTCCAGGCCATTCTGCGGGATCGGGAAGGCGTAGTAGCGGCTGTCGGCGAAGCCCTTCAGGCCGTTACCGCCGTCGAGCAGCGAAGTGTTGACCGCGCTTTTCTTGGCCGCTTCATAGATATCGGCAGGCAATGCTGCACTGCGGTGGGTGGTGTACACCGGCATCTTGAAGGTTTCGGGATAGCGCTTGAACATGGCCAGCTGGCCCTCGTTCAGCTTGTCCTTGTACTGGTCGACGTTCTGCGCGGTGATGGTGAACAGCGGCTGCTCGCTGGCGTAAGGGTTTTCCACGAAACCGCCGGACAGAACCGCCGCGGCGTCCTTGGCCAGACCGCCGGTCCAGGCCGGGATGCTACCGTCGGCGTTACCGGATTTCTCACCACCGGTCGGGGTCAGGCTGGTGCCCAGTTTGGCCGCTTCCTCGGGCGACACTGCGGCGAGCACGCTGCTCGCCAGCAGGGACAGGGTGAGGGCGGTGATCAGTTGTCTTGTTTTTCTCATGGTGATCGGATCCCTTAGAAGTTCACGCCGAAGCTGAGGGCGATGAAGTCGCGGTCAGTCTGGGTGTTGTAGTCGCCGTCGAAGAAGTCGGTGTAGCTCAGGCTGGCGGTGTAGGTGTTCAGATAGTCGGCGTCGACGCCGATGCTGACGGCCTTGGAGCCTTCGTTGAACACCGGGCCGTAACCGTCGACATCGTGGGACCAGGCTACGTTCGGCTTGAGGTTGATCCCGGCGAATACGTTGCTGTATTCGAGGATGCCGCGGGCGCGGTAGCCCCAGGAGGTATTGGTGTAGAAGCCGTGGGTGCCGTACTCGTTGCGCGCAGCGATGTTGGAGGCAGCGGTGCCGTGCGGCGAGCCGTAGATGGAGTCGCGGCCGTAGGCCACCTCATCACGGCTTTCCAGGCCGCCGATGCTGGTCATGCCGACTTCACCTACCAGGGTCAGACGCGAGGCGCCGAGGACCTGGTCGAAGAAGTGGGTCAGGGTGGTCTGTGCCTGGGTCACTTCCTTGCGGTTGTAACCTTGCAGGTACTTGTCAGCTTGTCCCGCTGCAGCAAGAACGCCGGCCAGACCTCCTCCCGCTGCGGAAAAAGCACCTGCCGGAACAGTAGCCAGCTTGGCGGTCATGTCGGTACCGTTGATACCCAGCGGCATGTTCGGGCGGTAGCTGATTTCACCGGTCCAGGCGGTGCCGGTAGGCAGGGTAGTGGCGAAGCTCAGGCCATACAGGCGGATATCCTCGGGATATTCGAGGTAGTACTCACCGGTGCCGAGGAGGATCGGTTGGGCAAGTGCGCCACCAGCAGTAGTAAAGGCGCTCTGAATTTGCGCTGCGCTACCAGTCATGTAGGCCGCATTTGGCGTACGGCTGTGGTAGTTCATGAAATAGGCACCGTATTCGGTATCGTCGCCCAGCCAGCGTAGAGCAATGCCCCACTGGCCTGAGTCGCGAGCGTCGCGGTCACCACCGCGAGGAACCACTAGGCCTTCTGGAGTAACGGTTACACCGCGGCTGGCGAGCAGCGCCTTGGTACCCGGTGCGTTAAGTGAAGTTAACGTGGTGGCATCCAGAATGGTGTAGTTGGTATCGCAACCGTCGGCGACCACATCGCTGGAGGCAAAGAAGGTACCGCAGTTGTCGATAACGGTCTGGTCCCACTCCAGCTGGTAGAAGGCTTCAGCCGAGAGCTGGTCGGTGATGGTCTGCGACATGTAGAACATGTTGACCGGAATCAGGCCTTCCTTGATTTCCGCGCCAGGGCGGCGGAATGCGGCGGCGTCGACCGGGTTGATCGAGTTGATGCTGTTACCGATGAAGGTGCTCTCACCCCAGCTGACTACCTGCTTGCCGAGGCGCACGGTGCCCGGCATGTCGCCGATGGCGTAGTTGTGATAGACGAAGGCGTCGAGGATTTCCGCACCGGAGGCCTGCGCAGCTTCCTTGCGGTTGTGGTCGTCGATGTCCTTGAACAGGCGGCTCTCGTCCTTCAGTTCGAAGTCGTACCAGTACTTGCCACGAACGAATATGCCGGTGTCGCCGTATTTCAGTTCGAGGTCGTGAATGCCTTTGAAGATCTTCGAGAAGGTCTCGCCTTTCTTGAAGTTGAGACGGCCATCGTCACCCGTCTGGGTGAAACCGGTGCCGCCGTTGGCGGAGCCGATCAGGTCTTTGTCCGGGCTGGCAGTGGACCAGCTGGCGCCAACCGACAGCGACGAGTCGAGCTGACCTTCGATTTCCCCGATATTGAAATTGACGGCGTGCGCGGGTGCGGCAATGCCCAGGGCGACAGCGAGGGCGAGGGTGTGCGGCTGGAAGATTCCGGGCCTTTTTATTCTTGTCATGAGGCTCTCCAAGTGTTGGGTGGAACTGCTGTGCACCCTACCCAGCGGATGACAGCCCCATAAGCGCACCAAGGGAGTATTTTTTATGTAGTTCTAAAGTATGAATACCCTTGTTTTGTAAGGCCTGCGGCCTGCCAGAAATTCGGTGAATGGTCAGTCATCAAGCGTTGATTTTTTCTGGCGAGCTGGTGGGGTATGAACTAGTCGAGCGATACCTTTGCGGCAGAAAAAAGCCCCGCCAGGGCGGGGCTTGTCTCGAGGCTGGCTGCTCAGGCGGGCTGGGTTGCCCATTGCCGCAGGCGCTGCAGGCTTTCACGGTATGGGTGAAGCCCGCGCCACAGCAGCACTACCGAGCTCAGCACGGCCAGGGTGGTGACGATCAGCAGCGAGTAGCGCAGGGCATTGTCGTCGGCAAACACGTAGTCGGTGACCAGTGCCACGGCGGTTGGACCAAGGCCCAGGCCGAACAGGGTGATGACGAACAGGTAGATCGCCGAGGCCTGCCCGCGCATGGAGTTGGGCATGATTTCCTGGATCGCCGCCGGCGCCACGCCAAAGGGCATGCTCAGGCAGAAGATGGTGGGCGCCAGCAGTACGGTGGCCCAGAGTGCGTTGGGCATCAGTGGGAACATAAGTACCAGCGGTAGCGCGCCCATTGCGGCGTAAAGTCCCACGCGCATGTTGGCATCGGTGCGTCCACGCTTGGCCAGCCAGTCCGCCAGGCGACCACCGAAGACGATGCCGATGCAGCCGAACACGGCTACCAGGCTGCCGTAGATCACGCCGACCTGGCCGGCATCCCATCCGTAAGTGCGAATATAAAAGGTAGGAATCCAGGCGGCGCTGCCGTAACCGGCGAAGGACAGCCCGGCGAAGCCGAAGTTGTGGCACAGCACGGTGCGGCGGTTGCTGCCGATATAGCGGCCTACTTCGGCCAGTGGCACGGCTACGCCAGCGCCAGCGCCACGGCGTGCGGGTTCTTTCACCGCCAGCATCAGCAGGGTGAACAGTACACCGGCCGCGCCGAGGGCGAGGAAGATCAGTTGCCAGGGGCGGACTTCGCCGAGTACCGGCAGCACCACGTCACCCTGGGCCGAGGCGAACTTGATCACCAGCCCGCCGAGCAGGAAAGCGATGCCCGAACCCAAATAGACCCCCATGCCGTACACCGCCATGGCGGTGGCGCGACGGCTGGGCGGGAAGCTGTCGGCGATCAGCGAATAGGCCGCCGGCGACAGCGCTGCTTCGCCGACGCCGACGCCGATGCGGCAGAACAGGAACTGCCAGTACTGCTTGGCCATGCCGCAGGCGGCGGTAGCGGCGCTCCAGAAGATGATGCCGATGGCGATCAGGCCGCGGCGGCTTTTGCTGTCGGCCAGGCGTCCGAGGGGAATGCCGCAAATGGTGTAGAACAGGGCGAAGGACAGGCCCATCAGCAGGCTCATTTCGGTGTCGCTGATGGCCAGGTCGCGGCGGATGGGGCCGACCAGCAGATTGAGGATCTGCCGGTCGATGAAAGACAGTACGTAAGCGACCATCAGAATGGTCACGGTGATCCAGGCAGAAAGACTGGAGGGGTAGCCGTTGTTGTTATTGGACACTGGCAGGGCTCCTCGACCATCAGGCGAAAGGGGGATGGTCAGAGTAGACCTGGCGTTTGCGCGTTTAGTATCGCTCGTAAGTGTTATCACCCTGCTGAATCAGGGTGATAACCCTCCATTGATGGTTTCAAGATGTCTCAGAGCCCCGACGTAGACGCTCTGCCGCCTCGTGCAGCAACGCCTCACTGGCGCCCCAGCCCAGGCAGGCATCGGTGATCGACTGGCCATAACGCAGCGGTTGTTGCAGTGGCTGGCAGCCCTGCACTAGGTGACTTTCCAGCATCACACCGCGTAGCGAAAGGTCTCCCGCCAGGCGCTGGCGTACTACCTCGTGTAGCACTTCGGGTTGCCGGGCCGGGTCCTTACCACTGTTGGCGTGGCTGCAATCGACCATGATGCTTGGCTGCAGGCCGCGTTTGCTCAGGGTGTCGCGGGCGGCAGCGACTTGCTTGGCGGCGTAGTTCGGCCCCTGATGGCCTCCGCGTAGCACCAGGTGAGTGTGCGGATTGCCCTGGCTGTGCAGCAGCGCCGGCTGGCCCTGTTCGTCGAGGCCGAAATGGCGATGGCCCTGGGCCGAGGCCTGCATGGCGTCACAGGCGATGTTAAGCCCGCCATCGGTGCCGTTCTTGAACCCCACCGGCAGGCCGAGGCCGCTGACCATTTCGCGATGGATCTGCGACTCGCTGGTGCGCGCGCCGATCGCCGCCCAGCCGAGCAGGTCGTCGATGTAGGCGGCGGCCAGCGGTTGCAGTAGTTCACTGGCCAGCGGCAGGCCGAGGCGCAACAAATCGAGCAGCAGGCCGCGCGACAGGCGCAGGCCCTCGTCGGCGCTGCCGCTGCCATCCAGGTGCGGGTCGAACAGCAGACCTTTCCAGCCCACGGTGGTGCGTGGTTTTTCCAGGTAGGCGCGCATCACCAGCAGCAGCTGGTCACCGACTTCTGTTTGCAGGGCGGCCAGGCGCTGGCCGTAGTCGAGGGCGGATTCGGGGTCGTGCAGCGAGCAGGGGCCGATCACTACCAGTAGGCGTGGGTCGCGGCCGTCGAGGATGGCGCGGATGGCGGCGCGTTGCTGGTGCACGCGCTCGGCGAGCAGCGGGTCGAGGGGCAACTGCTGGCGCAGCTGGACCGGTGTTGGCAGGGTTTCGGCGCGTTTTTTTTCGATGGCGACGAGGTTCAGGGGAGCATTCATGTTCGGCAGTCCTTGGCCGGCGGCGGTGCCGCGCGGCGCTAGCGAGGTGTTCGGCAGTCGGTTCGGTGCGGGTGGGCGAAGCGGCTAAATCGCCAGGCAGAGCTGCGGTAACGGTAATCAAGCGATGCGGTCATGTCGGTTTCCTCGGTGCAAAACAAAACCCCCGGTCGGGTGGCCGACCGGGGGTTTGGGGAAACTCTCTGGTGGCGACCCGGATGTGCGGGGCGCCTGTGGGGTATCAGGCGCGCCCGTGGCTAAACCAGTACCCATAAAAATACGCGCGCACGGCCGACAGCGCTGCGGCACGCGGGGCGGCGCAGACGGGGGCGAGGTGCGGGCGAAGGGTCATGGAATCGGTATTTCCTGAAAGCTGGGTTCAACGCTACCCGGCCGAGGCGGGTAGCGCAAGCGCCGATTACACCACGCCCTGCTCGCGCAGCTGGGCGATGGCGGCTTCGTCCAGATTGAGCAGGCGCTGCAGGATGGTCGCCGAGTGCTCGCCGAGCAGGGGCGGTGCCGAGTGGTATTGCACCGGTGTATCCGACAGGCGCAGCGGGCTGGCGACCTGCGGCGTGGTGCTGCCCAGGCCGTTGGCCAGGTCCAGACGCAGGCCGCGCGCCTGCACCTGCGGGTCGGCGAATACCTGGGCCAGGTCGTTGATCGGCCCGCAGGGCACGCCGGCCGCTTCCAGCAGGCTGACCCACTCGGCGGTGGTCTTGAACACCGTGGCCTGGCGCAGCAGCGGGATCAGCTCGGCGCGATGGGCGACGCGGGCCTTGTTGGTGGAAAAGCGCGGGTCGTCGGCCAAAGCCGGTAGGCCGGCGACCTCGCAAAACTTGCGGAACTGCGCGTCATTGCCCACCGCCAGGATGAAGTCGCCGTCGGCGCTGGGGAAATCCTGATAGGGCACGATGTTCGGGTGGGCGTTGCCGAGGCGCTTGGGGGCGTTGCCGGTGGCCAGGTAGTTCATCGCCTGGTTGGCCAGGCAGGCCACCTGCACGTCGAGCAATGCCACGTCGATGTATTGGCCGCTGCCGCTCTGTTCGCGGGCATTTAGCGCGGCCAGCACGCCGATGGTGGCGTACAGGCCGGTGAGAATATCGGTGAGGGCGACGCCGACCTTCATGGGGCCGGCACCGTCCTCGCCATCGGGCTTGCCGGTCAGGCTCATCAGCCCACCGAGGCCCTGGATCATGAAGTCATAGCCTGCCCGCTTGGCGTAGGGCCCGTTCTGCCCGAAGCCGGTGATGGAGCAGTAGATCAGGCGCGGGTTGACCGCTTTCAGCGACTCGTAGTCGAGGCCGTAGGCCTTGAGGCCGCCGACCTTGAAGTTCTCCAGCACCACGTCGCATTGTGCCGCCAGCTCGCGCACCAGGCGCTGGCCTTCGGGCTGGGTGAAGTCCAGGGTCAGCGATTGCTTGTTGCGGTTGGCGCACTGGAAGTAGGCCGCCTCGCGGCTGTCGTTGCCCTCGGCGTCCTTGATATAGGGCGGGCCCCAGTGGCGGGTGTCGTCACCCGAGCCGGGACGTTCGACCTTGATCACCTCGGCGCCGAGGTCGGCGAGGATCTGCCCGGCCCAGGGGCCGGCAAGCACGCGGGACAGATCGAGAACGCGGATTTTCGACAGGGCGCCAGGCATGGCGGAACTCCTTGAACAGGCACGGATAGCCCCCTCTCCCCTCGGGAGAGGGTTGGGGTGAGGGGCGAATGTCCGAACACCCTCACCCCCGGCCCCTCTCCCAAGGGGAGAGGGGAGTCAGGTCAGAAAAACGCCTGCAGGCCAGTCTGGGCGCGGCCGAGGATCAGCGCGTGCACGTCGTGGGTGCCCTCGTAGGTGTTGACCACTTCCAGGTTGACCAGATGGCGAGCGACGCCGAACTCGTCGCTGATGCCGTTGCCGCCCATCATGTCGCGGGCCATACGGGCGATATCCAGCGCCTTGCCGCAGCTGTTGCGCTTCATGATCGAGGTGATTTCCACCGCGGCGGTGCCTTCGTCCTTCATCCGGCCCAGGCGCAGGCAGCCTTGCAGGGCCAGGGTGATTTCGGTCTGCATGTCGGCCAGCTTCTTCTGGATCAGCTGGGTCTGCGCCAGCGGGCGACCGAACTGGGTGCGGTCCAGGGTGTACTGGCGGGCGGTGTGCCAGCAGAACTCGGCGGCGCCCAATGCGCCCCAGCTGATGCCGTAGCGGGCGGAGTTGAGGCAGGTGAACGGGCCTTTCAGGCCACGCACGTCGGGGAAGGCGTTTTCTTCCGGGCAGAACACGTTGTCCATCACGATCTCGCCGGTGATCGAGGCGCGCAGGCCGACCTTGCCGTGGATCGCCGGGGCGCTCAGGCCTTGCCAGCCTTTCTCCAGCACGAAGCCGCGGATCTCGCCGGCATCGTCCTTGGCCCAGACCACGAACACATCGGCGATCGGGCTGTTGGTGATCCACATCTTGCTGCCGGTCAGGCGGTAGCCGCCGTCGACCTTCTTGGCCCGGGTGATCATCGAGCCCGGGTCGGAACCGTGGTTCGGCTCGGTCAGGCCGAAGCAGCCGATATATTCGCCGCTGGCCAGCTTGGGCAGGTACTTCTGCTTGGTGGCTTCGTTGCCGAACTCGTGGATTGGCACCATCACCAGCGAGGACTGCACGCTCATCATCGAGCGGTAGCCGGAGTCGATGCGCTCCACTTCGCGGGCGATCAGGCCGTAGCACACGTAGTTGAGGCCGCTGCCGCCGTAGGTTTCCGGGATGGTGGCGCCGAGCAGACCGGTTTCGCCCATCTCGCGGAAGATCTTCGGATCGGTCTGCTCGTGGCGGAAGGCTTCCAGCACGCGCGGGGCCAGCTTGTCGGCGGCGAACTGCTGGGCGCTGTCGCGCACCATGCGTTCTTCTTCGGTCAGCTGTTGATCCAGCAGCAGCGGGTCGATCCAGTTGAAGCTTGCCTTGGCGGCCATGGGCGAATCCTCGATACGGGCAGTGAAGGGCCGGCGCGCTGGCCGGGCAGTGGTGAAAGCCTAGGCTCGCGAGGCTGGCGCGGCAAACGACTAATTTGCATGTTGTTGTGCGTATTAGTCACTCCGAGATAGCCTTTGTAGGCATTTTCAATGATTCAGAGTGAGGTCTTGGCATAGATGCGCCGCAAGATCCCCAGCACCGCCGCCTTGGTCGCCTTCGAGTCGGCCGCCCGCCACCAGAGCTTCACCCAGGCGGCCAACGAGCTGGCGCTGACCCAGAGTGCGATCTGTCGACAGATCGCCGGGCTGGAGGAGTTTCTCGGGGTCGAGCTGTTCCGCCGTTCGCGGCGAGGCGTGAAGCTCACCGAAGCGGGCCTCGGCTACAGCCGCAAGGTCGCCGCGCAGCTCGATGCGGTAGAGCGCGACACCCTGGCCACCATGGGCCAGCAGGGCGCACAGAGCCTGGAGCTGGCCGTGGTGCCGACCTTCGCCACCCAGTGGCTGGTGCCGCGGCTGAAGGCCTTCCAGCAACTGCACCCGGAAGTGACGGTGCACCTGACCAACCGTACGCGGCCATTCCTGTTCGCCGACACCGCCTTCGATGCGGCGATCTACTTCGGCGATGGCGACTGGTCCGGCACCGAGGCGCATTACCTGATGCCCGAGGAGCCTGTGCCGGTGTGCAGCCCGGAACTGTTGGCCGGCAAGGCGCACTTCAGCACGGCAGAGCTGGCTGCACTGCCTCTGTTGCAGCAGAGCACGCGGCCCTATGCCTGGCGCCAGTGGTTCAGTGCCCAGGGGCTGAATGTGCCGCGCGACCTGTCCGGGCCGCGCTACGAGCTGTTCTCCATGCTCGCTCAGGCGGCCAGCCACGGCATGGGCGTGGCGCTGATTCCGCCATTTCTGATCGAGCGCGAACTGGCCGAGGGGCGCCTGGTCACGGCCCATCCGGCGGCGCTGCTGAGCAGCGACAAGGCTTACCGGCTGATGATTCCCGAGCGCAAGCTGGAGTCGGCGGCCCTGGCGGCTTTTCGCGATTGGTTGCTGGCGGCGGCGCAGACGTATCGGGAGGCGCGGCCGGGTAATGCGGTTTAGCGGCAACGAGTTCGCCGGCAGAGCATCGTGGCTGAAGCCACTCCCACGAAGAGCTGTATCTGTAGGTTGGGTTGAGTCGCTTGCGGCGAAGCCCAACAGCGGAGATGGGCATGGGTACGTCTGTTGGGCTTCGCTACGCTCAACCTACGCGGCCCGACCCAACCTACAGTCGGGCTGCGACGCTTGCGCATCAAGGCCGTGCCCAATCACAAAACAAACAGCAAAAAGAAAGCCGCTGGCGGTCGTGGCGCCAGCGGCCTCTAGCATCGGGCTTGTGGCCCGAACTCAGCTGGCCAGCATGCGGCCGCATTCTTCCAGATTGATGTGCCACTGCAGTGCTTCGCGCAGCAGGTGCGGAGTGTGGCCGCCCTTGGCGCAGGCGCGTTCGAAGTAGTCGTTGAGCGGGCCACGGAAGTCCGGGTGCGCGCAGTTGTCGATGATCACTCGTGCCCGCTCGCGTGGTGCCAGGCCACGCAGGTCGGCCAGGCCCTGCTCGGTGACCAGGATGTCGACGTCGTGCTCGCTGTGGTCGACATGGCTGACCATCGGCACCACGCTGGAAATCGCCCCGCCCTTGGCGATCGACTTGGTGACGAAGATCGCCAGATGCGCGTTGCGGGCGAAGTCTCCGCTGCCGCCGATGCCGTTCATCATCCGGGTGCCGCCGACGTGGGTCGAGTTGACGTTGCCGTACAGGTCGAGCTCCAGCGCGGTGTTGATGCCGATGATGCCGAGGCGGCGGACCAGCTCCGGATGGTTGGAGATTTCCTGCGGGCGCAGCACCAGCTTGTCCTTGTACTGCTCCAGGTTGCCGAAAACGCGCTCGTTGCAGCGCTCGGACAGGGTGATCGAGCAGCCCGAGGCGAAGCGCATCTTGCCAGCATCGATCAGCTCGAAGGTGGAGTCCTGCAGCACCTCGGAGTACATCTCCAGGTCTTCGAACGGCGACTCCAGCAGACCGCACATCACCGCGTTGGCGATACTGCCGATGCCGGCCTGCAGCGGGCCGAGGTTCTTCGGCAGGCGCCCGGCTTCGACTTCCTTTTCGAAGAAGGCGATCAGGTGGTCGGCGATGCCCTGGGTCTCGGCGTCCGGCGGGGTGACAGTGGAGTAGGAGTCGGCCTGCTCGGTGATGACGATGGCGACGATCTTCTCCGGCGGAATCGGAATGGCCGTGCTGCCGATGCGCTGGTCGGCGCGCACCAGCGGGATCGGCGTGCGGGTCGGCCGGTAGGTCGGGATATAGATGTCGTGCAGGCCTTCCAGATTCGGGTTATGCGCCAGGTTGATCTCGACGATCACCTTGTCGGCGAAGATCGCGAAGCTGGCCGAGTTGCCCACCGAGGTGGTCGGCACGATGTGACCGTCCTCGGTGATGGCTACGGCCTCGATCACCGCGATGTCCGGCTTCTTCAGTTGCTGGTTGCGGATTTGTTCGACGGTGTCGGACAAGTGCTGGTCGATGAACATCACCGAGCCTTCATTGATCGCCTTGCGCAGGGTCGAGTCGACCTGGAATGGCATGCGCCGGGCCAGCACGCCGGCCTCGGTGAGCTGCTTGTCGAGGTCGTTGCCCAGGCTGGCACCGGTCATCAGGCTGATCTGCAGCGGCGCGGCCTTGGCCCGTTCGGCCAAGGCGCGTGGCACCGCCTTGGCTTCGCCGGCGCGGGTGAAGCCGCTCATGCCGACGGTCATGCCGTCTTCAATCAGGGCGGCGGCCGCGCTGGCGCTCATCAGCTTGTCCAGGAGAGCGGGCAGGCGGATGCGGTCGGAATGCATGGGGAAAACCTCGGCAGGGCAGGCAGAAACGCGGAAGGCCGGCAGTCTAGGCGCGGTGGGCGCCTGCGCCAGTACGACCAAGGTCGGATTGAGCGCTCTGTGATGAGCCTTTCGTCGGATATGAAGGTATTTCGCCGGATTACCCTGCCGATTGCCGCACAGCCTGGGGTGTCGATGCTCGCGAGGCGTTTTTTACGCTGCTAGTCTTGCTGGTTCCGGATACCAATAACCATTAAATCCGAGAGCTTATGCTAGGGCGTTCATTCCTTTTCTGCGCATTGTTGTTGGCAGCGGCCCAGGCCAGTGCGTTGACCATCTACAAGTATGTCGACAAGCACGGCACGGTGACCTATAGCGACAAGGCCGTGCCCGGTGCCCAGGTGTTCGTGTTTCGCGACCGTATGGTGGAGAAGCTCGACAATCTGGTGAAGCTGGAGACCAAGAAGCACGCCGCCGGCGAGACCCTGCTGGTGCGCAACGACCTGTACGCGCCGGTAGAGATCGAGTTGCGCCTGGACAAACTCAGCAACGCAGTCGGTGCCCCGGATGCGCCCATTCGCTGGGTACTGCCGCCGCGCAGCAAGATCCGTCTGGTCACCCTGGCCCCGGAGGATGCCGCCAAGCCTTTGCGCTACAAGCCGCGCCTGCGTTACGCCATGGGTGATCCACGCCTGCAGCCGCTGGTCTATCGCTACCCGCTGCCCTGGCGCGGCGGGCCGTTCAAGCTGACCCAGGGCGCCAATGGCAAGTACAGCCACTTCACCCCGAAGGGCCGCTACGCCATGGACATCGCCATGCCCGAGGGTACGCCGATCCTCGCGTCGCGCGGCGGCATGGTGGTGAAGACCGAGAACCAGCAGAGCGGCCGCGGTAACAACCCCTCCGGCAACTTTGTACGCATCCTGCATGACGACGGCACCATGGGCGTCTACCTGCACCTGATGCGTGGCTCGGTCAGCGTGCGCGAGGGCCAGCGCGTCGTCTCCGGTATGCCGATTGCCCGTTCCGGCAATACCGGCAACAGCACTGGGCCGCACCTGCATTTCGTGGTGCAGCGCAATGTCGGGTTGGCGCTGGAATCGATCCCTTTCAACTTCGCCCAGCCGGTGGACAGCCTGCCCAATTTTGCCGTTGGTGGCGAGTAGCCACTATCGGCGACTTGCGCGCGGGCTCTTTAACGGCGATGGTTAGCGCACTGCCCAGTCGAGGGAAGCGTAGTTGCCCATTCGCCTGCTTTTCCTGCTGTTCTGCCTGCTGCCGAACCTCGGCAGTGCCGCCGTATTGGAGCTAAGCGAGGAAAGCTGCGCGCTGCGCCTGGCCTCGCAACTGGAATATCTGCTGCCCGATCAGGAGCTGGACTTCGCTGGCGCCAGCCAGGCCAGCGGCTGGCAAGCGGTACAGGGTTCGTCACTCAGCCTGGGCCGTCAGCCCGGTGCAGTGTGGGTACGCTTGCAGGTTCACAATGGTTCCGCACAGAGCGATTGGCGGCTGTTGGTCGAGTGGCCGATTCTCGACCTGATCGAACTGCGCTCCCTGGACCCTGCCACGGGTAGCTGGGGCCCCCTGCAGCGGGCCGGCGATCACCTGCCGCTCAGCGCCTGGCCTCAGGCCACCCGTCAGCCAACCTTCCCATTGCTCCTGCCGAGCGGCGAAAGCCGCTGGATCTACCTGCGTCTGCACAGCGAGGAGAATCTGGTTGCGCCCATGCAGTTGCTGACCAGGGATGCCTTCGACCAGCAGGAACTGACCCAGCGCATGCTGCTCGGCCTGTTCTTCGGCGCCATGCTCGCCGTGCTGCTGTACAACGCCAGCCTGTTCCTGTTCACCGGCAGCCGCAGCTATGTCTGGTACACCTTTTACCTGCTTGCGGTGGTGGTCTACGAACTGGCCCTGAGCGGTTTCGGCATTCTCTATCTGTGGTCCGATCTGGGCCGGCCGGCGGCCATGATCTATGGCGTCTCGGCGATCTGGAGTTTCCTTGCCGCCACCATCTTCGTGCGCAGCTTTTTGCGCATTCCCCACTACGGTGGCTGGGTGCTGTGGGCCAACAACCTGTTGCTCGGCTACTGGCTGCTGGCGTTGCTGTTGCTGGTGCTGCGCCCGCAATGGCTGCACGGGTTCGGGGTCAACCTGGTGGCGCTGCTGAGCTGCGTGATCGCCGTGGCCACCGCCATCAGCCTGTGGCGCCGGGGCAATCGTTCGGCACCCCTGTTCGCCGTGGCCTGGGGTTTTCTGATTTTCTGCACCCTGGTGCATGTAGCGGCCCTGCAGGGCGCGCTGCCGGTCAATCCGCTGACCCTGCGCATCCAGACCCTGGGCTTTTTCGCCGAGTTCGTGCTGCTTTCGGTGGCGCTGGCCGAGCGCATCAATAGTGAACGCAAGGCACGCATCCTGGCCCAGGGTGATCTGATCAGCGAGCGCGAGGCGCGCCTGGCCAGCCAGCAGCAATTGCTGGAAGAGCAGGCGCGGGCCAACGAGGAGCTGGAGCGCCGCGTGCTGGCGCGTACCGCCGAGCTGCAGCAGTCGACTCGTGAGCTGGCCCAGGCCAATGCCGAGCTGACCCGCCTGAGCAATACCGATGCCCTGACCCAGCTGGCCAACCGCCGCCACTGCGATCAGCAGCTGGCTGAGCAGGCCAACGAGCCGCTGGCTGTGATGGTGATCGACATCGACCACTTCAAGCGCATCAACGATACCTGGGGCCATCCCTTTGGCGACCGCTGCATCAGCGCCGTAGCCGAAGTGCTGAGGCATAACGCGCGGCGCAGTGGCGACCTGGCCGCACGTTATGGCGGCGAGGAGTTCTTCCTGCTGCTCAGCGGCGCCTCCTGCGAGGCGGGCATGGCCCGCGCCGAGCAGATTCGCGCCGAAGTGGCGGCGCTGACCCTGCAGTACCGAGGTACTCCGGTGCCGCTGACCATCAGCATCGGTCTGGCCTGCCACGACGCTCAGGGCGAGCTGAACATGCAGGCGCTGATCGATGCCGCGGACAAGGCCCTGTACGCGGCCAAGGGGGCCGGGCGCAATCGGGTGTGCCGCGCCGAGTAGCACGACCCTTGGTCGGTAAAGGCGGAGATCGCGCGTCAGGACGTTAAGGTGAATGAACGCCCACCCGCCGTTCGCGGCGTCACCTGAGCGAGGCCTGAACCATGAACAACCTGCACTGCACCTATCGCGACCACGCCATCAGCGCATCCGTCATCGAACACCCTGGTATCCCCACGCCCTGGGCCGCAGGCTGCCAGATCACCCTGCCGGACGGGCATGCCACCCGGCGCATTCCCCTGCCGGCGAAGAGTGCCTTCCTCGCCGACCTGGACAGCGCCCAGCGCGCGGCCCTGGCCCACGGCAAGTGGCTGGTGGATCAGCATCTGGATAGTGGTCGGGCACTGAACTGACGTCTCCTGCTGCGTGAGCCCAGGGCTCACGCAGCCCCGTCTGTGTCTACTCCTGTCTGCCCGGCGCCTGCCCAGGCAGTTTTTTCCTAGCCAGCGAGCACAAAAAACATAATTTCGCGAATGCCTCGCCCTGAACAGAATGCGGCCAACACAAGCTGCTACTGATCAGAGTCAGAGGACGCAGGCCATGACCGAGCTGAATCGAACCGTCTTCTCCAAGCAAGCGGAGAGGGCATTGGACACCACTGAAATCGATACCCTGGTGGTTGGCGCCGGCCAGGCCGGTGTCGCCATGAGCGAGCATCTGAGCAAGCTCGGCGTGCCGCACCTGGTGCTGGAGAAGAACCGCATCGCCGAGGCCTGGCGCACCGGGCGCTGGGATTCGCTGGTGGCCAACGGCCCGGCCTGGCACGACCGTTTTCCCGGCCTGGAATTTCCCATCGACCCCGATGGTTTCCCGACCAAGGACATGGTTGCCGATTACTTCGAAACCTATGCCCGCCAGTTCAACGCGCCGATCCGCACTGGCGTCGAGGTCAAGCGCGTGGTGCGCAACGCCGGTGGTGCCGGTTTCACCGTGGAAACGTCCGAAGGTGTGATCCAGGCGCGCCGTGTGGTGTCCGCCACCGGCCCGTTCCAGCGCCCGGTGATCCCGGCCATCGCCCCGCAGGATGGCGCCATCCAGCAACTGCACTCGGCGGCCTATCGCAACCCGCAGCAGCTGCCCGAGGGCGCGGTACTGGTGGTCGGCGCCGGCTCCTCCGGCGTACAGATCGCCGATGAGCTGAACCGCGCCGGCCGCCGCGTCTATCTGTCGGTCGGCGCCCATGACCGCCCTCCGCGCAGCTACCGTGGCCGCGACTTCGTCTGGTGGCTGGGCGTGCTTGGTCTGTGGGACCTCGAAGCGGCGCAGCCGGGCAAGGAACACGTGACCATCGCCGTCAGCGGCGCGCGTGGTGGCGAGACCATCGACTTCCGCCGCCTGGCGGGCGAGGGCATCACCCTGGTCGGCCTGACCCAGTCCTTTGCCGGCACCGTGGCGCGCTTCCAGAACGACCTGGCAGACAACCTGAAGCGTGGCGACGAGAACTACTTGTCGCTGCTCGATGCCGCCGACGCCTATATCGAGCGCAATGGCCTGGATCTGCCGGAAGAGCCGGAGGCGCGTCGCGTGTTCCCGGAGCCGGCCTGCGTGCGCGAGCCGATCCTCGAACTGGACCTGGCCGCCGCCGGTGTCGGCTCGGTGATCTGGGCCACCGGCTACTCGGTCGATTTCAGCTGGCTGCAGGTGGATGCCTTCGACGCCCAGGGCAAGCCGCAGCACCAGCGCGGCGTGTCCAGCGAGCCGGGCGTGTACTTCGTCGGCCTGCCGTGGCTGTCGCGGCGTGGCTCCACCTTTATCTGGGGCGTGTGGCACGACGCCAAGCACGTCGCCGACCACATCGCCACCCAGCGCAAGTACCTCGAATACCGCGATGCCGCGCAGCGCCAGGCCGAGGCCGACGCACCGCTGGCCAAAGTCAGTCTGCCAGGAGTTCGCTGATGCCCACCCATACCCGCATCCGCATGTTCAACACCAAGGACACCTACCCCAACCAGTCGCTGGACAACGACCTGTGCCAGGCCGTGCGCGCCGGCAACACGGTGTACGTGCGCGGCCAGGTCGGTACCGATTTCGACGGCAACCTGGTCGGCCTGGGTGACCCTGCGGCGCAGGCCGAGCAGGCGATGAAGAACGTCAAGCAACTGCTCGAAGAGGCCGGCAGCGACCTCTCGCACATCGTCAAGACCACCACCTACATCATCGACCCGCGCTACCGCGAGCCGGTCTACCGCGAGGTCGGCAAGTGGCTCAAAGGCGTGTTCCCGATTTCCACCGGCCTGGTGGTCTCGGCCCTCGGCCAGCCGCAGTGGCTGATGGAAATCGATGTGATCGCGGTCATCCCTGACGATCAGCTTTAAGGAGTTCCCATGACCTTTTCCATCGTCGGCCGCTGCGCCGAGACCGGCCAGCTGGGCATCGCCATCAGTTCGTCGAGCATCGCCGTCGGCGCCCGTTGCCCCTGGCTGCGTGCCGGGGTCGGCGCGGTGTCCACGCAGAACATCACCCTGCCGGCCCTCGGCCCGCAGGTGCTCGACTTGCTGGAGGCCGGGCTGGAGCCGGCGGCCGCGCTGGACAAGGCGCTGGGCAGCAACGGCTACGGCCAGTACCGCCAGGTGACGGTGATCGACAGTCATGGCGGCACTGCGCTGTTTACCGGCGGCCAGGCGCTCGGCGTGCACAACGCGCGTGCTGGCGAACAGTGCGTGGCGGCCGGCAATCTGCTGAGTTCGCCGGCGGTGATCGACGCCATGGTCGAGGCCTTCGAACAGGCCGGTGGCTGCCTGGCCGAGCGTTTGCTGGCGGCCATGCACGCGGCCATGGCCGCGGGTGGCGAGGCGGGGCCGGTACACTCGGCGGCGCTGTCGGTGGTCGGTGAGCTGACCTGGCCGATCGCCGACCTGCGCGTCGACTGGGCGGAGGAGGACCCGATCGGCGCGCTCGACAAGCTGTGGCGCGCCTACCAGCCGCAACTGCAGGACTACCTGACCCGCGCCCTCGACCCCACCGCCGCGCCGAGCTATGGCGTGCCGGGGGATGAATAAATAACCCATACAAGCCAGGTCGAACCCGGCTTTCGTAGGAGGGGCCTTGGCCGCGACGCTTCTGCGCTGCCTGAGTCGCGGCC
>JAYQUJ010000002.1:0-89448 GCA_038147895.1 Pseudomonas sp.
AGCGTGGTCAGGTTCTGGCCAAGCCGGGCACCATCAAGCCGCACACCAAGTTCGAAGCTGAAGTGTACGTTCTGTCCAAGGAAGAAGGTGGTCGTCACACTCCGTTCTTCAAGGGCTACCGTCCTCAGTTCTACTTCCGTACCACTGACGTAACCGGTTCGTGCGAACTGCCGGAAGGCGTTGAGATGGTAATGCCGGGCGACAACATCAAAATGGTTGTCACTCTGATCAAGCCGATCGCCATGGAAGATGGTCTGCGCTTCGCGATTCGCGAAGGTGGCCGTACCGTTGGTGCTGGCGTGGTTGCCAAGATCGTCGAGTAATCGACTTTCGCGGTAAAAGAAAAGGCCCTTCGGGGCCTTTTCTGTTTTATTGATCAAAAGTTGACACCCCCAGGGGGCATCCGTACAATCACGCCTCCTTTTAACGGGCGTAGTCCGTCCGTTGGGGATAGCAGAGATAGAGTCTGAGGTCAAAATGCAAAACCAACAAATCCGTATTCGGTTGAAGGCTTTTGACCATCGCCTGATCGATCAATCCACCCAGGAAATCGTGGAAACCGCGAAACGTACTGGTGCTCAGGTGCGTGGTCCTATTCCTCTGCCTACTCGCAAGGAGCGTTTCACCGTTCTGGTTTCTCCGCACGTCAACAAAGACGCGCGCGACCAGTACGAGATTCGCACTCATAAGCGTGTTCTGGACATCGTCCAGCCGACGGATAAAACCGTCGATGCGCTGATGAAGCTCGACCTTGCTGCAGGCGTGGAAGTGCAGATCAGCCTCGGCTAAAACCTGGCGGTTTTAGTCGTGTAACGCTCTGAAATGGGCGGCCATAGCGGGTGAAAGCCCCGTACACTCATGAGGTTTACAACATGACTATTGGTGTAGTCGGTCGGAAAGCGGGTATGACCCGTATTTTCACCGAAGAAGGTGTCTCCATTCCGGTCACGGTCATTGAGATCGAGCCGAATCGCGTCACCCAGTTTAAAACTGAAGAAAGCGATGGCTACCGTGCTGTGCAGGTAACCGTGGGCGAGCGTCGTGCTTCCCGTGTTACCAAGGCTCAGGCCGGTCACTTCGCCAAGGCAAATGTCGCTGCTGGTCGTGGCGTCTGGGAATTCCGTCTGGAAGAAGGCGATTACCAGGCTGGCGATCAAGTGACTGCCGAGCTGTTCCAGGCTGGACAACTGGTGGATGTCACCGGTGAGTCCAAAGGTAAAGGCTACGCCGGTACCATCAAGCGCTGGAACTTCCGTGGTCAGGACAACACCCACGGTAACTCGGTTTCCCACCGTGCTCCGGGCTCCATCGGTCAGTGCCAGACTCCTGGCCGTGTATTCAAGGGCAAGAAAATGTCCGGTCATCTTGGCGCCGAGCGCGTGACCGTGCAGTCCCTCGAAGTGGTCCGTGTCGACGCCGAGCGTAATCTGCTGCTGGTCAAAGGTGCCGTTCCGGGCGCTACCGGTGGCGACGTGCTGGTGCGTCCGGCTGTCAAAGCTCGCGGTTAATAGGGGAAGCTGAGATGCAACTGAATGTAAATGGCGCTCAGGCTATCGAAGTCAGCGAGCGCACTTTCGGTGGTGAGTTCAACGAGACTCTGGTGCACCAGGCTGTCGTCGCCTACATGGCTGGCGGTCGTCAGGGTACCCGTGGTCAGAAAACTCGCGCCGAAGTCACCGGTGGTGGCAAGAAGCCGTGGCGTCAGAAGGGCACTGGTCGTGCTCGTTCCGGCTCCAGCGTTGGCCCGATCTGGCGTGGCGGTGGCGTAACTTTCGCTGCCAAGACTCAGGATCACAGCCAGAAGCTGAACAAGAAGATGTACCGCGCGGCTCTGCGCTCCATCCTCTCCGAGCTGGTTCGTCAGGATCGCCTGGTCGTGGTTGAAGACTTCGCTGTTGAAGCTCCGAAGACCAAGGCTCTGCTGGGCAAGCTGGACGGCATGGGTCTGTCCGACGTGCTGATCGTTACCGAAGCCGTTGATCAGAACCTGTACCTGGCTGCGCGCAACCTGCCGCATGTCGACGTTCGCGACGTCCAAGGCTCCGATCCGGTCAGCCTGATCGCCTTCGACAAAGTGCTGGTTACCGTGTCGGCCGTGAAGAAATTCGAGGAGCTGCTGGCATGAACCAGGAACGCGTATTCAAAGTGCTGGTTGGCCCGCACATCTCCGAGAAAGCCTCCGTGCTGGCAGATGGTAAGAGCCAATTCGTTTTCAAGGTTGCTACTGATGCAACCAAGCTGGAAATCAAGAAGGCCGTAGAAAGCCTGTTCAGCGTCAAAGTGGACGAGGTCCGCACTGTCAACGTACAGGGCAAGACCAAGCGTACCGCTCGTGGCCTGGGCAAGCGTAACGACTGGAAGAAGGCATATGTCTCCCTCCAGGCGGGCCAGGATCTCGATTTCACCAGCAGTGCTGAGTAAGGTAGGGGCGCATCATGGCAATTGTTAAATGCAAACCGACTTCCGCTGGCCGCCGTTTCGTGGTCAAAGTGGTCAATCAGGAGCTGCACAAAGGCGCTCCTTATGCTCCGCTGCTCGAGAAGAAGTCGAAGTCTGGCGGCCGTAACAACAACGGTCGTATCACCACTCGCCACATCGGCGGTGGCCACAAGCAGCATTACCGTCTGGTCGACTTCCGTCGCAATAAGGATGGCATTCCTGCCGTCGTTGAGCGCGTGGAATACGATCCGAACCGTACCGCCCACATCGCTCTGCTGAAATATGCCGACGGTGAGCGTCGTTACATCATCGCTCCGAAGGGCGTTGTTGCTGGCGATCAGCTGGTATCCGGTTCCGCTGCTCCGATCAAAGTCGGCAACAGCCTGCCGCTACGCAACATTCCGGTTGGTTCGACCATTCATGGTGTCGAGCTGAAGCCGGGTAAAGGTGCTCAGCTGGTTCGCTCCGCTGGTGCTTCCGCCCAGCTGGTTGCTCGTGAAGGTGCCTACGTCACCCTGCGTCTGCGCTCCGGCGAGATGCGCAAAGTCCTGGCCGAGTGCCGTGCGACTCTGGGTGAGGTTTCCAACTCCGAGCACAGCCTGCGTTCTCTGGGCAAGGCCGGTGCCAAGCGCTGGCGCGGTGTTCGTCCGACCGTTCGTGGTGTTGCCATGAACCCGGTTGATCACCCGCATGGTGGTGGTGAGGGTCGTACCTCTGGTGGTCGTCACCCGGTTTCGCCGTGGGGCTTCCCGACCAAGGGCGCGAAGACTCGCTCCAACAAGCGCACCGACAACATGATCGTTCGTCGCCGCAAGTAATTAGAGGGATACGACAGTGCCGCGTTCTCTGAAAAAAGGTCCTTTTATCGATCTTCACCTACTGAAGAAGGTCGAAGTGGCGGTGGAAAAGAACGATCGCAAGCCGGTTAAAACCTGGTCGCGTCGCTCCATCATTCTGCCGCAGATGGTCGGTCTGACCATCGCTGTGCATAACGGTCGTCAGCATGTCCCGGTCCTCGTGAACGAAGACATGGTCGGCCACAAACTCGGCGAGTTCGCTGGTACCCGCACTTATCGTGGGCACGTGGCGGACAAGAAAGCCAAGCGTTAAGGGGTAAGGAACGATGGAAGTAGCCGCTAAGCTGTCGGGCGCTCGAATCTCCGCCCAGAAAGCCCGCTTGGTCGCCGACCAGATCCGCGGGAAGAAGGTGGGCGAAGCGCTCAACCTCCTGGCTTTCAGCTCGAAGAAAGCCGCCGAGATCATGAAGAAAGTGCTGGAGTCGGCCGTTGCCAACGCCGAGCACAACGAAGGCGCAGACGTTGATGACCTGAAGGTCAGCACCGTTTTCGTCAACGAAGGGCGTTCGCTTAAGCGCATCATGCCGCGTGCCAAAGGCCGCGCTGATCGCATCGTCAAGCGGTCTTGCCATATCACTGTCAAGGTTGCGGACAAGTAACGGAGTCGATCAGATGGGTCAGAAAGTACATCCCGTTGGCATCCGCCTGGGAATCGTCAAGGAGCACACCTCCGTCTGGTACGCAGATAAGCGTCAATACGCTGATTATCTGCTGGCCGACCTGCAGGTTCGTGAGTATCTCCAGGACAAACTAAAAAGCGCGTCCGTTAGCCGTATCGACATCGCTCGTCCGGCTCAAACCGCACGTATCACCATCCACACCGCTCGTCCCGGCATCGTGATCGGCAAGAAAGGTGAAGATGTTGAGAAGCTGCGTCAGGACCTGACCAAGCAAATGGGTGTGCCGGTGCACATCAACATCGAAGAGATCCGCAAGCCGGAGCTCGACGGTATGCTGGTAGCGCAGAGCGTTGCTCAGCAGCTGGAGCGTCGCGTTATGTTCCGTCGCGCCATGAAGCGCGCTGTACAGAACGCCATGCGTATTGGTGCCAAGGGCATCAAGATCCAGGTGAGTGGTCGTCTCGGTGGCGCGGAAATCGCCCGTACCGAGTGGTATCGCGAAGGTCGTGTGCCTCTGCACACCCTGCGTGCCGACATCGACTACGCCACCTACGAGGCGCACACCACTTACGGTGTGATCGGTGTGAAGGTGTGGATCTTCAAAGGCGAGGTCATCGGTGGCCAGCTGGAAGAGTCCAAGCCTGCCGCTCCGGCGCCGCGCAAGAAAGCTGCTAAGTAAGGAGTACGCAACATGCTGCAACCCAAGCGTACAAAATTCCGCAAGCAGATGACTGGCCACAACCGTGGTCTGGCTCATCGCGGTAGCAAGGTCAGCTTCGGCGAGTTCGCGCTGAAAGCTGTTTCTCGTGGTCGCCTGACTGCTCGTCAAATCGAAGCAGCCCGTCGTGCCCTGACTCGTCATGTAAAGCGTGGCGGTAAAATCTGGATCCGTGTGTTCCCGGACAAGCCAGTTACCAAAAAGCCCCTCGAAGTTCGTATGGGTAAAGGTAAGGGCGGCGTGGAGTACTGGGTAGCCCAGATCCAGCCGGGCAAAGTGCTCTACGAGATCGAAGGTGTTCCGGAAGCGCTGGCGCGTGAGGCTTTCGCCCTGGCTGCTGCAAAGCTGCCGCTCGCCACCTCCTTTGTTAAGCGGACGGTGATGTGATGAAAGCGAATGAACTCCGTGAAAAATCGGTTCAGCAGCTGAACGAGCAACTGCTCGGTCTGCTGCGTGACCAGTTCAATCTGCGTATGCAGAAAGCCACTGGTCAGTTGGGGCAGTCTCACCTGCTCTCGCAAGTGAAGCGCGACATTGCTCGCGTGAAAACTGTGCTCAACCAGCAGGCAGGTAAGTGATCATGGCTGAAGCTGAGAAAACCGTCCGCACGCTGACCGGCCGCGTCGTCAGCGACAAAATGGACAAGACCATCACCGTTCTGATCGAGCGTCGCGTTAAGCACCCGATCTACGGTAAGTACGTTAAGCGCTCGACCAAGCTGCACGCTCACGACGAGACCAACCAGTGCAAGATCGGCGACAAGGTCACCATTCGTGAGACCCGTCCGCTGGCCAAGACCAAGAACTGGTCCCTGGTGGAAGTCGTCGAACGTGCCGTGGAAGTCTAAGGACTAAGGGTCGGAGAAAGATATGATTCAGACTCAATCCATGCTCGACGTCGCTGACAACAGCGGTGCTCGTCGCGTTATGTGCATCAAGGTCCTGGGTGGTTCGCACCGTCGTTACGCCGGTATTGGCGATATCATCAAGGTCACCGTGAAGGAAGCGATTCCGCGCGGCAAGGTGAAGAAAGGCCAGGTAATGACCGCTGTTGTGGTCCGTACCAAGCACGGCGTACGCCGCGCTGATGGCTCGATCATCCGCTTCGATGGCAACGCTGCTGTTCTGTTGAACAACAAGCAAGAGCCGATCGGCACCCGTATCTTCGGGCCGGTGACTCGTGAACTTCGTTCCGAGAAGTTCATGAAGATCGTCTCGCTCGCCCCCGAAGTGCTGTAAGGAGAAGCCGTCATGCAAAAGATTCGTCGTGACGACGAGATCATCGTGATCGCCGGCAAAGACAAAGGTAAGCGTGGCAAGGTGCTCAAGGTTCTCGCTGACGACCGTCTGGTCGTTAGCGGTGTCAACCTGGTGAAGCGCCACACCAAGCCGAACCCGATGCTGGGTGCTCAAGGCGGTATCGTCGAGAAAGAGGCGCCTCTGCACGTCTCTAACGTTGCCATTTTCAACAGCGAAACCAACAAGGCTGACCGCGTTGGTTTCAAAGTCGAAGACGGCAAAAAAATTCGTGTCTTCAAGTCCACCCAAAAGCCGGTTGGCGCTTGAGAAGCATAGGTAAAACACCATGGCACGACTGAAAGAGATTTACCGGAAGGAAATCGCGCCCAAGCTGAAGGAAGAACTGCAGCTGGCCAACGTGATGGAAGTTCCGCGCGTTACCAAAATCACCCTGAACATGGGTCTTGGCGAAGCGATCGGTGACAAGAAGATCATCGAAAACGCCGTTGCCGACCTGGAAAAAATCACCGGTCAAAAGCCGATCGTGACCTACGCCCGCAAATCCGTTGCTGGCTTCAAGGTTCGTGAGGGCTGGCCGATTGGTGTCAAGGTGACCCTGCGTCGCGATCGTATGTACGAATTCCTGGATCGCCTGCTCGCGATCTCCCTGCCGCGCGTGCGTGACTTCCGCGGCCTGAATGCCAAGTCCTTCGATGGTCGTGGCAACTACAGTATGGGCGTGAAAGAGCAGATCATCTTCCCGGAAATCGATTACGACAAGATCGATGCTCTGCGTGGTCTGGACATCACTCTGACCACCACCGCTCGTACGGATGATGAAGGTCGTGCTCTGCTGCGCGCCTTCAACTTCCCGTTCCGCAACTGATTGGAGTTTGGAACATGGCCAAAATGAGCATGAAAAACCGTGAACTGAAGCGTCAGCAAACGGTAGCCAAGTACGCCAAAAAGCGTGCCGAGCTGAAAGCTGTGATTGCCAACCCGAACTCCACTCCGGAGCAGCGTTGGGAAGCCCAGGTAGCCCTGCAAAAGCAACCGCGTGACGCCAGCGCCAGCCGCATGCGTAACCGTTGCCGCATCACCGGCCGTCCGCACGGCGTGTACCGCAAGTTCGGCCTCGGCCGTAACAAGCTGCGCGAGGCTGCGATGCGTGGTGATGTACCGGGCCTGGTGAAAGCCAGCTGGTAATAAAAGCGAAGCCGGCCAAGTGCCGGCTTTGTTTTATCGTTCAAGCCCCTTTTGGGGCTTGATTCATTTTTGATCGATCTCTAGAATGTCCGGCTCTTCTGAGCCTGGCATTTGCGTGTCGTTTCAGAATGGTTCCAGCCGTAAGGCTGTTCTTTTTGTTTAGGAGCATCTAGCCCATGAGTATGCAGGACCCGTTAGCGGACATGCTAACTCGTATCCGTAATGCCCAGATGGCTGAAAAGTCGGTAGTAAGCATGCCGTCTTCCAAGCTGAAGGTGGCAGTAGCTGACGTTCTCAAGAACGAAGGTTACATCGCGGGATACCAGGTCAGCAGCGACGTCAAGCCGCAGCTGTCCATCGAGCTGAAGTACTTCGAAGGCCGTCCGGTCATCGAGGAAGTGAAGCGCGTCAGCCGTCCTGGCCTGCGCCAGTACAAGTCTGTCGAGCAGCTGCCGAAAGTTCGCGGCGGTCTGGGCGTTTCCATCGTCTCCACCAACAAAGGTGTGATGACTGATCGTGCTGCACGTGCTGCCGGTGTCGGCGGTGAAGTGCTCTGCACTGTGTTCTAAGGGGGGATAAGCATGTCTCGCGTTGCTAAGAACCCCGTCAAGCTGCCGGCAGGTGTCGAGGTCAAACTCGCTGGTCAGCAGCTTTCGGTGAAGGGTGCCAAGGGCACTCTGGAACTGAACGTGCACTCGTCCGTGGAAGTGACCCAGGAAGCTGGTGAACTGCGTTTCGCTGCTCGCAATGGCGATCAGCAGAATCGTGCCATGGCCGGTACTACCCGTGCACTGGTCAACAACATGGTCATTGGCGTGAGCCAGGGCTTCGAGCGCAAGCTGCAGCTGGTTGGTGTGGGTTACAAAGCCCAGGCCAAAGGCCAGGTGCTGAACCTCGCGCTGGGCTTCTCCCATCCGATCGACTACGAACTGCCGCAGGGCGTTACCGCCGAAACCCCGAGCCAGACCGATATCCTGATCAAGGGCATCGACAAGCAGCTGGTGGGTCAGGTGGCTGCGGAGATCCGCGACTTCCGTCGTCCTGAGCCGTACAAAGGCAAAGGCGTGCGTTATTCCGACGAAGTCGTACGTCGCAAAGAAGCTAAGAAGAAGTAGGGCATAGCAAATGAGCGAAAAGAAAGAAACTCGTCTGCGTCGCGCTCGCAAGGCACGCCTGAAAATGCGCGAGCTGGAAACCGTACGCCTCAGCGTGTACCGCTCTTCCCAGCACATCTACGCCCAGGTCATTTCGGCCGACGGCGCCAAGGTTCTGGCCAGCGCCTCGACCCTGGACAAAGAACTGCGTGACGGCGCCACTGGCAACGTCGACGCGGCCAAGAAAGTCGGCCAGCTGGTCGCTGAGCGTGCGAAAGCCGCTGGCGTTACCCAGGTAGCGTTCGACCGTTCTGGCTTCAAGTACCACGGCCGTGTGAAAGCGCTGGCTGATGCTGCTCGTGAAGGCGGGCTGGAGTTCTAAGTTATGGCAAATCACGAGCAAAAGCGCGATCGCGATAACCGCGGCGACGATGCCCAGGGCGAAGGCTACATCGAGAAGCTGGTCCAGGTTAATCGCGTTGCCAAGACCGTAAAAGGTGGCCGTATCTTCACCTTCACCGCACTGACCGTAGTGGGTGATGGCAAGGGTCGCGTAGGTTTCGGTCGTGGCAAGTCCCGCGAAGTACCTGCCGCTATCCAGAAGGCTATGGAAGCTGCCCGTCGCAACATGATCCAAGTTGATCTGAACGGCACCACTCTGCAGTACCCGATGAAGTCCGTGCATGGCGCTTCCCGTGTCTTCATGCAGCCGGCTTCCGAAGGTACCGGCATCATCGCCGGCGGCGCCATGCGTGCTGTCCTGGAAGTGGCTGGTGTGCAGAACGTTCTGGCCAAGTGCTACGGCTCTACCAACCCGGTGAACGTGGTTTACGCCACCTTCAAGGGTCTGAAAGCCATGCAGTCGCCGGATTCCGTTGCTGCCAAGCGTGGTAAGAGCGTCGAGGAGATTCTCTGATCATGGCTACCGTAAAAGTCACTCTGGTGAAAAGCACCAACGGCCGTCTGGCCAACCACAAAGCCTGCGTCAAGGGCCTGGGCCTGCGCCGCATTGGTCACTCCGTCGAAGTTCAGGATACTCCTGAAAATCGCGGCATGATCAACAAGGCTTACTACCTGCTGAAGGTGGAGGGTTAATCATGCAACTGAACGATCTGCGTTCCGCGCCGGGTGCCCGTCGCGAGAAGCTTCGCGTAGGCCGTGGTATCGGTAGCGGTCTGGGTAAGACTGCTGGCCGTGGTCACAAAGGCCAGACCTCTCGTACCGGCGGCAAGATTGCTCCCGGTTTCGAGGGTGGTCAGCAGCCGCTGCACCGTCGTCTGCCGAAGTTCGGCTTCGTTTCCCTGAAGGCCATGGATCGCGCTGAAGTGCGCACTTCCGAGCTGGCCAAAGTGGACGGCGATGTCGTTTCTCTGCAGTCGCTGAAGGATGCCAACATCATCAACCAGAACGTACAGCGCGTGAAAGTCATGCTGTCCGGCGCGGTTGGTCGTGCGGTCACCCTGAAAGGTATCGCCGCCACCAAGGGTGCGCGTGCGGCTATCGAAGCAGCTGGCGGTAAGTTCGAGGACTAAATGGCTAAGCAAGGTGCTCTCTCTGCGCTCAGCAATGGCGGGTTGTCCGAGCTCTGGGCTCGACTGCGTTTCCTGTTCCTGGCGATCATCGTCTATCGGATAGGTGCGCACATTCCGGTGCCCGGGATCAATCCTGACCGTCTGGCGGATCTGTTTCGGCAGAACGAGGGGACCATTCTTAGCCTGTTCAACATGTTTTCCGGCGGCGCGCTGGAGCGCATGAGCATCTTTGCACTGGGGATCATGCCGTACATCTCGGCATCGATCATCATGCAGCTCATGACCGCTGTCAGCCCGCAGCTGGAGCAGTTGAAGAAGGAAGGGGAAGCTGGCCGTCGCAAGATCAGCCAGTACACCCGCTACGGCACGCTGGTGCTCGCCATTGTTCAGGCTGTCGGCATGTCCGTCGGTCTGGCAGGGCAGGGCGTTTCGTTCACGACTGATTTCGGCTTCCACTTCGTGGCGGTCACGACTTTCGTGGCGGGCGCCATGTTCATGATGTGGCTGGGCGAGCAGATCACTGAGCGCGGAGTTGGTAACGGTATTTCGATGCTGATTTTTGCAGGCATCGTTGCTGGTTTGCCGAGCGCCATTGGTCAGTCCTTCGAGTCGGCACGTCAGGGCGATATCAATATCTTTGCCCTGATTGCCATTGCGCTTCTGGCTATTGCCATCATCGGTTTCGTGGTGTTCATCGAGCGTGGTCAGCGTCGCATTGCGGTGCACTACGCCAAGCGTCAGCAGGGCCGTAAGGTTTTCGCTGCGCAGACCAGCCACTTGCCGCTGAAAGTGAATATGGCGGGTGTTATCCCGGCCATCTTCGCCAGTAGCCTCCTGCTGTTCCCGGCTTCGCTGGGGACCTGGTTCGGTCAGTCCGAAGGGCTTGGCTGGCTGCAGGACATCTCGCAGGCCATCGCTCCGGGCCAGCCGTTGAACATTCTGCTGTTTAGTGCAGGGATCATCTTCTTCTGCTTCTTCTACACAGCTCTGATGTTCAATCCGAAGGACGTAGCGGAAAACCTGAAGAAGTCTGGTGCCTTTATTCCGGGCATCCGTCCGGGTGAGCAATCCGCGCGCTATATCGATGGCGTGCTGACTCGCTTGACCATGTTCGGTGCTCTGTACATGACGGCCGTATGCTTGCTCCCGCAGTTCCTGCAGGTGGCAGCCAACGTACCGTTCTACCTTGGCGGGACCTCGTTGCTGATCGTGGTCGTGGTTGTGATGGACTTTATGTCGCAAGTACAATCGCACCTCGTTTCGCACCAGTACGAATCCCTGATGAAGAAAGCCAACCTGAAGGGCTATGGCGGCGGCATGCTCCGCTGACATTGAATCCGTAAGGTTCTAGGAGTTACTGATGAAAGTTCGTGCATCGGTCAAGAAGCTGTGCCGCAACTGCAAAGTCATTCGTCGCGACGGCGTCGTGCGCGTGATCTGCAGCGCGGAGCCGCGTCACAAACAGCGCCAAGGCTGAGTGTGATTCACGCGTAATGAGCCCGGCAGCTAGTGCGCTGTCGGGTTGATTCTTTGTTATTACAGCGCTAATATCGCGCGCCCTATTTCTTGGCTTCCAGGGCGTGGGTAGCTGTCAATTGGAGTTCCACTGAATGGCCCGTATTGCAGGCGTCAACATTCCGGATAACAAGCACACTGTTATCTCGCTGACCTACATCTACGGTGTTGGTCGCACCACTGCGCAGAAAATCTGTGCAGCCACCGGTGTCAATCCGGCGGTAAAGATCAAAGATCTCTCTGACGAGCAGATCGAGCAGCTGCGTGGCGAAGTCGCCAAGTTCACCACTGAAGGTGACCTGCGCCGCGAAATCAACATGAAAATCAAGCGTCTGATGGACCTGGGCTGCTACCGCGGTCTGCGTCACCGCCGTGGCCTGCCGGTCCGCGGTCAGCGCACCAAGACCAACGCGCGCACCCGTAAGGGCCCGCGTAAGCCGATCCGCAAGTAATTGCGCCCGCGAATCGACAGGAATTAAGTCATGGCTAAGCCTGCTGCTCGTACTCGTAAGAAAGTCAAAAAGACAGTGGTGGATGGGATCGCCCATATCCACGCTTCTTTCAACAACACCATCGTTACCATCACTGATCGTCAGGGCAATGCTCTGTCCTGGGCGACTTCCGGTGGTTCCGGTTTCCGCGGCTCCCGTAAGAGCACTCCGTTTGCTGCCCAGGTAGCTGCTGAGCGTGCCGGTCAGGCTGCTCTGGAATACGGTCTGAAGAACCTCGACGTCAACGTCAAGGGCCCAGGCCCAGGTCGCGAATCCGCTGTGCGTGCTCTGAACGCCTGCGGCTACAAAATCGCCAGCATCACCGACGTGACGCCGATCCCGCACAACGGGTGCCGTCCGCCGAAGAAGCGTCGCGTGTAATAGGAGACAGTGAAGAATGGCTCGTTACATTGGTCCCAAGTGCAAACTGTCTCGCCGTGAAGGCACCGATCTCTTCCTGAAGAGTGGTGCGCGCGCGCTCGAATCCAAGTGCAACATCGAATCGGCTCCTGGCCAGCACGGCGCTCGCCGTGGTCGTCAGTCCGACTACGGTACCCAGCTGCGTGAGAAGCAGAAAGTTCGTCGTATCTACGGCGTGCTGGAGCGTCAGTTCAGCGGTTACTACAAGGAAGCTGCCCGTCGTAAAGGCGCTACCGGTGAGAACCTGCTGCAGCTGCTGGAATGCCGTCTGGACAACGTGGTTTACCGCATGGGCTTCGGTGCTACCCGCGCTGAATCTCGCCAGCTGGTATCGCACAAAGCCATCACCGTGAACGGTTCGACCGTGAACGTCCCGTCTTACCAGATCAAAGCTGGTGATGTCGTGGCTGTTCGCGAAAAGGCCAAGAACCAGCTGCGCGTTGCCCAAGCTCTCGAGCTGTGCGCCCAGCGTGGTCGCGTTGAGTGGGTCGAAGTAGATTCCGAGAAAAAGTCCGGCGTGTTCAAAAGCGTTCCGGTTCGTGGCGATCTGTCTTCCGACATCAACGAAAGCCTGATTGTCGAGCTCTACTCCAAGTAAGGGCTAGAAAATAGGTGCATCCATGCAGATTTCGGTAAATGAGTTCCTGACCCCCCGCCACATTGATGTGCAGGCGGTCAGTCCGACCCGCGCCAAGATCACTCTCGAGCCTCTCGAGCGTGGTTTTGGTCATACCCTGGGCAACGCGCTGCGCCGCATCCTGTTGTCCTCCATGCCTGGCTGTGCAGTAGTCGAGGCCGAGATTGACGGTGTACTCCATGAGTACTCCGCCATCGAAGGTGTGCAGGAAGATGTCATCGAGATCCTGCTGAACCTGAAAGGCCTGGCCATCAAGCTGCACGGCCGTGACGAAGTCACCCTGACTCTGGCCAAGAAAGGCTCGGGTGTGGTCACCGCTGCCGATATTCAGCTGGATCACGATGTCGAGATCGTCAACGGCGATCACGTTATCGCCAATCTGGCGGACAACGGCGCTCTGAACATGAAACTCACCGTGCGTCGTGGCCGTGGCTACGAGCCGGCTGATGCCCGTCAGAGCGATGAAGACGAAAGCCGTAGCATCGGCCGTCTGCAGCTGGACTCCTCGTTCAGCCCGGTTCGCCGTGTGGCTTACGTGGTGGAAAACGCCCGCGTCGAGCAGCGTACCAACCTGGACAAGCTGGTTATCGATCTGGAAACCAACGGCACCCTGGATCCTGAAGAGGCTATCCGTCGTGCCGCGACCATCCTCCAGCATCAGCTGGCGGCTTTCGTCGACCTGAAAGGCGACAGCGAGCCGGTAGTGGTCGAACAGGAAGACGAGATCGATCCGATCCTGCTGCGTCCGGTGGACGACCTTGAACTGACCGTGCGTTCGGCCAACTGCCTGAAGGCGGAGAACATCTACTACATCGGCGACCTGATTCAGCGTACCGAAGTAGAGCTGCTCAAGACTCCGAACCTGGGTAAGAAGTCCCTGACCGAAATCAAGGACGTTCTGGCCTCCCGTGGTCTGTCCCTCGGCATGCGCCTCGACAACTGGCCGCCGGCAAGTCTGAAGAAGGACGATAAGGCTACTGCCTGATCGTCCGTAATCACCGAACCGAAAGTTTGGTAAGGAATTTCAATCATGCGTCATCGTAAAAGTGGCCGTCACCTGAGCCGCACCAGCGCACACCGCAAGGCTATGTTCCAGAACATGGCGGTGTCGCTGTTCGAACACGAACTGATCAAAACCACTCTGCCGAAAGCCAAAGAACTGCGCCGCGTTGCCGAGCCGCTGATCACTCTGGCCAAGGTAGACAGCGTTGCCAACCGTCGTCTGGCCTTCGACCGTACCCGTTCGAAAGCCATCGTCGGCAAGCTGTTCAACGATCTGGGCAAGCGCTACGCCACCCGTCAGGGCGGTTACCTGCGCATCCTCAAGTGCGGTTTCCGCGCTGGCGACAACGCGCCTATGGCGTACGTCGAGCTGGTTGACCGTCAGGTCGCTGGCGAGGCTGTAGAAGCCGCTGAATAAGCGCTTCTGCTGCTCTACAAAAAACCGGGCCTTGGCCCGGTTTTTTGTTGTCTGGGTTTTAGCGGAGGGCGTTTGAGGAATGTCGTTACGAGGTAAAAGGCGCTGGTTCAGCGCTGCTTTATAAAAAGATAAAAACTATCAGGCGCTTATCTTTCATAAATTGGTTCTTTGGTTAAAGCGGGTCTAGTCTTCTTCCATCGTCGGTTGCAGTGCAAAGGAGCCGACCTGATGAGGAAGAGGAGAGAACCATGTCGAACCCAGGTAAATGCCCGTTCAATCATGTGGCGGGCGGCGGTACCACGAACAGGGATTGGTGGCCTAACCAGCTGCGTGTAGACCTGCTCAACCAGCATTCTGAAAAGTCCAATCCGCTCGGCGAAACATTCAACTACGCCGAAGAATTCAAGAAGCTCGACTACAAGGCGCTCAAGGCCGATCTAGTCAAGCTGATGACCGATTCCCAGGACTGGTGGCCTGCCGACTTCGGTCATTACGGCCCGCAAATGATCCGTATGGCTTGGCACTCTGCCGGTACTTATCGCACCACCGATGGTCGTGGCGGTGGCGGCCGTGGTCAGCAGCGTTTCGCTCCGCTCAACTCCTGGCCGGACAACGTCAACATCGACAAGACCCGTCGTCTGCTCTGGCCGATCAAACAGAAGTATGGCCAGCAGATCTCCTGGGCCGACCTGTTGGTTCTGGCGGGTAATGTGGCGCTGGAGTCCATGGGCTTCCGTACCTTCGGTTTTGCTGGCGGCCGCGAGGACGTATGGGAACCGGATATGGACGTCAACTGGGGCGCCGAGCTGCAGTGGCTGGGCGTCGATCCCGAGCGGGTCAAGGGCGACCGTGAACTGGCTGCGCCGTTCGGTGCTACCCACATGGGCCTGATTTATGTGAATCCGGAAGGCCCGAATGCCAGTGGTGATTACCTGGAGGCGGCCAAGGATATTCGCAGCACTTTCGGGCGCATGGCCATGGACGACGAAGAAACCGTCGCCCTGATTGCCGGTGGTCATACTTTTGGCAAGACCCATGGTGCAGCCCCCGAGTCGCACAAAGGGCCTGATCCCGAAGCGGCCCCCATCGAAGCTCAGGGCCTGGGCTGGATGAGCAACTTCGGCAGTGGTCATGGCAAGGACACCGTTTCCAGTGGCCTGGAAGTGACCTGGACCAAGACGCCGGCGCTGTGGAGCAACAACTTCTTCGAGAACCTGTTCAAGTTCGAATGGGAACTGACCAAGTCGCCGGCGGGGGCCAAACAGTGGGTTGCCAAGGACGCCCCGGAGATCATTCCGGACGCGCATGTGCCGGGCAAGTTCCACAAGCCGACCATGCTCACCACCGACCTCACCCTGCGTTTCGACCCCGAGTTTGGCAAGATCTCCAAACGCTTCCTCGACGATCCGCAGGCGTTTGCCGAAGCCTTTGCCCGCGCCTGGTTCAAGCTGACCCACCGCGATATGGGGCCGAAGGCTCGCTATCTTGGCCCGGAAGTGCCGAAAGAGGATCTGATCTGGCAGGACCCGCTGCCGGCGCCTACGCACAACCCGGGTGCTGCCGATATCGCGGATCTCAAGGCGAAAATTGCTGCTTCCGGCTTGTCGGTCGGTGATCTGGTCTCGGTTGCCTGGGCTTCGGCCTCGACCTTCCGTGGTGGCGATAAGCGTGGCGGTGCCAATGGCGCACGCCTGGCGTTGGCACCGCAAAAGGATTGGCCGGTTAACCAGCGCGCGATCAGGGCATTGGCCAAGCTGAGTGAAATTCAACAGGCCTCTGGCAAGGCATCTCTGGCCGATGTGATCGTGCTGGCCGGCAATGTCGGCGTGGAGCAGGCTGTGAAAGCTGCGGGCCTGAGTGTAGATGTGCCTTTCGCGCCAGGTCGTGTCGATGCCCGCCAGGATCAGACCGATATCGAGATGTTTGACGTACTCGAACCGGTGGCCGATGGATTCCGTAACTACAGCAAAGGCAACCTGGGCGTACCGAGCGAAGCCATGCTGGTCGACAAGGCACAGCTACTGACGCTGACTGCGCCTGAGCTCGCCGCGCTGGTCGGTGGTCTGCGTGTGTTGGGGGCCAACTACGATGGCAGTGCCCACGGCGTGTTCACCGACACGGTTGGCGTGCTGACCAACGACTTCTTCGTCAACCTGCTGGACATGGGAGTTGAGTGGAAGGCCAAGGATGCCGAGGCGGAAGTGTTCGAGGGCAAGTGCCGCAAGACCGGGCAGGTGAAGTACACCGGTACCCGTAGCGACCTGGTCTTCGGTTCCAACTCGGTCCTGCGTGCCTACGCCGAGGTCTATGCCAGCGCCGACGGCAAGGCCAAGCTGGTCAAGGACTTCGTTGCTGCCTGGACCAAGGTGATGAACCTGGATCGTTTCGATCTGGCTTGATTCACCCGTAGCAAGAAAAAGCCCCGCCTGTGCGGGGCTTTTTCATTTCAGGCGCGATCGCGTTCGAGCAGTGGCTTGAGGAAGTGCCCGGTGTGCGACGCCGGGTTGGCCGCCACATCCTCCGGAGTGCCGGTGGCGATGATCATGCCGCCTTTGGAGCCGCCTTCGGGGCCGAGATCGACCAGCCAGTCCGCGGTTTTGATCACGTCCAGGTTATGCTCGATCACCACCACGGTGTTGCCGTGGTCGCGCAGGCGGTGCAGCACGTCGAGCAGTTGCTGGATATCGGCGAAGTGCAGGCCGGTGGTCGGCTCGTCGAGGATGTACAGGGTTTTGCCGGTATCGCGCTTGGACAGTTCGCGGGAGAGCTTGACCCGCTGCGCCTCGCCGCCGGACAGGGTGGTCGCGCTCTGGCCCAGCTTGATGTAGGACAGGCCCACGTCGACCAGGGTCTGCAGCTTGCGCGCCAGCGCCGGCACGGCATCGAAGAACTCGCGGGCCTCCTCGATGGTCATGTCGAGCACCTCGGTGATGCTCTTGCCCTTGTACTTCACTTCCAGCGTTTCGCGGTTGTAGCGCTTGCCCTTGCACACGTCGCACGGCACGTAGATGTCCGGCAGGAAGTGCATCTCCACCTTGATCACGCCGTCGCCCTGGCAGGCCTCGCAGCGTCCGCCCTTGACGTTGAAGCTGAAGCGCCCCGGACCATAACCGCGCGAGCGCGACTCCGGCACGCCGGCGAACAGCTCACGAATAGGGGTGAACAGGCCGGTGTAGGTCGCCGGGTTGGAGCGCGGCGTACGGCCGATCGGGCTCTGGTCGATGTCGACCACCTTGTCCAGATGCTGCAGGCCGTCGAACGAGTCGTGCGCTGCGGCTTCCAGGGTGGTGGCGCCGTTCAGCGCGGTGGCGGTGAGCGGGAATAGGGTGTTGTTGATCAGCGTCGACTTGCCCGAGCCGGACACGCCGGTGACGCAGGTGAGCAGGCCGACCGGAATCTCCAGGTCGACGTTGCGCAGGTTGTTGCCGCGCGCGCCCTTGAGCTTGAGCAGCTTCTTCTTGTCGCGGGCGGTGCGCTGCGCCGGGTAGCGGATCTTCTCGCGGCCGGAGAGGTACTTGCCGGTCAGCGAGTCGGGGTGGTTCATCACCTCGTCCGGGGTGCCCTCGGCGACCACGCGGCCACCGTGCACGCCGGCACCGGGGCCGATATCTACCACGTAGTCGGCCAGGCGAATGGCGTCCTCGTCGTGCTCGACCACGATCACCGTGTTGCCCAGGTTGCGCAGGTGGGTGAGGGTGCCGAGCAGGCGCTCGTTGTCGCGCTGGTGCAGGCCGATGCTGGGCTCATCGAGGATGTACATCACGCCCACCAGGCCGGCGCCGATCTGGCTGGCCAGGCGGATGCGCTGGGCCTCGCCACCGGACAATGTGTCGGCGCTGCGGTCCAGGGTCAGGTAGTCGAGGCCGACGTTGACCAGGAACTGCAGGCGTTCGCGGATTTCCTTGAGGATCTTCTCGGCGATCTCGCCACGGCGGCCGGTGAGGTGCATGCCGCCGAAGTAGTCGCAGGCCTCGCCGACCGGCAGGCCGGTAACGGCCGGCAGGGTGCGCTCGCCGACCCACACGTGACGGGCCTCGCGGCGCAGGCGGGTGCCGCGGCAGTCCGGGCAGGGCTGGGTGCTGAGGAACTTGGCCAGCTCCTCGCGCACGGTGGTCGACTCGGTCTCGCGGTAGCGTCGCTCCAGGTTGGGGATGATGCCCTCGAAGGGATGCGAGCGTTTGACGATATCGCCACGGTCGTTGAGGTACTTGAAGTCGACGTTCTGTGTGCCGCTGCCGAACAGGATGACTTTCTGGTGTTCGGCGGCCAGGTCGTCGAACGGCTCCTCAAGGCTGAAGCCGTAGTGCCCGGCCAGCGAGCCGAGCATCTGGAAGTAGTAGACGTTGCGTCGGTCCCAGCCGCGGATGGCACCTTCGGCCAGGGTCAGCTCGCCGTTGACCAGGCGTTTGACGTCGAAGAACTGCTTCACGCCCAAGCCGTCACAGGTCGGGCAGGCGCCGGCCGGGTTGTTGAAGGAGAACAGCTTGGGTTCCAGCTCGCTGATCGAGTGGCCGCAGTGCGGGCAGGCGAAACGGGCTGAGAAGATGATCTCGTCACCCGGCTCATCGTCCATTGGTGCGATCAGGGCGATGCCGTCGGCCAGGTTGATGGCGGTCTCGAAGGACTCGGCCAGGCGCTGCTGCAGGTCCTCGCGCACCTTGAAACGGTCCACCACCACGTCGATGGAATGCTTCTTCTGCTTGTCCAGCTTGGGCAGTTCGTCCAGTTCGTAGAGCTTGCCGTTGACTCGTGCGCGGACGAAGCCCTGGGCGCGCAGTTCGTCGAACACGGCCAGGTGCTCGCCCTTGCGCTCGCGGATCACCGGGGCCAGCAGCATCAGCTTGCGGCCTTCGGGCAGGGCCAGCACCTGGTCGACCATCTGGCTGACGGTCTGCGCCTCCAGCGGCACGTCGTGGTCCGGGCAGCGTGGGATGCCGACGCGGGCGTAGAGCAGGCGCAGGTAGTCGTAGATCTCGGTGATGGTGCCGACGGTCGAGCGCGGGTTGTGCGAAGTCGACTTCTGCTCGATGGAGATCGCCGGGGAGAGGCCCTCGATGGTGTCGACGTCGGGCTTCTCCATCATCGACAGGAACTGCCGGGCGTACGCCGACAGGGATTCCACGTAGCGGCGCTGACCCTCGGCGTAGAGGGTGTCGAAGGCCAGCGACGACTTGCCGGAACCGGACAGACCGGTGATCACGATCAGCTTGTCGCGCGGTAGGGTCAGGTCGACGTTTTTCAGGTTATGGGTGCGCGCACCCCGGATCAGAATCTTGTCCACGAACGGCCTCGCAGGTGGCGGGCGGAAACGGCGAAGTATACGGCTGCCAGTCGGCACGCGGCAAAGCGCTGAATGATGTCGGGGTGCGACGTTGTGCTGCGCTGGGCGCGCTGACAAACCGTCTACAGGCCTTGCCATGACTGATAGAATCGCCGGCCAATTTGTTCAGGTTTTTTCCATGCACGATTTGCACAGCGAACGCATGAGTACCCGCGAGACGCGCGCGGCTGGCGGCCTGGCCATGGTGTTCGCGTTTCGCATGCTGGGCATGTTCATGGTGCTGCCGGTGCTGGCCACTTACGGCATGGATCTGGCCGGCGCCACGCCGGCGCTGATCGGCCTGGCCATCGGCGCCTACGGCCTGACCCAGGCGGTGCTGCAGATTCCCTTCGGTATCCTGTCCGACCGCATCGGCCGTCTGCCGGTGATCTACGGCGGCCTGCTGATCTTCGCCGCCGGCGCGGCGCTGGCGGCCAATGCCGACTCCATCTGGGGGGTGATTGCCGGGCGTGTGTTGCAGGGCGCAGGGGCCATCTCGGCGGCGGTGATGGCACTGCTGTCTGATCTGACCCGTGAGCAACACCGCACCAAAGCCATGGCCATGATCGGCATGAGCATCGGCCTGTCCTTCGCCGTGGCCATGGTGGTTGGCCCGTTGCTGACTCGCGCCTTCGGCCTGGCCGGGCTGTTCTGGGTTACCGCCGGCATGGCGCTGGTCGGAGTGCTGATCATCGCTCTGTTCGTACCGCGTGCCTCCAGCACATTGCAGCACCGCGAGTCCGGGGTGGCGCGTCAGGCCTTGCTGCCGACCCTGCGCAACACCGAACTGCTGCGCTTGAACCTGGGCATTGGCACCTTGCATGCGATCCTCATGGCCAGCTTCGTGGTGCTGCCGCTGGCGCTGGTCGAGCAGGGCGGCCTGGCCAAGGAACAGCATTGGTGGGTGTACCTCAGCGCCTTGCTGGTCGGCTTCTTCGGCATGGTGCCGTTCATCATCTATGCCGAGAAGAAGCGCCAGATGAAGCGTGTGCTCAGCGGCGCCGTATTGGTGCTGGTGCTGTGCGAGCTGTACTTCTGGGCTTTCGGCCACAGCCTGGCGGCACTGGTGGCCGGCTTCATTCTGTTCTTCACCGCCTTCAACCTGCTGGAAGCCTCGCTGCCCTCGTTGGTCAGCAAGGTGGCACCGGCTGGTGGCAAGGGCACGGCCATGGGCGTGTATTCCACCAGCCAGTTCCTCGGTGCCGCCGTGGGCGGCATTCTCGGCGGCTGGTTGTACCAGCAGGGTGGCCTGAACATGGTTTTCGTCGGTTGTGCGGGGCTGGGGCTTCTTTGGCTTGCGGCAGCTGCTACCATGCGCGAACCGCCTTATGTGACCAGCCTGCGCCGGCCCCTCACGGCCCATGCCGTGGCCGATGCCGCGCTGGTGGGGCGACTCCTTGCCATACCCGGCGTCAGCGACGCCATCGTGGTAGCCGAGGAGGCCGCGTTGTACATCAAAGTGGATACCCAACAATTGGACCGCGTGTTGCTTGAGCAGGTGCTCGAAGAGGCCGCGGAGACGCAGAACGCTTAGGAGAACGAAATGGCCCGTGGGGTTAACAAAGTCATTCTGATTGGCAACGTCGGCGGCGACCCGGAAACCCGTTACCTGCCCAACGGTAATGCGGTGACCAACATCACCCTCGCCACTACCGATAGCTGGAAAGACAAGCAGACCGGCCAGCAGCAGGACCGCACCGAATGGCACCGCGTGGTGTTCTTCGGCAAGCTCGCCGAGATCGCTGGCGAATACCTGCGCAAGGGCAGCCAGTGCTACGTCGAAGGCCGCCTGCAGACCCGCGAGTGGGAGAAGGATGGCGTCAAGCGTTACACCACCGAGATCGTGGTCGACATGAACGGCACCCTGCAGCTGCTCGGCAGCCGTGGTGGTAACAATGAGGGCGGCGGCGACTACGCCCCACGCCAGCAGTCGCGTCCGGCTCCGCAACAGTCCGCCCCGCGCCCGGCGCCGCAACCGGCCGCCCAGCAGCCGGCCCCGGACTACGACAGCTTCGACGACGACATTCCGTTCTAGCGAACCCCTTAGACGTAAATGTAAAATTTATGTCCAAAAGCCCCGCAGATGCGGGGCTTTTTCGTTTTGGGGGTGTAAAAAAATCATTGACGATTTTTAACTAGGCTCATACCTTGAATTTACGTAATGAATTCGAGGTTGTCGTGCAGCTATCAGTGAGAAGATTTCAGGCAGAGTCAGGCGAGAGGTTTCTGATCCTCGTCGATGACAATGGCATGCCTCTCTACTACCCGGCGCTCTACGTTACCGCTGTACTGCGTGGTGGGAACCTCGCAACCAACACAATCAGTCACGCCCTCACCGCCATCAAGCTGCTGTACGCATGGAGCGACTACTACCGCATTGACTTGGAATCGCGCTTCAAGCGAGGCGAGTTGCTCTTCGAGCATGAGATCCACTCCCTTCGTGATTTCTCGCAGAAGCGCTTGGCTGATACCAAGCCTAAGGAAGGTAAGGTCTCTCCTATCAAGAATCGCCACCAGCGGGTCTCTACCGATAGTCAATTCAATCGGATGTCTGTGATCGCCGACTACTTGGGGTTCATTGCAGGGCGGCTGTATCCGATAACGGCTACGAGTGCCAAAGACATCAGCGCCATGGTTGCGGTGATTAAGGCTAATCGGCCTCGCATCAATCAACTAACCGACAAAGACAGGTCTGACATCCACCTTGATGATGGGGTGCTCGATGCTCTTGAGGAGATCATTAGGCCAGGTGGCGAAGCCAACCCAATAGCTGATTCCGGTATTCAGTTTCGAAACGCACTCATGTTCACCATCCTTCGTTTGACGGGTATGCGCCGAGGCGAACTGCTAAACCTCAAGATCGAAGATTTCAACTTCCAGGAAGATGTTGTTCGAGTGGTGCGTCGACCGGACTCCGTAGGAGATCCCAGGCAGTACCAACCATTGGCGAAAACTAGGGAGAGAAGCATCCCGTTGGCTCGGGAGTTGATGGGGCGAATCAGCGATTACATCATCAAATACCGCAATAAGGTGCCTGGCGCTCGTAAACACGGCTTCCTCTTCATTACTCATAAAGCGGGGCCGCACCAAGGGTGGCCAATATCCAACTCGAGCTTCGGTAAGTTTATTTCCGATCTAACGGAAATGGCATCGAATCTAGAAGGCTTTCACGCGCATGCTCTTCGACATCACTGGAACTATGTATTTTCACGGCGGGCTACAGAAGATGGCACAACGCCTGAGCACGAAGAAAAGGTGCGATCCTATTTGATGGGGTGGAAGGAATCATCAGGTACTGCAAGAACATATAATAGGCGTCATATCAAAGAAGAGGCCGGTAAGGCCGTTATGGCATTGCAGAATAAGCACCTGAGGAAGTCGTCTGATGAATGCTAATAGCGGTTATGGCCCTGCTTCTGTGTCTGAGGCGCAGTATGTGTGCACAGAGTTTTTGTCTCGGGATGGCTATGAGGTTGTCATTGAATCAGATAATTGGAGGCTGAGTAGGGATGTTTCATTTAGCCTGGATTGGCTCTCCGAGTGTTTTAATGCTGATATGAGTGCTGCTTTTAAGCAGGTCTTGTCTATATATGCAAAAACGTGTTCTGCAAAGCATGCTATTAATTTGAACGCCCGGCTTAAGTCGTATTTAAAGTTTGCTGGCGGGCAGCAGCCATTCAGCCCCGCGTCAATCATCTCATATCGTGCGCATCTATTTGGTGAGGAGTGGAAGCTAGGCAGTATTCGCGCCTTCATTCGTACTTGGGTTTCCACGGGCTACAAGGGTATTCCACCTGAAACGCTTCCGATGATGGAGACGTGGCGGATCAAGGGGAACGAAAAAGGCTTTGCTGTTCAATCCATGTGCCCAGAGAGTGGGCCATTTACTGATATAGAGATGGACGGAATAGTTTCTGGGATTATTGAGTGTTATTCGACTGGTAGGCTGGGACTGCGTGATACCTGTTACGCGATGATTTTGGCGATGACAGGCAGGAGGCCGATCCAGATCACGTCCCTGAAAATTAAGGATCTTGTGGCGGTCGAGGGGAAATATTATATCAATTTCCCTCGCGGTAAGCTGCGATATGGAAAGTGGCGAAGTGTGTTTAAGAGGTTTTATATAGTAGAGGATCTTTGGCTTCTGCTTCAGGCCCAAGCCGAGAGTGTAAAGGCGTTGTTCAATGAGCGCGTTGCTGGCGGGGTTTCAGTGAGACTTGTTGCAGAACTTCCCCTCTTCGCTTCTTTAGACAGGCTAGGCCCCTCGGAAAACCTAGCAGAACTCCTGGCGGGTGATTTCTTGCATGCCCCAACTTCCGAGATCACCTGCGCAATGAACACTGTTAAGTCTGAGGTGGCTGTAATTAGCGAGCGAACAAGGGCTATTACTCACATGAACCCTAAACGCTTCCGGTACACCCTTGGAACCAATCTAGCCAGAGAGGGCAAGGGGGAGTACGTCATAGCTGAAGCGCTTGATCACTCCGATACTCAAAATGCCGGTGTGTACATAAGGAACATTCCGGCGTTCGTAGAGCAAATCGACAAGGCAGTTGCCTTGCAGCTTGCGCCTCTCGCACAAGCATTCAGGGGTGTGCTTGTCGTCAATGAGTCCGCTGCTCGGAGGGGAGGGGATCCTTCTAGTCGGATTTGCAGTTCGGGTGGCAACGTCGGCAGCTGTGGAAGCTATGGCTTCTGCGGTGCTCTGGCCCCTGTCGCCTGCTACACGTGCTCCCATTTCCAGCCGTGGTTGGATGGCCCTCACGAGCTAGTGCTAAATCAACTTATCAGTGAGCGAGACAGCGTGCTTAAGGCGACACGTGACCCCAAGATCGCTTCTGCGAACGACAGACTCATTCTGGCGGTTGGTGATGTCGTGACCCGCTGCAAAGCCATGAAGAGCGAGACTGTGCATGTCTAACGTTTTCCTCTTCGTTCCAAAGTCCCAGCTAACCTGCCGCGAGAACCTAGCCGAGTTCGTTCTCATGTGTCGGGATCGGCTAACTGTCTTCGGTGAGGGGCTCGATTGGTATAGCCACGCCTGGTCTGGTGTAGGCAACTTCACTAAAAAAGGAGCACCTTCTCGAGGGTATACAGAGGCCCAGTTGTTGAGCGCGGACATAATGTCTTTTGCTAAGGCCTATGTGCGCTATCAACAGGGTCATAACCCCAGCAAGCTCAAAAACGAGTTCAAGGCCATCCGCTGCATTGAGGAGGCGCTGTTAACGGTCAAGGGCTGCGCCGACATTACTCAAGCTGACCTAAGCGTATTCGACGAGGCTGGCAGGGTTGCTGCGACGTATGAGTCCACCAGTTATCAGGCAGGCATCAGCCTGGTGAAGCTGGTCGAGTTCCTCAATCAGAGCGGGATTATTGCGACCCCGCTTGTATGGAGGAACCCCTTCAGAAAACCTCAGGAAATTCATCGCACAGACGCGATTGCCAAGCAGAAGCGCGATGAAAAGATGCCTCCTGAAGGCGCTCTAGAGGCAATGGCAGAGATGTTCTTCAACGATCTGCAAGCCCCCAGGGATCGCTTCACCTCATCGATCTTCGCTCTGTGTGCAAGCGCGCCGTCGCGAATTACCGAGGTTCAAGAGTTGCCTTTGAACTGCCTCCACCGGGAGCCCGATCCTAAGACCGGGATGGAGCGAGTCGGCCTCCGATTTTACTCCGGTAAAGGCTATCAGGCGGACATCAAGTGGATCCCGACTGTCATGATTGAGGTCGTCGAGGAGGCTGTTCGGCGTCTGACCGACCTGTCGGAGCCAGGCCGAAAGTTGGCACAGTGGCTAGAAACTCATCCTGATAGGTTTTATCGGCATGAGGATTGCCCAAACGTTGGGGAGCATCACCCGCTTACGTCTGAGCAGGCAGTGGCAGCTCTGGGGCTTTTGCCGGGGCACTCTCCTCTGAGCGTTCTGAAGCAAAAGCTGAAGTCGTATGCTCCGTTTAAGGAGTTTTACGCCAAGAACGGGTTCGTTACTTTGGGGTTTCTGAATGAGTTTGTTCACAGCACGCTACCTAAAGGTTGGCCATGGCTGAACAAAGAGCGTCACATCAAGTACGCCGAAGCGCTCTGCTGTTACAGGCAGGGCGAGCTCAGAGATGATCAGTCCACTAGCGCCGTTACTGTGTGGGCCCCTGGGAAAAGTACGTTCACAACGGACATCAACTACATCGACGGCCAAGAGCGCAGCATCTGGGAGCGCCATGGCTATAAGAACGTCGATGGCACTCCCATCTCGATGGCTTCGCACCAGATCAGGCACTTCCTGAACACTATCGCTAATCGGGGTGACATGGGACAGTTGGCCATTGCTAAGTGGTCAGGCCGCAAAAACATTCACCAGAACGCTACCTACAACCACATGAGCGACGAAGAATATGTCGAGATGGCTAGGGATGCTGGGATCGGTACTGCCCTGGGGAAGGTTAGGCAAAACCTGCCGGTGACACTGGCTGATCTCGAAGCGGTCGGTGATGGAGTAGCCCACGTCACCCTCTTCGGATTCTGTGTGCATGACTACTCGATGCTTCCCTGCCAGAAGCATCGGGACTGCTTGAACTGCACCGAACACGCGTGTGTGAAGGGTGAGGCCGTCAAGCTGGAACGGCTGAAGGCGCATCGTGATGCAATCCGGGATCAGCTTACTAAGGCTCAGAGTGCCAATGAGGACGGCACCTACGGGGCTGATCGGTGGAGCGCACACCAGATCAAAACCCTTGAGAGGGCGGATCAACTTATCGCCATCTTGGACTCGAATGAGACCCCTGATGGGACGATTATTCGTCTAAGTAGTGATCAGGAGTTCAGTCCCCTAAAGCGCGCTATTGCCGCTCGTTCCACAGCTCCAAGCCTGCCCGCACCCGAGCAAGTTGAGCCTGGTATGGATGAGCTTCGTGCTCTGCTGGGGGTTTAACTAATGGCCAAGCATCTGAGCGCGAAGGATCTCGATCTGATTGTGAAGCTGATCGATGGTTGGGAAGGGAAGCTGGCGTGGGAGGCACTTTGCGATGCTGTTGAACCTCTGATTGGGTCTCGCCCCACCCGGCAGACACTGAACTCGCACGAGAGGATCAAGAGCGCCTTCACTCACCAAAAGGCACGTCTGAAATCAGGGTTCGTATCTACGAAGCGTCCAGCAAGCCTCAGTATTGCTGAGCAGAGGATTCGCCGGCTGGAGGCTGAGAACTACAGGCTGGAGCGTGAGAATGGGCGCCTGATGGAAAAGTTCATGCGCTGGCAGTACAACGCCCACAAGCACAACGTGTCGCAGGAGAAGCTGGACGCGCCGCTTCCGTTTGTTGACCGCAATTCGTCGGAGAAGAAGTCCTAATGGCCAACGGGCAGCAGATCGCCGAAGAGAACTTGGCCTCATTCCTCGCCTGGTCTACCTCCAAGTCTGACGGCGACTTCCTTGAGTACGTGCATCGCGGAAAGCTAAAGCGCTCTGAGATAGCTGCTGAGTGTGGGTTCGGCAAGAGCGCGCTGACGCAGAACCCCGCTATCCGGCGGGCTTTGGAGACGCTGGAGAACGAACTGCGAGCTGCAGGTGTTCTACCACCTCTCGTTGTCTCAGTACCCGCCGTGCAGAAGGTCGAGCCACCACTACGGGACAACGATACTAAGCAGCGGCGGCAGGATGTCCAGCGCCTGAACTCTTTGGAGCAAGAGAACGCCGCCCTGCGAGCGGAGCTCCAGGCGGCAAAGCAGATGCTTACTCGCTACACGCTGATGGCAGAGTTCTTGGAGGAAACCGGGAGGATGCCTCGGTGAATGCCGCTGTTCCCAATTTGATGAACATCAGCGTGCGAGTCACCAGCATTCGTTCTGTTAACCGTAAGGGGTGCATCGCATATGGTCATCGTATGGACATCCAGAAGGGCATCAATGACCGCTCCAGCCCTGTGGTCATCAAGGTTAGGGACGCCATCGCCAAGCTTTCAGATATCTCAGTAGGCGGGATATTCGATGTGTACGGTGAGGCCAGCACTGTCCTGAGGTCGCATGGCTCCTTCGCGATCAATGAGCTGACCATTGACGCTCAAGATATTCGGCTTGTCCGCCCTAGTGGATCCCAGCTAATTCAGTGGATAGGCGACAACGTCAAAGGCGTGGGGGAGGTTAAGGCCACGCGGCTATGGGATGCCCTCGGTGAGCGCTTGTACGATGCGCTGGATAGTGCCGATCACAACGCGATCTCGATGATCATTCCCACCGAAGAAGTGCGGGAAGGGATGTTCTTGCGCTGGAGTGAGGGCGGCGACGCCAAGACACTTCGATTCGTGCAGGACAAGAGAGTCCCTTTGGTGCTTGCTAAGAAGGCCATTCGCTTCCACAAAAAGAACACCATCGCGGCCTTGCTCGCAGACCCGTATCGCCTTCTCAGCTTTGCAGGCGATTGGGCTGTCGTAGATGGCGTCGCCAGGGATAGCTTTGGTCTGACTCTGGATGACCCTCGCAGGATCACAGCGGCGCTGGAAGAGGCCTTGTACCGGGCTTCCGAGAAGGGGCACACTTGTAGCTCGTTGGCGGATCTCTATTCCACCGTCCGCGATTTGATCAAACCCCATGCTGCCCCTGGCGACGCACTAGCCAAAGCCTTGGTGGATGGCGGTGCTGCTGGGCAGTTTGTGTATAAGGATTTGGCGCTGCTTGGCCCGATGCTGTTTGCCCCTGGCTCATGGCTAATGGAGCGTCGTTGCGCCGAATTCATTCGGGATCTGATCGTCACCCCGTTACTGCAACCACAGCTGTTCTCTGTGGATGTCAGCGAAGTCATCAAGCAGTTTGAGGAAGAGGAGAGGGTGTTCCTGGGGCTGCCGTCGTTCGGTCTAAATCAAGCTCAGCGCAACGCCGTGAACACTTCGTTCTCTAAGCGCTTCAGCGTGATTACTGGCGGTGCCGGCGTCGGCAAGACAACCGTGCTTAAGGCCCTCTACAGAGCTCTGGACACGACTGGCCGCCCACGCTTCCAAATGGCGCTTTCGGGCCGGGCTACTGCCCGAATGATCGAGGCTACTGGCGAGGAAGCGACGACCATTGCAGGGTTCTTGAAGAGGGTGACCGACAAGGACATGGGCCCCACGCCGATCATCGTGATTGACGAGGCCTCGATGCTTGATCTGGTCACCTTCTACCGGTTGGTTCAGAAGTTGCCACCTGAGTGCCAGGTGATCCTGGTGGGTGATCCATATCAATTGCCCCCAATCGGAGCCGGGCTGATCCTGCACGTGCTGTGCAGGCTTGCCAGGGTGCCAACGACTGAGCTGGTTGAGGTAAAGCGCCAGGCTAAGGAATCCTCAATTCCTGTTGCGGCGCACCGCGTCCGGGAGGGGTTGCGTCCGTCGTTCAGCGGCGACGAGTCCGATGATGTGGTGTTCCTGCCATGCCCTGACGATCAGATACTTTCGACCGTTATCAGGCTGTACGAGCAAGATCCTGGGAGCACCCAGATCCTCTCGGCCACCAAGTCCTGTGCCTTTGCTGGCGTGGATGTGATCAACCGCGCTTGCCACGGCAAGTATGCTAATCATAGGCAGCCGCTGCTTGCTGAGAATCCAGAAACAAGTGAGATAGAGGCGACGGGCCTCTGCGCTGGCGATCTGGTGATGTACACCGCCAACGATTGGGCGCGGAACCTCCAGAACGGCTCGCTTGGGAGGCTCGCCGAAGTCTTTGAAAGCCCGCGTGCAGTGAACGTAGGGAGTGATGAGAAGCCGCGCATGGCCTCTGCACTGGGCCGGGCCACCTTTGAAGGCGTGCAGCACTACATCCTGAGTGCCGATGTCGACTCGCTGGAGCTCGCCTATTCCATCACCGTCCACAAAGCCCAGGGGTCTCAATTTAGGCGCGTGATTATTCCCGTCCGCAAGTCTCGTATTCTGGACAGAACCTTCGTCTACACGGCGGCTACTAGGGCCCAGGTGCAGGTTATCTTCGTAGGAGATCTGGAGGCGGTAGGCGAGGCTATTGAGCTGCCTCCTAAGGCCTTCTTAAGGCAGGTTGGCTTGCATGCACTATTAGAGGCGGAGCTGGCTTGCCAATCAGAGCGCCACTAACGGTATGAAGCCACTTTATGCAGCAGCTTCGCAAAGATAACCACTACGGGCCCTACAATCAGAGCTCCCGTAGTCTTGCCTCAAGCTGTCCGCGCTCCCATTCGCTCAATAGCTGAACTGGGTCGGTGCCGAACCTACTCCACTTCTCATAAGTGCCTACCCTTCCATCGGGCGCGATGCATTCGTCGCAGTAGTCGAGTTCCCCGCAGTCGTTGTAAAGCGTGATTTTCCAGTCATCGATATTGAAATGAACATTGCCGCAATACACTGCCCTCCAGCTTGTTTCGCTAGTGTTGCTTATCTGCCTGGTTCCGAGCGCCACATCTTTGAGCAGCTGATAAACCTCTCTAGCATCCAGGGCTCTATTCATTTCAATGCAGCTCCGGCTTCGTCACGAGTTGCGGTGTACGATCATCGTTCAAGATACGCCGCAATCTAATGGCTCAGCTATGGGTAATCACTCACACGATGAAGAGGGAATGCAATGGCTAGTACGAAGGGCGACGTTGAAGAGTATGTACGCGCGCTCGCGGCAGAGCATGAGGTGACGCTTGAGCAGGATGTTTATGCCCGGATGGCCCAGGTGTTCACGGCTTTAGCGGGTGATGACGTCGAACTCGATGAGGTGGAGCGGTTATTGGTGGCGCTGAAGAGAGCAGGCGTAATTCAGGGAGCGGAGATGGTGCTACTTCAGGCTGAGTATCTCCGTTCCAAACGCAGCTAGGGCGAGAGAGAGTGGTCGATAGCTGCAATCTAGAGATGTAGACCAAGACTGCTATGGAGCAGCTCTAGTTCCGTCCACTACATCCAGCTCCGACGCTTCTGTTGGCATCACTGTTCGGCGAAATCGGACGTCAGGTCTCTTACTCGCCTGAGTACAAAGCTGATTTTTCCTGTGAAAACTGCGTAAGTCCAAGCGCCAGTAGTCGCCCAGCCGGCGTGTGATGAGGCCACCTTCGGATGTGTTTTACTTTTGTCTTGGGTGGGATATCAAGTTTCCATATATAGTTGTCAATATCTTGATAATTATTTATTTGAGTATTGGCTGTCTTGTTTGGTTGGTGGGGAGGGTTACACCGCGCGGCAAACTTTAGAGTTCTATGGCTGATAATGGTTAAATTTTGATTTGTGTGATTTTTGTTGTACGGTTGCTGCTTGTGATGAGTTTATCCGAGTTGATCGAGGCGAATATGAGCATGAATTCAGATGAGCTGCTTGAGGAGATATATCTGATTAATGATCAGGAGGAAGTAATAGATTCCTGCACCCGTGCCGCACTTGAGCGCCTCATTGCCGCCGCGATGACCGGATCAGTCCAAGGTGGTCACATCGCTGACCTGCTGCTTGCCTGGTTGGATGCTGATGAGAACGGCGGGTTCGATCTCCAGTCTTTATGGAGGATTGATTATGCCCTAGTCGAGGATAGTCTTAGACTCATCACATGGATTGGTCATAACTGGCGTTACCCCCAGCAGCTTGGGTACGCAGATCAGTTCAAGACAATTCGTAAACAGTGGCGCCCTACGGCATCAATCGCTTAGGCACCGCGCAGCTCGACAGCGGCAGCTGTTATGTCGGGGATTTTCCCCGGCCTGTTAATTTGCTAACTCTAGCCCAGCACGTTCCTTTGGCGCTAGTTTAACGACTGACTTCGCCGCAGGCTTATTTGCCGCTGTCGGCTTCACTCCGGGCTTGGCAGGTTTTGCAGCGGGTCTTTTTGCTACCGGCTTTTTTGCTCGCTTAGCGGGTTTTGCTGGCTTTTCTGCAGGCTTTGTAGTTGCACGTTTCGCGACAGGCTTAGCTGTTGATGGCTTTGAGGTCGACTTTACTGCTTGTTTGGTAATATTTCCCGCTGAATTCCGGCTGGTTTTTACCGCAGTCTTTGCAGCAGGTTTGGCTTCGAGCGCAGATAGGGACTTGTCGTGGGATATCAAAACAGAACCCACGGAGGGGGACTCCAAAAGTTGCCCGAGCGCACTTTTAAGCTGCTCGGTAGACTTCGTAATTATCTGCTTGCCTTCATAAACAAGAGAGAATGAAAAATCCGTATCAGCTTGGTGCCAGTCAGCAATCCTTTCCATGCGAGTGTCGTCTTTGCTGTAAAGAAAGATCGAGCCATTCCTGTAGTTAAAGTTCGTGGATGCCTTGGTCGCCTTGATCAATTCCTTGGTGCTTTTAAAAGTTGCGGAGTTAGGCGCTTTTGCTACACCAATCTTATTGTTGGTGAATTTTTTTATCGATTTTTCAAGCTCATCGAAGATGGCTTGAATTTCCTTTTGATGTTTGTCGTAATCCTTGGCGGCCTTTACACCTTTTTTCAGGGAATCAGCGAAATTAGCCATTATGCTCTCCTGATTTGACTAATGACCGGAAAGTGATCCGATATGATTTTTTTCCAATCTGAATATTGCGCCTTAAGGGACAGCTCTGAGCAGATCCTAGTTCTGGACTCTATTAGATGCCAGCCTTTGCTATCGATGAAGGAACACGAGAACATAATCTGATCAAAAGTTTTCCAGTAGGTCATCTCTTTTTTGTCTTTGTACAGGCAAGTTCCGCCTGAGAGCCGCCAAGTGTTCACGTCCTCATGGTCATGCGGGGAGTGTGCGCCGAGAGAGCGCCAGAATGGATTATAGAGAACCTTTGGATGATCTTTGACCATGCTCTTGTCGCGGGATGAGAGAAGCTCAGAGCTCACCGAAGAGTCAAAGGGCTCATCATTAAAGTCCCCCATGACTATGATGCGCGGATCCTGCTTTGTGTTGAATATGGTGTTTATTGCATTTCGTAAGAGACTTCCAAGCTTATTTCTATGCTTGGTTTTCATGGATTGCTGGCTTTGCCAATGGGCAAGAAATAAGAAAAAATCCTCGCCATCTATTTCTAGGTCAACTCTTATTCCTATTTTGAAATATGTCCCAAGGTCATCTCTGCTCTCCAGGGATATTCTTTCCTTGAAAGTGATTTTCTCAGAGTTTATTACAAGGCAATAGTCATCAATTCTTAAGTCATCTTTGCTGTAGAGGGAGATTACTCTGTAGCGATCAAGTTTTGCAGTAGATAGGTGGGCTTTGATTGCGTCTATGTCTGCAGGGTCTACTTCACAAAGGCCAAGTAGGTCGACTTTATCTTCCTTCAAAAGATGCTCAATCACCCTTTCATAGAGTCCGGTGCACTTCTTGTCGACTTTTTGTTTCTTTTTTTTCTTTTTTGCTACAGGTGGGGAAACACTGGTGTTCCACCAAGCAATATTTATTTCCATGTCCACTTGCTCGGGCATACTTGGTCATGATGTGGGTGGCGTCATTAGTTCGACGCGTGGTAATGCATTGTGCTCTGGCTCAGCCGCGGAAGGCAACGTCTCTATTGCTTCGCCCGGAGGCTAAAGTGAGCAGATTTATTTACCAGACACTCGCTGTCCGTTTTTTGCTGGAAGCTCCCTGCCGTCATCGACTGCAATTGACCATTTGAGAACATGTGAAATCCAAACTAGGGCTGTTCAGTCTTTGCGAATTTTGGGAGTCCTATTGCTTGAACAGATCATCGAGCGGCACGAATGCGGCTCCCGTTTCCGCTGCCGCTCTCACCTTGCGCTCGATCACGTCAGCCACTGGAATTCGCCGCCCCAAAGCCTTATGGATATCCTCCCCTGACATGCAGATTACTTTTCGGCCTCTGCCAAACGCATGTAGACCATCCTGAGTGAACCCACCGTAACTGATGAATAGTCCACGCGCCCAGGCAGCCTTCTGATCAAGTTTGCCGTGGAATGTGTGGAGTTCAGCAGCACCAATGGGGTCTCTGACCCATTTGGCCTCGATTAGATAGGTTTCATGGCCAAGCTGAAAGCTCCCATCTATCTGCTCCCCAATCAAACGGAACGGCGAACGAGCCTGCAACCTGGATGAGTCGAAAAGGTCTTTCAGGAACCCTTCAAATTCATAGCCACGCCGTTGGGGCGGCAGATTGCGCAGATCCCAAAGCCGTTGTTTCAAGGAGTCACAGACTTGACCTTGATCCACAACTGATGCGGTGCCGAAAGGATTCTGTACGATTGAAGGGGAGTGATCGGGCGACCGCAATGACTCAAGCAGAGAGAGAAATCGCCCCTCCGCATTAACTATGGTCTCCTCAGCCCCAGTTTCTTCGCGCAGGGCCTGCCGGTGCTTCCACAGGGCCTCAAGAACACGAGTCACAGTAGGGCGGTCAGCGTTCTGAAGGAGACACCTTAGTCGCCTAGCTTTAGAGGTTCCATCTCTGGAGAAAATGTCGTGGTCGATATCAATCTCCAATTCCTCTAGGAAGAATTCGCTCATAGTGCGGTTGGAAAAGTCCAAGACGTATCCACCGCCCATGTCGAAGATCGAATCTAGGAATCGCATCTCAGTCGATTTGAAATTCGCCACGCCTATCTCCATGCAACTGTGAATCCACGCATCTGACTGGTATGCCAGGGCACGTAGAAAGGTCAGGCACGAATATGCCGCAAATTGAGCCAGTTCGCATGCGACTCACTGAATCGGTACGGCTTTCCTAGAAACCTCGGTATCTCTAAGCGAGCCTATTGATCCGTGCGGAAAATCGGCCGGAAGCGGCCATCACTTAGGCCACCACCTGGACGGAAAAAAACTTACCCCCGAACCCCAATCACCTCATCCCAGCGCGTCGTGTACCTCTGGCTCAGCATGTCCCGCCGCATAGCCCAAGCAGGCTTCGCCGGCACTCGGCCAATGCGCACCGTGCTTCTGCCTTGCCTCTGGTTGATCTGGTCGACCACCGCCATCAACTGATCGGCGCTACGGCGCGGTTTGGGCGCAAAGAGATCCGGTGTGAGCTCGCCTCGCTGACTCAGATCCATGAGCAGGATGCTGCACTTAGAGAACGGATAACCTGGTCTGTAGATCTGACCCAGGCCGCGCTGGGCGAGCGCCAGAATCTCCCGAGTGTCATCTGTTGGGGAAGGTAGAGCCAGGGTCACTGCGTTTGCATAACGGGGCCCATCCAGGTCAGCCAATTGGGTCTGAAGGCCTACCTGAATCGTGCTGCATAGTGAGCTCTGAGCGCGTAGCTTCTCAGCGGCTCGAGCCACATACGCAGCCATGGCTTCGCGAATAGGCGGCAGCTCTGTTTGGCGCACACCGAACATCTTGCTACTGCAGATTGCCTCCTTCGGAGGAGGGCCTTCATTGAAGCCAATGCAGCTCACGCCGCGCAGCTCGCGAGCAGTCCGTTCCATGGTCACGCCGAAGGTCTTGCGCAGTGTGCCGATATCAAACTGGGCCAGATCCCATGCCGTAGAAATATTCAGGGCTGCTAGCTTGGCAGCGGAGCGATGACCTACACCCCACACTTCGGATACAGGGGCCAGGCGAAGTAGTTTTTCCTGGCGAATGGGGGCGGTTAAGTCGAGTACACCACCAGTGCCTTTCCATTTCTTTGCCGCCCAGTTGGCGAGCTTCGCGAGTGTTTTGGTAGTGCTGATACCCACACCGACCGGCATTCCGATCTCTCTGGCTAGGCGCTCGCGGATGCTTCGACCTAGCTCCTCCGGTTCAGCAACTCCGGTCATGTCCCCCCAGGCTTCATCAATCGAGTAGACCTCAATGCCTGGCAGCATCTCAGCCATCACCCGCATTACGCGGTTGCTGATGTCGGCATACAGCGTGTAGTTGCTGGAGCGTGCCACCACACCCAGCCGGTGCATCTCATCGCGTACTTTGTAATACGCCGCACCCATGCCGATACCTAGCGCCTTCGCCTCAGCTGAGCGTGCGATGACGCAGCCATCGTTGTTCGATAGCACAACTACGGGCCGACGCTTTAACGCAGGTTGGCAGATCCGCTCACAGCTGCAGTAGAACGAGTTGCAGTCGATAAGCGCGAACACTCGAGGGGATTTGGTCATGGCGACACACGACTGACCACCCAAGACACAACACCCCAGACTTCGATGATCTCTTCTCCGTCCAGTTGCACGTCGGGGATGATGGGGTCGGCCGCCTTCAACCATCGACCGCCAAACATATCGCGCTGAGCTAGCCGCACTCGGTAACCATCACCGCCAAGATCTACTACCACTAGCATGTCGTCGATGTGGCTAGCTGCTCGGTTCACGATCAATCGATCCCCTCGGAAGATTCCAAATCCTATGAGGCTCTCATCCAGTACCTGGACACCCCAGATGTGTGGGGCGCCAAGGCCGGTGAGTCGGTCGAGGGACAGGCATTCTTCCTTCTCGTCCTCGGCAGGGGACTGGAAGCCTGTGATGCGTAGATCGGTAGCCGCATCGGTGAGCAGGCGCTCACGAAGGCGCTCGCCACGGGCCACTATCGAAAGGGATGACATCGGGATACCCACAAAACACTGTATATACAAACAGTATTTGCTAAGGCGATTCGAAGGTCAATCGGGTGGGTGACAAGCGGATGGCGCTACAGCGCTCCGAGGCCATCGAGCTTGGGATTAATCACGCAGGTCGAGGGGGGCATATCCGTGGCTAGTCCCTAAGCACATCAGGCTTTCGCGCATCGGCGTGATGAACTGTTCCTGCCATTGTCGCTTTGGCCATGTCGTCTCATCGTAGGGCGCTGGCTTGGCAACCATCCAGGCTGCCTCTACATCCAAAACTGGGCGGGCATCCACGCTTGCAGTGATAGGCACCGGGCACGAAGTCAGGTCTGACCCTTTCGGCGGAAATGCTTCCATGATCCTGCCACACCCCAGATTAGGGCACGAATAGTGTTGAATAAATACGGCGCCTTTGCGCCCATACACCCGATACGGGCTGGTCTCCACTCCAAGCGGCAGCTGGTATTTCACTCCAGCCGATTTGAGCACTAGCCAGTAACGCCGAAAGTAGTTCGTTGCACTGCTTAGGGTGAGTGTCTTCCCTTTGCGCTTTGCATAGGTACGGGTGAGGGAGACATAAAGCGGCTCTAGATCTCCGCGAACCCGGTTAGGCAGCAGAACCACCCCTACTGGGAGTATCCAAGGCTTACCGCACTTGCAGTCCACCAACACCGCGACTGGGCGGGCCGGTGTTTTGGCTAGGTCTGTCCGGTCATCAAAGAACGCGACTCCCGAACATACGGCCTGAGCAATATCAGCCGCCTCAGACTCCGAATCAGCCTCGAATACTGGGTTCGATTGCAGTAGATCGACGCCAAGGTGACCAGTGCTGGCACCCTTGCCAAAGATCCAAAGGGTTGGCACCCCAGATGCCAATCGTTGGTGCGTGCGTTCATAAGTTAGCTGGGCACTTTGCTTGGTAAGCTGCACCTCGATAGCCAGGGCTGGGCCCAAGGCTGACTCGCCAACCAACACATCAGCACGCCAGTCATCCTGGCCTGCCTCAAGCTCAGCCGTGATACCCAACTCTAGGAGGCGAGCATAGATCGCCAGCTTTCGGGCTGCGTGAGCGGGGCTTTCCTTGCTGGTGTAACCCTCTGGAGCCTCCCCTGGGAAGTGCGAGAAGAAGCGGGTCACCCCACCTTTCCAGCGGACAGTTTTAGCAATGGCCGGACGCTTGGTGTCGGCCATCAATACCCTGCGTTCCTTGGTGAGTTTCGCGAGATCACGCCATTCATCGTCAGAGAGGAATGCACCGACCACGCGCTTGCCATCCACTAATGCTGTACAGGCCATCCTGCCTCAATCCTCATCCTGGAGCTTGGGAATGAATCGTCCCAGGTTGTGCGGATACCCTCAAATCGTCATCCACTAAACCACTGCAGAGGGTGTGCAGATTTTTGTGTAATTGAAACTCTGAGAGCCAAACACGACGCACTGCTGACGCAGGGTTCAGTGTGTGGCGTTCACCGGTTGAGTCCACAGCCGAAAGCGGACATTGGTGACGGGCCACGTCCGGCCATGAGCAGCCTGTCGAGACCGGCCTGAACCAGCAGCTCTATTACAGTTCTGAGTTGACTCTTAAAGCCAGCTGCAACTGAAACGGGGGAGACGTCGTTCCCTTAACAGCGCCGCTGTGCTCACCTTGGGGGGATTATCTGGCCACCTGGAACTGTCTATTCAAGTGTCGGAAAAGGCACGAAATCAAAAACGACATTTCGGCTGTCAATTAGCAGCGCGTAGAAGAAACTGCATCTAGCCGAATTGATATTTTCACGGACATGCCATCTCGGCTGCCCTGCCACAATAGCCCGAACGTGATAGCCGGCCTGCTTCTCAGCTTCCTCAAACACTGGCAAGTAAACGCCTTCATCCATGCAGGCCTTCTTGAGCCGGTCAAACGAGGCCATTAACTTCTTCTGGAAATCAAGGTTCGTTGAGAGCTTGTCCGATACCGTAACGGACTCCTCAGCGCTCTTTGTTTTGCTCATCAAACTGATGAAAACCTTGTCCTGCTTTCGCAGTAGGTCGCTGAGGATTCGGCGCTGATTGTCGGTGAGAGCTTTTTTCTGTGGGTTGGCAACGGTCATGAAAATCCCTTTGTGCTGAACTGATTGCCAGCGGTTGTCGTTTTATCGTTGGAAGCCCCGACCTGCAAGGTTCTGCAGCGCTACGGGCTACCGCCACGGCATTCAGCCGATCCTGCATGACCCCAGGTTCAGGCTGGTTGCGGCAGGCCGCTTTTGCGCTCTTAGGCGTTAGCCTCAATGAGGGCTTGATGTGTTGCTGTGAAGAAGCTCATGCAAGCTCGTCCGCAATGTCCCAATTAACCAGGTCGAGATTCCTTTTAGCCGCTTTCATGTCTCGAAGTGCCAGAGCTGGTTTCGCCCGCCAAAGTCGACAGCGCTGGTCGTAGTCCAGTTCTGAGGCAAGAGCTGCCGGCTTTTTCTTCGTGTGAACAAACTCGATTGTGCCGAACCTGCCGCAGCTGATTGTGTTCGAGCGCCCAGACGACATGACGGTGATGCAGTTGATGGGAACTTGCGAGATCACTCCCGCATCACTCAGAGCGGTTTCCAAGCTGATGTAGTTGAGTTCATCAGCGCGCAGCCGTGCAGCTGCATGGAAGAGGAGGGAGCCGAGGTTTGCTTTCACTGGCGCGTACAGATAAAGGCCGCGACAAATCCGCTCTAGCTTGCCTTCTCTCGACGCGCGGCTGAGCAATGATCGATATGCGTCCTCAGAGATATCCCAGACCAGGCTCCGCATGTCTACTGGAGTGAAGAGGTACCGCTCGGGTGTCGCCATTGACGCAAGGCCATCGTAGAGACGCCTTATAGGCTGGCGGCTGGGTGCATTGGTCGCTGTCATAGCTGATCGGTACACAGAAAGTGTCGGAAAGTGATACTTACTGTAGATCAGCTGGGCAGGTAAAGGCTCGTGCTATAGGGGATCCCCAACCAGCACGGCAGATCCAGTGTCCCCATCGCAGCCTGCCTCCGAACCTGGGCTCCACTCCAGGCGGGCTTGCCCAGTAGCGAGATCTACCATAAGTCGCCGATCTAAACAGTCCATCCAGTGCTCAGCCACAGCCTGTATTTGGCTGTCCGTCCAAGTCTTAACGGCGTAGTCGAATACCTGGGCTTCGAGATCCTCGCCCTCGGTGTGATGAAGGATGGATGCGTACGCCTCAGTGCATCGTGCGGTCGTTTGAAAACAACGTATCTCTACTGCGTTGGTACCTGGAGCCTCGTATCCCGTCTCGGTTTCCCAGCTGCCCCAAATCAGCAGTTGCCCTTCGTGGTGCTCTACTTTTAGAGGTGGGCGTACAACCGTGTGAGCGGACTCGGCGGTGACTGGGGCAATAAACCACAGCACTGCATAGGCAGTCAGCAGTGAAGAGGCGAGAGAAATGGCGAGGTATCTGAGGTAGCGCATTTTCGAACTCCATTCGAAGGGGATGCCGTCCTGGCGAAGTGAGTCTAGTGCAATAGGCCGGGTTTGTTGTGTGAGGAGATCAGCATGTGTGGCGGCGTAGAAGCCCGAGAGGCAGGCAAGACTTGGAGGATCTATTTCCCTAACCCGAAGGCAGCCATCCCGGTGCTGTTAGAGGAGAGCAGGCAGCTCGACTGGATTCACTGGGGGCGTAGGAAGGAGGAGCCAGGAAGTGGCCCTCAGGGTGGTTGGGCAAGGCTCAGCTCAATTCATGCTGGTACTTGGAAGAAGTACAGACCTCGCCGTGGTTACGCCATGGTTCAGCGCTTCATGGAGAAAGACGGTCAGCCAGGCGAGAAGAATCGAGTGTCGCACTGGTTTGACGTTCCGGAGGGCGCCGCGCTCGAGTGCCTAGTGATCGGAGAAGGAGAGGAGAGAAGGGTGTACGTAGTGACGACCGAACCACCTGCAGGGTACGAGTGGATTCATGATCGCTGGCCGCTACTGGTGGTGATGCCCAGCGCATAGCTTTCAAGGTTACTCCTGCGATGTCAGCTACCGGCCAAAAGCAGACATCCAGTCAAATAGGCAGAACCAAGATATTGCGCTACAGCCCTAAGCACTCGTTGCTTCGAAACGAGCAACGAGCGCCTTCGCAGCGAGCTATGCCCCGTTATTAGTCATGCGAGTGGCCATGCCCTCCGACGCCAGATTGACCGTCTGGCTCGCTTCCTCCACATGCGGAGAGCAGACCTAGCAGGCAAACCAGCAACAGGGAGCGGCTCAAGGTAGTTGCAGTTTTCATCGAATAATCCTTTCCGTTTTGATCATGGGTATAGAGGCCCCTGCGTTTACGGGCGCGGGGGCTATGGGTCTTAAATGACTCGCTTGACGCTCAGGTACTCACCTTTGGTCTTGAGCGTGATGGTCACGTCGCTGTTGCTACGGTTGCGCCAGAACCAGCCATGGGTGCCGTCGAAGATGGCAGTGAACTCGCCTTTGTCGCCCTTGACCTGCTTGCCCTTGCTGTAGCTGTGGTAGTAGCCGTTCGGGCCGTTGTAGGGCTCGCCGTGAGTGTCGTGGTTGACCGGTACACCATTGGTTGTCCACTCGTAGCTGACCGTGGCTTTGTCCAGCATTTCCAGCTTGATCTCACTGGCTTCGCCCGGCTTCAGCGTGACGGTCACCTCGTCCGACTTCAGGGCTGACTGAGGCTCTGCAGCAGGCTCAGTGGTAGGTACTGCTGCAACTTGCTCTTGGGCTACAGGCTGAGCAGGCGCAGGGGCTTGTACGACCGGCGCGACTGGCTGAGCAGCTGCATCTGCTGCCGCTTCTTCGGCCAGGGTTATCTTCATTTCACCCATCTGGGTCAGGCCGAGCACGCGGCCAGCGCCCGTTGGATCGATGGCGTACTCCGACGGCATAACGACGGTGATCAGCAATGCAGCGGCAACGCCCACAGCTATCAGGGTGGAGCGCAGTAGTTGGCGGCTGGTCGGCAGCTCGCTTTGGGTTGGAAGCTTGGTATTGAACATGCTGAGAATTCCTTACTGAGAGACGATCAGGCCGGTGAGCTGGTAACCCATCAACAGGAAACCGGCGCTCATCATGGCGACGTTGGCGGTGTAGGCATGGCGCCAGAAGCTGGCGGTGCGCCGCCAGTAGCCCATGACAATCAGGATGGTGCTCAGGGCCAGGAGCTGACCGATTTCGACACCGACGTTGAAGGCAATCAGGTTGGGGATCAGGCCATCTGCCGAGATCTCGTATTCCTGGATCTTGGTCGCCAGGCCAAAGCCATGTAGCAGGCCGAAGATCAGCGTGGCGGCCTTGGTATTCGGCTGGTGGCCGAACCAGCGCTGAAACGCGCCCAGGTTATCCAGCGCCTTGTACACCACCGAGAAGCCAATAATGGCGTCGATCACATAGGAGCTGATGCTGACTTCTGCCAGTACGCCGAACAGCAGCGTAACGGTATGGCCCACCGCGAACAGGGTGACGTAGAGGCCCACGTCCTTCAGGCGGTAGAGAAAGAAGATCACCCCGAAGAGGAACAGCAGATGGTCGTAGCCGGTGATCATGTGCTTGGCGCCCATGTAAATGAACGGCAGCACCATCACCCCGGAGCTTTCCTGGATGAAGCCCTTGTCGCCCTCGGCGACAGCGTGGGCCAGTGCATCAGGCATGCCGAGAAAGAGCATGACCGCGAACAACAGCAACAGTAATAGCGAGCGGTTTGGGCGCGCAGATACGCCCATTCCGCGCATGGATAGCGAGTGCATGGTTGAGTCCTAAATTGCAGTGGTCTTGGGCCGTACAGCGGCCTATGTCAGAGCACGAATGTGGGACGTGGTGGCCGTTCGATCAGAAAGATCGGGCTGGGGGGGATGGAGTAGCGAGGGGCTTCTATCGGCTGAGCACGCTCTGGCTGCGTAGCGATGCTTAGCAGTGTGGTCAGGTGCGGCGTTTCATGCAGATGATCGGCTGTCGGCGTGGAGTGGTAGTGATCTGCGCATGCCACGCACGCAAATGAGCTATCGCCGTGAGCGTGCGAATGGGCACCGCCATTGCTGCCCCAGGCTGACTGACTTGACCCCATAACCAGCGTAGAGGTATGCCCGGCCCAAGCCATCAAGATGGCCAGAGCAAGGGCAAAAATCACCTTGGTGCTGATGGGGTTGCTGAGCATGTTGCGGCTCTTTTTCTGCCTTTGCGGTTCGCTTTTCTGGAGGGGTGATGGGTTTGACCATATCCCCCCCAGGGGGATACGATGCGAGCGTAATCCATCGCGACACGAGACTCAAGGCATGAGCGAGCACGAGCACGGTCATCAGCACCAAAGCCATAAAGACATCATCAAACGGTTGAAGCGTGCAGAGGGGCATCTGCGCAGCATCACAACGATGATTGAGAACGGTCGCACTTGCGTCGACATTGCGCAGCAACTGCATGCAGTGGAGAAGGCGGTCTGCCAAGCCAAGCGCACCCTCATCCAGGATCACATCGACCACTGCCTTGAACACTCCGTAGATGCCTTGGCCAATGGCGAGCGTGCGCCTCTGGAAGAGTTCAAGCAGATCACCAAGTACCTCTAGGACTACCCATGTCGAGCTTTGCTGAAATTCTGCAACAAGGGACGGCGCACGCCTGGTTGTACTTCCCTAGCGCCATCCTGCTGGGTGCTCTGCACGGCCTGGAGCCAGGGCATTCGAAGACCATGATGGCGGCGTTCATCGTGGCCATTCGTGGCACGGTGAAGCAGGCAATTCTGCTGGGTCTTGCAGCAACGCTGTCCCACACGGCGGTGGTCTGGCTGGTGGCAATGGCGGGCATGTACCTGGGCCAGAACCTGAGTGCCGAAACCACCGAGCCTTATTTCCAACTCGCGTCTTCCGCCATCATCATCACCATCGCCTTGTGGATGCTCTGGCGCACCTGGCGGGGCGAGCAGATGTGGCGCTTCGAAGAGGAAGACGAGCATCAGCATGACCATCACCACCACGATGAAACACACCGTATCGATACTGGCCACGGGCGCATCGAGCTGTCGATCTTCGAGGATGGCGTTCCACCGCGCTGGCGGCTGAAGACATTGAGCGGCCATGCCTGGCCGGCGGCTGAAGTGGCCCTGCTGACGACTCGTAGTGATGGAACTGCCCAGCAGTTTCGCTTCACTGACCGGGGTGACTACCTGGAGTCACTGGAGAAGATCCCCGAGCCTCACGAGTTCACCGCACGCCTGAGCCTGGGGCACGCCGGTCACTCCCACGACTATGACCTGGAGTTCCACGAGCATGATCACGGCCATGATCACTCCGAGCTGGAAGGGCTGGAGCTGTCACTGGAGGGCTACCAGGATGCCCATGAGCGGGCACATGCCAACGACATCCGCAAACGCTTCAGCAACCGTAATGTCACCACTGGCCAGATCATCATGTTCGGCCTGACGGGCGGGCTGATTCCCTGCCCGGCAGCAATCACCGTGCTACTCCTCTGCCTGCAGGTGAAGGAAGTCGCGCTGGGTGCCGTGCTGGTGTTGTGCTTCAGCATTGGCTTGGCTCTCACCCTGGTTACCGTTGGTGCTGCCGCCGCCATCGGCGCTCGCCAGGCATCCAATCGCTGGCCGTGGCTGGGCGCTGTGGCGCGTCGTGCGCCTTACCTGTCCAGCGTGCTGATCATTGGTGTGGGGATCTACGTAGGCGTCCATGGCTGGATCGGCCTGAACGCCTAACGGATGTGGGAGCTATCCGGCTACTTCGGCCTGTTCCTCGCCGCCTTCGGTGCCGCCACGCTGCTGCCCATGCAGTCGGAAGCGGTGCTGGTTGGCTTGCTGCTGACCGACCGTTATGCCGCCTGGACACTGCTGGCGGTCGCCACCACGGGCAATGTGTTGGGCTCAGCACTGAACTGGCTGCTGGGTCGGTCTATTGAGCATTACCGGCACAAACGCTGGTTTCCCGTCAGCGAAGACAAGCTGGAAAAGGCCCAGCGCGCTTACCACCGACTCGGTCGCTGGTCGCTGCTGCTCAGCTGGGTGCCAATCATTGGTGATCCGCTCACCGTGGTCGCCGGCGTCATGCGCGAACCTTTCTGGAGTTTTCTGCTGATCGTGACGCTGGCCAAGGCCACTCGCTACCTTGTGCTGGCTGGGCTGACGCTGGGGTGGCTTGGGTGAGCGGGCATGCGCGCGATACCAACTTGGATCTGATCAAGTGGCTGGCGATGTTGACCATGCTGCTGGATCACCTGCGTTACGTCTGGCCTACAGTCGAGTGGTTATTCATCGTGGGCCGCTTGGCGTTCCCACTGTTCTGCCTGGGGATTGCAGCCAACGTGGCGCGGTCGCGATCCGGGGAGCTATACACCGATGACAACGTTCGCTACCTGGGCTGGATGGCTGCGTTCACCGTGATCTCGGAGCTGCCCTATCGCCTGCTTTCCAGCGACAGCAGCACACTCAACGTCATGCCTTCGCTGACGCTGGGCCTACTCATCGCCTGGGGAGCGCACCACCGTGGCCGCGATGGCTTTATCCTGGCACTGGTCGGGATGAGCGCGGCGGCGGTGATCCAAAAGCATCTGATGTACGGCATCTTTGGTGCCCTGTTGCCGGCAGCGCTGTTATTAGCTATTCGGCGCCCAGGACTTATGTGGCTCCTGCCTGCTGTGCTTTGCGTGCTGGCCAACAGTCGCAATCGCTGGCTCGCGGAATGGGAGTTACAACCCTATACGCTGCTAATCCTGTTCACCGCCTTTGTCGCTCCCCTGTTTGGGCTATGGCTGCTGCGCTGTCCGAACCCTTTCCGGGTCTGGCCGGTGAAGCGCTGGGGCTATTGGTTCTACCCAGGCCATCTGGCGGCACTGCACCTGATCCGCTCACTTATCTGACGCTAGCTCTCACGCGGAAACCTTCTTGCCCAATGAAGGCACTTTGCCACACCCTGGCAGCGTGACCTGCGTCACAAATAACAAGAAGCTGAAAAGGAGTTCCTGATGAAGAAGTTTTCTGCCGTCCTGATTGCTGCAGTTCTCGCTCTGACCTCCGTGGCGGCTCTGGCCCACAGCGGTGGCACGGATTCGAAAGGCTGTCATCACAACCGCAAGACTGGCGACTACCACTGCCACTAAGCATCAGCCCGTAGCGGCTGGCCATCACACAGTTGTGGTGGCCAGTTACCGAGATAGGTTCTGGGTGGGCTGCCCCGCCCTGTGCCAGCCAACAAACCCATCGATCAAGTAGCGCGCATCCAGGCCCATAGCTTCCAATGTGGCGGCGATGCCCTGACTGATTTCATGGCCCTTGGCGCAATAGAGAATGACCGGCCTGTCCCGTGGAACCTGATCCTTCCAGGTGAAGATTTCCTCAGGGTCGCGCCAGTTTGCGCCAGGGACTTCCATGGCATCAGCAAGTCGCACGCTGGTACGCCGCACATCCAACAGAGTGAACGTCCGATCTGCGGCCTGCCATTCCACCAGTTCGCATATCGAGATTCGGCTCATCCTCCACCTCTCAGTTTTGCAGCAGGTGTATACCCAGGCCGATCAACGCACAGGCCACCAGTACCTGGATCACGCCGCGCTTGAAGCGGAGCAAAGCCACCGCTGCTGCCACAGCAATTAGTGCGGAAGGCCAATCGAAAGTACCCTCAAACCCTTGCGGCCAGAGCACGTGATAGCCGAAGAACAGCGCCAGGTTGAGGATTACCCCGACCACAGCGGCTGTAATGGCCGTCAGCGGTGCGGTGAACTTCAGTTCGTTGTGGGTCGACTCCACCAACGGGCCGCCCGCCAGGATGAACAGGAAGGAAGGCAGGAAGGTAAACCAGGTGACTAGGCTGGCAGCCACAGCGCCGGCCAGAAAGGCCTGGTCGGCGCCAAACACCTGCTGCACATAACCACCAACGAAGCCGACAAAGGCCACCACCATGATCAGTGGCCCTGGCGTGGTTTCGCCCAGAGCCAGGCCGTCGATCATCTGTGTTGGGGTCAGCCATCCATAGTGGCCGACTGCACCCTGATAGACATAGGGCAGCACCGCGTAGGCGCCACCGAAGGTAAGCAAGGCAGCCTTCGTGAAGAACCAGCTCATCTGGGTCAGGGTGCCTTCCCAGCCGAACAGGGCGGTCAACAAGCCCATGGGCAATACCCATAGTGCGGCCCCTACCACAGCCAGCAGAACCAGCCGTGGCCAGCGAAAGCGCGCATGCTCCGGCGTTGGGGTGTCATCATCGATCAGCGCCGGGCCGAAGGATTGCTTGGCTGCACCGTGTCCACCGCCAACACTGAACTTCTGCGGGGCGAATCGCCCACCGAAATAGCCGATCACGGCAGCGCCCAACACGATCAGAGGGAACGGCAGATTGAGGGCGAAGATGGACACAAACGAGGCGGCAGCTATCGCCCACAGCCAGTTGTTCTTTAGCGCACGCGAGCCGATGCGGTGAGCCGCCTGCACCACGATGGCAGTCACTGCAGGCTTGATCCCATAGAACAAGCCGGCCACCACCGGCACTTCGCCGAAGGCGATATAGACCCACGACAACGCAATGAGGATAAACAGCGAGGGCAGGACGAACAGTACACCGGCAATCACCCCACCCCAGGTGCGATGCATCAGCCAGCCGATATAGGTGGCTAGCTGCTGGGCCTCCGGGCCGGGCAGCAGCATGCAGTAGTTCAGGGCATGCAGAAAACGGCGTTCAGATATCCAGCGCCGGCGCTCCACCAGCTCCTGGTGCATGATCGAGATTTGCCCAGCTGGGCCGCCGAAGCTGATGAAGCCGAGCTTGAGCCAGAACAACAGAGCCTGCAGAAAACTGACGGACTCACTGCGCGGGAGTGCCTGCTCGTCGGATTGCATGGTGGTCTCACTCATCGCTTTGTCCTTCCTTGCCGAATGCCACCAGTAGTCCATCGAAGATGGCGCAGGCGGCTGCCAATAGTTGATCGTCGTCTTCGATACTGGCTCGAAGACCAGCCAGCACCCGCTCTACGCCAGTGGCTTCAGCGGGTTGTACACCGCCGACGTCGAGGTAATGCACCAGTGCCGCCATGCGCCATAGACCGGGCGCCTCTAGTGCAAAGCTCGCCTGCAGCGTCTCGAAGGTGACGCGGTTACCGACATGGCTGAAGTTGGCCCCATCGAAATCGAAGCCCAAGGCGTCGGAAGGACAGTCATCCGGAGACGACAGCCAGAGGATGCGGGCGGCTGGATCGATAAAGCGCAGGATCAGCCAGGCGCTGGCCAAGCGGTCGACCCAGGGGCGATGACGCGTGGCCCACACTCGCCCCTTGAACTCGGCCATGGATAGACGCGTGATGTCCTGCTCCTGACTGCTGGGCTCGTCTTTGGATAGTGCGCGGCTAATCCCGACTTCCAGCTCACGCAGCTGCGCGTCGGTTTGCTGCTGTGCTGCATCGGGGAAGAAGTCGATGTCCTGGATCTGGGTGAAAGCCTTGCGCAACTTGCGGGCTTGGCGCATGGCTACGAGTGCAGTGTCAGGCGTCAACTGGCTGAGCTGTGCATCTATCTCTGCGCGCAGCTTGGTGTAGTCCTCTGCTCGCGTGAACAGGGGAATAAAGCGTTCCCCCTGCGGATCACATACCGGCAATAGGCAGGCGTAGCCCTCGCTATCGAGGATGTCCCGCTCAACCGCCGACAGCGCTTCTCGGCATACCGGCAGATCCGGCAGCAAATACGCCCCATCGCGTAGCACCACCGCTCCAGCACCTTTCAGAGCGCGCCAAGCGCGCATGCGCTCGGCAGCATTAGCCGTAGGTAGGGCCATCACAAGGCACAGCCAATTATTCAATGTAGCAATCTCACGAAAATCGTTTGATCACTACATTATTCTTATTTTTACTCTATGAGAAGCCGCCTGATCAGCGGTGCGGTCAGGCAAAAAACTGCTTGCAAGAAGATGTCTTTCCGCCCCCGTCGTCGTGATTGACGAACTGGCGTCTAAACGCGCCGGCCTCTTCAACCTCGGAGGTTGGCGGTGTGTCTGACCCCCAGCGTTTGTCCGCTATTGGCCGTAAGAAGTCTTCTTTCATTTCGTGTCATGACTTCCCCAGAAACAACAAGGGCCGCTGATGCGGCCCTTTTCTAGCAAGCTAAAGATTACTGCAGCCAGCTCTCAACGGTCTCGGCGCCGTACTGCTCTTTCCAGGCCTTCAACACCTTGTGGTTGCCGCCTTTGGTTTCCACGATTTCGCCGTTGTTTGGGTTCTTGTAACGCTTGAGTGCCCGCTCACGACGGGCACCTTTCACCGGAGTCACGGAGCTCTTGGCGGCATTCGGATCGAGCAGAGCGATTACGTTACGCAGGGAGTAGTTGTAGTCGGCCAGGAGGGCACGCAACTTGGTTTCAAACTCGATTTCGCGCTTGAGTTTCTCGTCGCCTTTCAGGGCTTCGAGGCGCTTTTGCTGCTCGGCGATTTGGGCTTCAAGGGCTTTGTATTCGGCAATGATCGACATGTAGTTTTTCCTAGTATTTATGGGGTCTATCGAAGGACTATTAAGTTGCAATAGGGTATTTGAAAAGAAAGACAGAAAAAAACTTCCAATGAATCTGATTGTAAAAATAGCTGAAATAACTAGGTCTAGACCAAGTATTTGGTGTGGCGCCCTTAAGCGATGAGGTTCTGCTTGAACCAAATGTGCATGGGCTCGACATAGAAGCCCTTTTTTACATCAGCTAGAAATCTGCTCTTGGTCGTTGCGCTACCCAGGTATCGATAGAAGATCAGCCCCTCAAGATGCTCACGTACCGAGTCATCTGCATCTTCCCTCTCTGGATCGAACAGCAGGCCCATTGCTTCCTCTTCTTCCTTCCAGCTCTTGTACAAATGGGGGCGGGTCACTGCTACAAGATTTTCCTCGCGGTAGGTGCCCATCATCTCTACTCGTTGCCAGAGCGGCTCTCCCTCAAATAGAAGCTCGTCCTTAGGGTCGGTAGCAACAAGACCGATTGAGTCCATTACTAGCTTTTGATCGGAGCCGTCGCTCTTGCCGTGCTCTGTCGGGATCCGGCGGTCTGGAGCAGAGGTGTCGCTTCCAGGGTTAACTGTAGCTCGCGGGCGCGCTTGCCACAGCATGCTTTTTGCCCCCGCAGGGGCACTACCGAATTTTCGCCAGAACGTTATCCCCGCATATTCCAGCAGCGAGTCGATGCCCTCGGCTGGCCAGTTCATTTCGCGTGCAGCCGATATCGCATATCCCACATATTCGCGGAAGCCTGGATGCTTCAACACTGCGTCAGCCCCTTCTCTTGCTTTCAGGCTTACGGACATGGAGTAAAGCGCTCGCATCAGCTTCATCAGTACAGTACGTATGTCACTGGGCGTCGGCTTGCTGACGAGTGGAGGTATTTCGTTTGGCTTGTTTGCGGGCTGAGCAATGGCGTGAGCGTATCGCACGACTTTCCAGGATAGAGTTTCCTGCTCAGCAATTGCAGAATCCATCGGCAGGGTGGGCGAGAACCACATTTGTGCTTGAGGTGAGCTGCACAGGTGAACTGGGGCATGTAGTTCGTCAATTAATCCTACAAGCAGAATACGTGATGCCACCTCTTCGCATTGCGCAAGATCTTCTGGATCGACGCGTTCGCCTGTATGCGGTTCATGGAAGTAGGGATACCCCTTGCGAGCGCTGAGTGACTTCACGAGCTCTGCTGTGTTGCCTGGCAGGTCGGCAAGAACAAGGGCGATGCGTTCATCTGCCCAGGCCATGTGACTCCGAGCCTGCTTCCATCCAGAGAAACCGAATTCAATCGCTGCCTGCTCAAGTGCGGCGCTATGCGATACCTCAGTTTCCTTGCGGATTAGCTTCGCTTGGTTCTTGAGGTGCTTTTCGAGACGAGAGGAATAGCTGCTCATACGAGATCCTGCGTGCTACGCAGCCGTTAGAGGCATCACCCGCGAATACCCATTGGCCACTGAATGCACTGGTCAACGTATGAGGAGTAAGAGATGCAGTCCCTACAGGGTTCGCTGTTGCGGGTGGCAGGCTTCTGCATGAGGCCTTACCAATATAAAACCATGCTCTCCGCCGACGATCAATATCGGGATGCCAGGGGCTATTCAGTTGGCTTCTGCAGCAGCTGATGACCCGAGCGACACTACTTCAACAGCAGGTCTTTCCAGGGGCGGGCAACAAGGCTTAGGCAGGCCAGGTTATCCCCGCCAAAGCACTGCTCTACAGGGCTGCAGAATTCCGATAACTCGGTGTAGCGAATGCGCTTACCGTCTTGGTCGAATAGATCGCCGCCAGCAGCCAGAAGCAGCGCATGACCGGCGACTACGTCATGCGGCGAGACCGGATATAGCGATACGCCTGCTGCTCCGTCGCCAACTGCTGCCCTGGCAAGTCGATAGGCAATGCTCGGCATAGGCTCGCAGACTGCAGGAGTACACAGCGCATCGTTCTCGGCGCGTTTGGAAATCGCGGCAGAACTGACGAATACAATCGAGCTATGAAGGCTACGACTTGCCTTGGAGAGGTCAACGCTCTGGCCGTTGCGGAAGATCGTCGGCATACCTTTCTGCCACGCGATGCAGTCCGGCCCGCGCGGAGTGACGGGCGCGTACACCACTCCAAGAACTGGTTCACTCTGATATAGCAGGCCAATGGAAACAGCAGAGCCTGGCCTGCCGAGTAGAAAGTCCGCAGTACCGTCATTGGGGTCAACAACCCAGGTGTAGCTGTGTCCGGTTTGGCGGGAGCCAGTCTCTTCTCCGACAAAATCGCAGCTGAGTATTTGCTCGAGCCCATGGCGAAGCACTCGCTCAACCTCTAGATCGACGTCTGCTTTGTCCCCGCTTCCGCGTGGGCCGCGCGGTCTTTGGAGTTCGCCACGAATTAGGGCTCCTGCCTCAAGCACCAGGTCGATGACGTGGTTGATGATTCCTGATTTGAGCATTTGTTTGCTTCTCAGAGCTGGGACGGGAAGTGAGAGCAGAGCAGTCGGAGGTAGGCAGGGCTCGACGCGAGAGATCCGCACGGGATGATTTGTGAGCTCACGGCAGCGCTATCGCAGATGCTACATAGATGTTCGGTGTTGCTCATCGTGCGCTCGCTTCTTCCGGCGAATAGCCGGGCTATCTATCTTTTCATCTTCGAAGACCCGCTAGGTATCGGACTCCGAAGGGGGGTTAGCACTAACTGTGTACCTACGACCTTGAGCTCCAGCCTGTCCCCTGGCTGCAAACCCATCGCTGAAATGACCGATGGTGGTATCACTACGACCAGGTCGCCACTGCCATCCCCTGCGTCATGACAAACTGCAGTTCTGAGTTCTTGTGAGTCCATGCTAAGCGGGCGCAGTTACGGGCTAATGCTGTAGGCAATCTATTCGCTCAGCTTCTTATGGCGGCCATCACCGATCAGAATGTAGACCGTACTTTGAGTCTCGAAGAAGCCGTCGCCTTGATAATTCAACTGCAATGAAGTCCGTACCCAAGAGCCGGGCGGCCACCGATTTGAGGAGTCCTCTATTATCTCGTGGGCGTATATGAACTTGGCCTTGAGGCCTCGGGATTCGATCTGCTGGCGATCCTCTTCAGCGATGTCGAACTCAACTAAAATCCAGTTTCGGACAAGGCAAAATTGTTTTTTGGGATTCCGGCGCCGGAGCTCTTCGCGGATCTCCTCTCGACTCAAATTGGTGCCTTGTAAAACAGGGGCTTCGTCGTTGGACAAAAAGTCGAGGATCACACGCTCGTCTTCGCTGCTATCTGGAAACTTATTTTTCATGGGTATCTCTCGCGGTGATTCGCCGTCAGACCAGCCTGTAGAAGGGTATGTAGACCGTCTGACGCGTGTAATGCCGGGCTGAAAACCGAACGGGAAATAGATACTGTTCAACTTCAGTAGGTCGACGTTGGATCGATTACTTTCAATGTCCTGGAGGCTATGGCGGCGAAGCGACGTTGGCCGAAGCCGGTGCAGGCTCGAAGTGAGCGTAATGCTGCTCAGAAATCTGTGAACTCACCGCCCGACAACGCCTTCTTCTCAAATTGATCAGAGAAACCCCGCGCTCACTGACTGTCATCGGTTTCTTCACGCGCTATGTCTCGGGTTGCTTGGGGGGAGCTCTTAAACGTGAAGACCTGATTGCGTCGAGCCTTTACTCGCTCTGGCAAGGGCGTGAACTGGCCGGGGTGGTAAGGTGCGATTCCGATTTGCAGGCCGAACACCATCAGGATCGCGTTGAGCTGATCAACACTTAGTTCGGAGGTGCCGTTTTCGATGCCCTGCAAGGTAGAAAGAGGGATTTTGCATGCCCGCGCGAATATTTCTTGCGACCAATCTGTGACCTGTACTCGCAGGCAAGTAACGACCTCTCCGAACTCAATGAGTTGGCCATCTTGAGTGGCCTGAATCAGTCGTTGGTAGTAGTCATCGGCTTCAAAAATATCCATCGCGCGCTCGATCTTTTGATTCAGTGGACAGTTGATCCCGAGGTGTATTGACCATGCAGCGAGATCAGCACATACCGGCTATTCAGCGTGACGATCACCGGAAACTCCTCATCGCGTTCGATGGCAAGCACTTGCGAGGTATGTATCCGGTGGCCGTTAGCGAACCTGCCCGTTTCATCATCTCTGTCATGTCCCCAAACGATCCCGAGACAAATTTTGTCCGCGAAATAAGCAGACGTCAGATAAGCGGTAACCGGCTGACGAAAGTCGTGGCGGGCAGCTTTTTCTAGGCTGATAGCATCCGCTTGAGATAGTGGGATTGACGACCATACGGCGCAGAGGTCGGGCGGTAGTTCTTTAGCCAATGAAAAAGCTCCTTCTGTACCTTCCGGGCGAATTGGTTCACTCGATACGCAATGGCGTCGAGTGACAATATCTAAGTAATTATTTGATTGAGTTCCGCAGCTAGGGGCGCTACAAGTTCCGAAGCGCGAGACTAGGACGGGCCCTTAATTGGATGCGCCATAAATAGAACGATAGTTCATTTTATGACGCGGTGCAATATGGCCTGATCCTCGATTTGTTCGAGGAAGCAGATTTGCAGCAACGAGAAGCTTTCGCTGCCGTTCTTCGGGGGATGCGTGCAGTCAGAGGGCTGGGCCAAACCGAGATCCCTGATATCACGGGGCGCTATCTGTCTGGCATCGAGACAGGTCAAAGAAACCCTACGCTTGATGTGCTCCAAAAAGTGGCTAGCGCCCTTGGTGTGTCTCCTGGGACTTTGATGTTGCTTACATCGGCGACGGAGGATGGCGCGCCAGTGCATGATCACCTGGAGCGCATCGCAACCGAGATTCAAAGCCTCATAGCAGCGGGTGCTTTGGAGCAGATTTCGCGTGTGGCGGTGTCGGAACCTCCCAGTCGTGGGCGGCCCCGTTCACTGGAGGCAGATGCAGTCCAAAGGATGCGGGAGCTAAGAAGCTTAGGGCTAAGTAACTATGAGATCGCGGCCAAATTAGGTGTCTCCGAAGCAACGGTTCGGAGAAAATTGTCGAGCGAATGAGGTCTGTTCTATTCGTTTAATAGGGCGCTCGCTCATTGGCTGCAATCGCAGCGACTAGCTCCCGACCCGACTTCCGATAGGGAGTAACATAGGGCTCGGGAATCAGCATTCACGCTCTGCGCCGCCTAGGCGCCAATTGAATCGCTCTTTGTTCTTCTGATGTTCGTCGACTCTGCTCGCTTAGGAGCCCTGCTGTCGATCATGAGCTTTGGGGTGAGTACGCTCCAAAGCGGGACGCGCAGGAACTACCGTTCGTCGGAATCGAGAGGAGGAAGGAGCGCTGTACCATTCTTTGGTGCTGCAGAACTTTTTGTAAAGTTTTTGAGGCTAAAACGGCGATTTAGGTGGGAAATCATACAAAAATCCATACGAATAATGATCGATATAAATCATTGTTTTGCCGGTGATCCGCTGTTTTTGCTGGCCTTCACTCACTCACGCTGCCGTTATGTTTGGTTTTAGGTGTTTATAACCATTCTGACGGATTGCGTCGTGACAAAGAGCCCGCCTTTTGGCGGGCTTTTGCGTTTATATCGGCGGCGGTTCGGCTTGTGGGTGAATCATGCAAATTGCACGCTGATCGAGACGTGTCGTGCATTGTGCAATGCGGCTGCTGTTTTTTGTTGTTTTAAGTGACTGATTTAAATAGCAGTTTTCTGAATTGTCAGATGGCACGCCTGCTGCAATTGATCAGGTAATTTCAACCACGATCGAGAGTCGAGCGATGCACACTGCCATCAAGGAATTCTGCGACGCCTTCCCCACCCATGAAATTGCGTTCAAACCACGTCCGGACGGTACGCTGCTGCTGACCCTGCGCAAACCGGGCCAGGTGCCGTTGAGCCAGGCCATCGACCGCGGTCGGCTGCTGGAGCCGACGAGAATGCGCGAGTTGATTCATGACGTGACTCTGGGCCTGCGCCGCGCCAACGGCGAGGCGCTGCTGACGGAGGATTGCGAGGGCTGGTGCCCCCAGGAGCTGCCAACCTTCTCCGGCGAGCCAATCCATGTGCCCGCGGTGCGTTCCCTGGTCTACCGGGGCAAGTTGCGCAACGCTTCGGCGCAGCGTCTGCAGTGCTAGCTGGCGCGAGTGCTTCAGACGCTGGCGGGCGCCGGCTCCTTGCGTGCCAGCGGCGCGCTTTGCCAACAATTTTTGGCGAAGGCGGCCAGGTCACGCAGGCTGGTTGCCGCTTCGGGCAGTAGGGGATGGAAGGTTGGCCAGACATGCGCCTGGCCGCGCCAGATGTCCAGGCGCACGGCAACGCCGGCCTGATCCAAGCGCTCGGCCAGGCGCAGGGAGTCGTCGCGCAGCGCTTCGTTGTCACTGACCTGAATCAGCACCGGCGGAAAGCCGCTGAAGTTGCCATACAGGGGCGAGGCCAGCGGTGAAGCACCGTCCTGGCCGGCCAGGTAAGCATCGGAGGCACGGCGGATACTGGGGGCATCGAACATTGCGCAACTGGCGGCGTTGCTGTGCAGCGAGGCGCCAGTGGCCAGCAGGTCGGCGTAAGGCGACAGCAGCATGGCGCCGCCCGGCAGGGGCTGGCCGGCGTCCTTGAGGGCGAGGATCAGCGCCAGCGCCAGACCGCCGCCGGCGGAGTCGCCGGCCAACACGATGCGTTGTGCCGGAAAACGCTGCAGCAACCATAGGTAGGTCGCCATGGCGTCCTCAACCGCCGCCGGGAAGGGGGCTTCTGGGGCCAGGCGGTAATCCAGGGAAAACAGCCTGCTGTCGCAGAGCTTGGCCAGCGTGGTGGTGAAGTGGCGATAGGTACGCGGTGAGCCGAACAGGTAGCCACCGCCGTGCAGGTAGAGCAGGCACTGGTCGACCATGGCCGCTTCAGGCTCGTGCCATTCCCCGCGGATATGATCCTGCTCGACGACATGGATGCTCACACCAGGGCAGGTCTTGCGTTTGGCGCTGCTGCGCTCCAGCCAGGCACGAAAACGCTGTGGATCGAAATCCGCACTGGTCAGCCTGGGTTTCAGACGCCAGCGCAACAGTGCGCTGAGCAGACGCGAGCGGATCGAGCGTTTATTCACCAGGCGCTGGTCGATCATGTGGCGCTCCTCTTCTGTCCGGCGGCGCGGCCCAGGAGGCGATTGATCAGGCCGGTATGCGCGTTGGGGAGCAGGCGCTGCAGCAGGTCGACGAACTTGGCGTCGTGGCCGACCAGGATGCGCTCGCGGCGCTGCTGGATGCCTTCGATGATGATGCGCGCTGCCTCCGCCGGCGACAGTTTCAGGGTGTTCTTCTCCAGGCGCTCGACCAGGGCTTGCGGGTCATCGACTGCTTGATCGAAGCAGGCGCTGCGGGCGATGCGCGTGCGCACGCCGCCAGGGTGTACGCAGGCGACATGGACGCCATCGGCCTTGAGCTCCTGGCGCAACGCTTCGGTGAAGCCGCGCACGGCGAACTTGCTGGCGCAGTAGTGCGCCTGGCCGGCAACGCCGATCAGGCCGAACAGGCTGGAGAGATTGACCAGGCTGCCGCGGCTGGCGCGCAGGGCGGGCAGAAAGGCGCGGCTGCCGTGCACCACGCCCCAGAAATTGACGTCGAGCACCGTGCGAAAGGCATCGGCCGAGGTCGAGGCGAAGTCGCCAAAACGGGTGATGCCGGCATTGTTGATCAGTACATCGACCCTTTCGAAAGTGGTCAGTACCTGTTCGGCAAAGTCATCCACCTGGGCCGCATCGCTGACATCCAGGGTGTAGCCCTGCAGCGGGCCGGCACCGGCCAGACGCGCCTGGATCAGGGTTTCGTTGAGCCCCTGGCGATCGATGTCGGCCAGAGCCAGGCCATGGCCGCGCGAGGCCAGTTGCAGGGCCAGCTCACGCCCTATGCCGCTGCCGGCTCCGGTGATCACCGCGTTCTTGCTGTGCATGTCCGCTCAACCTCAATGCGTGGTTATGGCGAGATTTCATTGTTCGAATGCACGGCAATATTCCCAATCAAGGGCAGGGCGTCAATTGCCCATGGCCGATTGGCGTGGCGTGAATGGCGGAGGACAGCCTGACTGATATTTCAGCGAGGAAGGGCAGCACGCGGGACACCGCGTGCTGCCGGTGGCATCAGTGGAAGGGGAAGAAGTAGTTCATCCAGGAGGCCATGCGCAGCAGGATCTTGCGCATGACGGCGACGTGGTGCACATGCTCGGTGTAGATCGCCGCCTGGCCGTAGGCGCCGCCGGGGATCTGCTCGCGATAGGCGTCGTATCTCTCGTCGGTGATATCCAGCACCACAGGTACACGCCCGGCGGGAGGTGAGCCGGTGAAGGACACCAGGCTGCCGGTGGCCTGCAGCTCGCCTTCGCCAATCAATGGCAGCACCTGGCGTACCTTGGCGGAGAAGACCTGGCCGGGCAGGCTGTCGAAAGCCACCTCGGCTTCCTCGCCGACCAGCAGGCGCAGCTGGCTGTTCTGGCGCATCCAGGCCACGGTGTAGTTGTTTTCGTCAGGCACGAAGACCATGGCTGGGCGCAGCGGCAGCCTTACCGCACGTACGCCGGGGCGCAGGAATACCTGCAGTACCATACCGTCGGAGGGCGCCTTGACCACCGAGCTGTCGAGGTTGAACTGGGCGCCGATCAGTTGCGCCTGCAGGTCGTCGACCCGGGCGTTGGCCTGATCCAGGTCGCGGCGGTTGCCCACATTACGTTGCACGAGGGTGGCGGCGCGGTACTGGTCGGCCTTGGCCGACACCAGCTGGGCCTTGAGCGATTTGACCTTGCTCTCGAACGGCGTGGGGTCGATGCGGAACAGCACGTCACCCTGTTTGACCTGCTGGTTGGCGCGGATCGGCACTTCGATCACCTGGCCGCTGACCGAGGGCACGATGGGCACGCTGATGAAGTAGTTGCGGGTCACTTCCGAATAGGGGTGGTTGTAGTTCATCACGAACACCAGCGCCCCGACGATCAACACCCCGCCAAGCGCAGCGGTGGGCACCGTCCACTTGTTCTTGGGGATCTTGAAGACCTTGAAGATCACCACGCAGATGGCGGCATAGGTCAGTAGCAGCAACGTTTCCATGTCATTGACCCTCTACTGGCAGGGTGGCGGCAGGGGCTTCGGGTTTGCCCGGCGTTACCTGGGCCAGTGCGGCCTTGAGTTCGGCGACCTGCTGCTCCAGTGCGGCCAGGCGATCCTCGTCGGCCTTGAGCTGGTTCGAGAAACCCCAGCCGCGATCCTCGCGATACAGGGTTGCCCAGATCCACAGGAAGGGCCACAGCACGTGTAGGGTGAACAGGCTGATCCAGCCGGCCACATGAATGGCGTCCTGCTGTGGGTGATTGCGGTGTTTGGCGATTTCATAGGGAATGTCGTGAATCGCGATGATGCCGTAGAACAGCACCAGCGCCACGATGACCAGGATGGCCAGGGCGACGTAGTCGAGCATGTAACCTCCGCGTCCGTTGCTTTTAGAGACTGTGGGTCAGACTAGCAGCGCCGTTGTGGCGGTGCCTAGAACCAGAGCTGGTGCTGGGCACTACTGGGGTGGTGCGACGCCTTGTCCATGCAGTTCTTGCGGGCTTGCCGCTAGAATGCGCGGCAACCGCACAAGGACGCCCCTTGAACCCGCTCAGCCGCAATTTCCGCGATTGGCTCTACGCCTTTGCCCTGGTGGGCATGCTCCTGCGCGTGAGCATGCCGCTGTGGGCGCTGCCGCAGATGAGCGAAGGCGGCTTCATGCTGATGTGCGGCTCGCAGGGCGTGCACTGGCAGCTTGGCGAGGACGGCAAGGTCGCCTCGCAGCAGTTGCCTTGCGCCCAGTGCGGCAGCCACGCCGTCAGCCTGCAGAGTTTCCCTTTCAGTCCGCCGGCGCCGCTGGTGGCTCCAGTCGAGCGTCCGCGCTTCGCCGAGGTGCTCAGCCTGCAGCCGCCGTTCCTGGTGGCACCGCCCGGCAGGGCGCCTCCACAGTTTTCCTGAATCCGCATCACTCGCCCTCGTCGCGAGGGCATGGAGCTGTCTCATATTTCAGGAAACACCATGACTTCATCCGTTTTCATGCCGGCGCGTGCCGGCCGTCTGCCGTTCGTTCTTTCCGCTCTCACGCTGGCCATGGCCGCACCGGTCTTCGCCGAAGATACTGCTGACACAGAGCTGGCCCCTACGGTGATCACTGCCGTACAACAGAGCTCGCCACTGACCATTGAGGCCGATCCCAAGGACGCCCGCCAACCGGTGCCGGCCAGCGACGCCAGCGACTACCTGAAGACCATTCCCGGCTTCTCCGCCATCCGCAGCGGCGGCACCAACGGCGACACCGTCCTGCGCGGCATGTTCGGCTCGCGCATCAACCTGCGCACCAATGGCGGCCTGATGCTTGGCGCCTGCCCGGGCCGCATGGATGCCCCGAGCTCCTACATCTCGCCGGAAACCTACGACCAGCTGACCGTGATCAAGGGCCCACAGACCGTGCTCTGGGGCCCTGGCGCCTCGGCCGGTACCGTGCTGTTCGAACGTGAGCCGGAGCGTTTCGGTGAGCTCGGTTCGCGCCTGCATGCCAGTGTGCTGGCCGGCTCCAACGGCCGCTTCGACAAGGTACTGGATGCTGCCGTCGGTGGCGAGCAGGGCTACCTGCGCTTCACCGGCAACCAGGCCCAGTCCGACGACTACCAGGATGGCGATGGCAATACCGTGCCCTCGCGCTGGCAGAAGTGGAACGGCGATGTGGCCATCGGCTGGACCCCGGACGCCGACACCCTGCTGGAGCTGACCGCCGGCAAGGGCGATGGCGAGGCGCGTTATGCCGGGCGTGGTATGGACGGCGCGCAGTTCGTGCGCGAAAGCCTCGGCTTGCGCTTCGAGAAGTCCAATCTCGGTGGTGTGCTGGATAAGGTCGAGGCGCAGGTCTACTACAACTACGCCGACCACATCATGGACAACTTCAGCCTGCGTCAGCCCGACCCAACTAGCATGATGGCCATGCCCATGGCCGCGCAGGTGGACCGGCGCACCGTTGGTGGGCGCCTCGCCGCCACCTTCAAGTGGAGCGATGTGGAGTTGGTTGCCGGCGTCGATGCGCTGCGCAGCGAGCACCGCGAACGCAGCTCGACCTACAGCATGATGGGCGGCTACGTCGATGCCGATGCCTACCCCTGGAGCAAGGACGCCGTCAGCCACAACTACGGGCTGTTCGGCGAGGCCACCTGGCATGTTGCCGAGCGCAATCGTCTGATCGCCGGCGCGCGCCTGGATCGCGCCTCGGCTAAGGATTACCGCGCCACCCAGTACAACGGCATGATGTATGTGGCCAACCCGACCCAGGGCGACAGCCGCGAAGACACCCTGCCCAGCGGCTTCGTGCGCTACGAGCATGATCTGGCCGAGTCGCCGACCACCCTGTACGCCGGCCTCGGCCATGTGCAGCGCTTTCCCGATTACTGGGAGCTGTTCTCGCCCAACTCTGGCCCGAGTGGCAGCGACAACGCCTTCGCCGCCATCAAGCCGGAGAAGACCACCCAGCTCGACTTCGGCGTGCAATACAACGGTGGCGACCTGCAGGCCTGGGCTTCCGGCTATGTCGGCCAGGTGCGCGACTACATCCTGTTCAGCTACCAGAGCAGCATGATGGGCATGAGCACCTCCAGCGCGGAGAATGTCGATGCGCGCATCATGGGCGGCGAACTGGGCGCCAGCTATCGCTTAAGCCAGCACTGGAAGACCGACGCCACCCTGGCCTACGCCTGGGCCAAGAACAGCTCGGACGACGAGGCGCTGCCGCAGACGCCGCCACTGGAAGCACGCCTGGGCCTGACCTACGAGCGTGAGGACTGGAGCGCCGGTGCCCTGTGGCGCGTGGTCGACCACCAGTCGCGCGTGGCCGAAGGCAAGGGCAACGTGGTGGGGCAGGACTTCGGCGCAACCAGCGGCTTTGGCGTGTTCTCGCTCAACGGCGCCTATCGCGTCAGTGAGCACGTCAAGCTCAGTGCCGGTGTCGACAACCTGTTCGACAAGGACTACGCCGAACACCTCAACCTGGCCGGCGACTCCGGGTTCGGCTACCCGGCCGATCCGGTGGCCATCGACGAACCGGGCCGCACCCTGTGGGCCAAGGTCGATTTCGACTTCTAAACCGTCACGGAGCCCGCCACTTGGCGGGCTCTTGCTTGATGGTGCTAGCCACCGAATTACCCACGGATAAACCACATCATCGCCATCAGCCCCGCAGCCGGCCCAATTACACTCCCTGTCACCCTATCGCCGAGCAGGTGAGCATCTCCCGCCGCTGGGACTGCTCAGCATCGGCCTGTTGCCCTGGACGTGATCGCCATCGACCTGTTTGGCATCATGGTCTTCGAGACCTTGCGCACCTACGTGTTCGACCACACGGCCAGCCGCATCGAGCTGTTGCCGGGCATGGTGTACGGGCGGAGGTGGTGGCGGACAAGAGAAAAAAAGATTGCTTCCTGAACCCGCTCAAGGAGTGTCAATGTGAAAGTTTTGGAGAGAGATAGTGAATTTATTTGAGCGTATTTCGATGAAAATTATGGGCTGTTTTGTTGGGTTGTACGGCCTGCCAGCGCTTTTCATTATTCCTGCTTTTGCTGCGGCTTTTTGGTTCTTGCCATATCAAAAATATTCTTATGTGGCAGTTGAAAGTGGTCAGGCGTGGACTTTTTGGTTTCCTAATATCAGGGACGTTTTATTACTGCCGTTTCCTGATCCGGAGAGAGTTTCAGGCATGTTGGTTGCGATGGATGTTTTTTTTGTTGTCTGGTTTTTTGTGATTTTTTGGGCGTTTATGCCTAGATATCTTCGACTGAATAAGGTGGCCTCTAAAGTAGTCTATGTGCGTACTAAGGACTTTGTTTTGCAGATTATCGGGATTCCGGTTTTCTACGTGGCAGGTCTTATTATTATGTTTCTTTATGGTGGTGATCAGTATGCGTACTCTCGTAGCTACACTCTTCCACCTGGACTATCGTTTGCGCTATCTCTCGGGGTGGGGTGGTGGCTTTTAACAGTTACTCATCTGGTTTTTATGAAGCTGTTGAGTGGCTATGTGAAAATAAAAAAAGGAGATTAAGTTTCTGACTTTGGGGCTCTTGAAAACAGTTTACGGAAAAACCTCCTAGAGGGTCAGTTGCAAGACTTGATGGGCGCGAGGGCCTCCTTCGGTGTGCCTGCTGGTAGTGAGTCCAACCTGACAGCTGACCATTGTCAGCAGCTTGATGTAGTGATCGCCGCCAACTGGCAGTAATCGCTACCTAGAGGTAACACAAAGCCCGGCATCTGCCGGGCTTTCTGCACTTTGGCCTACTGCTCAGCTTCCAGTACCTAGCCAGGACCACTGACGACCCACGCTCTCCCTTGTGCTGTAAACCCTTTTCGTCGCAGTTATGGAGGCATAAAGGGCGTCCCGCGACGTGGCCCGTGGCGGTTTCATTCAAAGGGTTCGCCGCGGCTGCAGTGGCCGGTCCACCTGGGCCTGCAGCAATGATACTTACCTCGTCGCTGCAGTCTTGGATGCCGTGATCAGTGCTCACCGGATTCTCCGAGCGAGTGCCGGCGAGATCAGGTTCACCAAACTGGCGCTCGTCGGGCATGGGTGAAGCGGCCGCGTAAGCTTCATCGGGTGTTGGCCGTTTGCCTGTTCCTGGCTGGCCGTTTGGGACCTCATACGGCGCACGTCGCTACTTTAGTGTGGCGTTATCGAGATGAACCGGAGTTCGGGGGACGGCTATGCAGGCAGGGCGAAGCGGGAAGCGCAAGGCGGCCATGGGGCTGGTGCTGTGCACTTTGCTGGCGGGGTGTGGCGAGGAGATTGCGCAACCGTCGGCGAGTGCGGCGGCACGCGTACCCGAGAGCGCGGCGCTGGCGCAGTTGTATCAGACCAGTTGCAAGCAGTGCCATGCCAACCCGGCTGCGGGGGCGCCATTGGCCGGGGACACAGTGGCCTGGGCGCCACGGATCGACAAGGGGATGGACACGCTGCTGGAGCACAGCATCAACGGTTTTCAGGGCATGCCGCCGATGGGCATGTGCATGCAGTGCTCGGAAGAGCAGTTCCGCGCGTTGATCGGCTTCATGGCCTCCTTGCCGCACGACGCGGAGGGGCATTGAGATGGGCCAGCCGTGTTCCCGCCGGCAGCTGCTGCAGCGTGCCGCTGTGCTGGGCTCCTTGCTGGCGCTGCCGGGGCGCGCGCTGTGGGCCGAGCCGGCGCCGCGCGTGATTCCCTGGCGTAACTGGTCCGGCGCGCAGAGTTGCCTGCCGCTGGAGCGCTTGGCGCCGCAAAGTCTCGACGAGCTGGTGCAGGTGATTCGCCGGGCGCCGGGCAAGATCCGTCCGGTCGGCTCCGGGCATTCCTTCAGCGCTCTGGTGCCCACCGACGGCACCCTGCTGTCGCTCAGCCAGTTCTCCGGCATGTTGGCGCACGATGCGCAGACGCTGCAGGCCGAGTTTGGCGGCGGCACGCCGATGTCGCAGATGGGCGCGCCGCTCAAGGACGTCGGCCAGGCGTTGGTCAACATGGCTGACATCGACTACCAGACCCTGGCCGGCGCAATCGCCACCTCGACCCACGGCACGGGCATCGGTTTCGGCTCCTACTCCGCCCAGGTCTGTGGCCTGCAACTGGTCAGCGCCAGCGGCGAGGTGCTCGACTGCAGCCCTGAGCACAACACCGCACTGTTCGATGCCGCGCGCGTGTCGCTCGGTGCGCTGGGCGTGGTCACCCGCGTGCGTATGCAGAACCGCGCGGCCTACCGGTTGCACGAGCGGCAGTGGGTGGGCAAAACCGAGGAGCTGCTGGAAGACGTCGATAACCTCAAGCGCGACAACCAGCACTGGGAGATGCTGGTCATCACGCATTCCGACTATGCCCTGTCGGTGGCCCTGAACGAGACCGATGCGCCAAGCACGCCGCCCTTGCCGCCCGAGGAGGAAGGCGGCAACGGATTCGTCGACCTGATCGAGGGGCTGGACAAGTACCTGAGCGATTTCCCCGATCTGCGCCGCAGCCTGCTCAACAACATGCGCCACCTGGCCAGTTTCGAGGAGCGGGTGGACGATTCCTACGAGATCTTCGCCAACGTGCGCAACGTGCGCTTCAACGAGATGGAGTACTCGGTGCCGGCCGAGCACGGACCGGCCTGCCTGCGTGAAATCCTCAAGCGCATCGACGACGGTAACCTGCGCACCTGGTTCCCCATCGAGTACCGCTACGTCCAGGCCGATGACATTCCGCTGAGCATGTTCGAGGGCCGCGACAGTTGTGCGATCTCGGTGCACCAGCACTATGCGATGGACCACCACAACTTCTTCGCCGCCATTGAGCCGATTTTCTGGAAGTACCAGGGCCGCCCCCACTGGGGCAAGTTGCACAGCCTGGGCGCGCGCCAGCTGCAGGCGCTGTATCCGCGCTGGAAGGAGTTCACCGAGGTGCGCCAGGCGCTGGACCCGCAAGGGCGCTTCGTCAATGCGCACCTGGCTGGCCTGTTCGGATTGGCTTGAGGAGTGGTGATGAAACGACGTTCGTTCGTAATGGCCGGCCTGGGGGCTGGCGGTCTGCTGGCCGCCATCGGCCTGCGTCCAGCTGACAACGGGCAGCCGCACGATGCGTATTTCCGCGCGCTGAACCGCGAGCTGAAAGCCAACGGGCCGATGCGTCCGGTGCTGCTGATCGACCTCGATCGCCTCGACCACAACATCGAGGTGGTGCGCCAGTTCCTCGCCCGCAGTGGCAAGCATCTGCGCCTGGTGGAGAAGTCCCTGCCGGCGCCGGGCCTGCTGCGCTATATCGGCGAACGCATCGGCACCCAGCGGCTGATGTCGTTTCACCAGCCGTTTCTCAATCACGATGCTCAGGCTTTTCCCGAGTCCGACATCCTGCTCGGCAAGCCCCTGCCGGTGCGCTCAGCGCAGCTGTTCTATGAGCAGCATCGCGGGGCGTTCGATCCGAGCCGCCAGCTGCAGTGGCTGATCGACACCCCCGAACGCCTGGGACAGTACTTGGCGTTGGCGCAGGGCCTGGGTACGCGGCTGCGCATCAACATCGAGCTGGATGTCGGCCTGCACCGTGGGGGTGTTGGCGAGGCCCAGGCGCTGGCGCCTTTGCTGCAACTGATCGCCGATCACCCGCAGCACCTGGAGTTTTCCGGCTTCATGGGCTACGACCCGTTCGTCGGCATGGATCTGCCGGGCCTGTTGGGCACGCCGGATGAGCTGCTGGGCAAGGTCATGGCGCATTACCAGGCTTGTGTGGATTTCACCCGGCAGCGCTTCCCGGCCTTGTGGCGCGAGGGGCTGACCCTGAACACTGCCGGCAGCCCCAGCTACCAGGCCCATGAGCACGAAACGCTGAGTAGCGAGGTGTCGATCGGTACCGGGTTGCTCAAGCCCAGCCACTACGACTTGGCGTCGCTCGCTGCGCATGTGCCAGCGGTGTACATCGCCACGCCGGTACTCAAGCGCACCGGCGCCGTGCGCATTCCCGCGCTGGACGACAAATCACGCGTGCTGTCCTGGTGGGACGTCAACCAGCGCGAAACCTTCTTCATCTACGGCGGCAACTGGCAGGCCGACTTCGTCTCGCCGGCGGGCTTACAGCTGAGTGGTCTGTTCGGGCGCAGCTCGAATCAGGAACTGGTCAATGCTTCGCCTGCGGTGCACCTGGCGGTGGACGACCAGATTTTCCTGCGCCCGACCCAGAGCGAGGCGGTGCTGCTGCAGTTCGGTGATCTGCTGGCCGTGCGTGGCGGACGGATCGTCGAACGTTGGCCGGTGTATCAGGAGTCCTGAGTACAGGGCTCCTGGGCGATGCCCTGCTTGACCGTGCGCGGGGTGACGCCGGTCCAGCGTTTGAAGGCGCGGCGAAAGTTGCGCACGTCGCTGAAGCCGGTGGCGCAGGCCACATCGATCAGGCGGTTGTCGCGTTGGCCGAGCAGCTGCAGGGCGCGGGAGCGGCGCAGTTCATCGACGATGCCGTGGTAGCTCAGCCCGGCTTCGCCGATGCGGCGGCGCAGGGTGCGCTCACTGAGGTTCAACTGGTTGGCCAGCTGGCTCAGCGAAGGCGGCGTGCCGAGGTTCTTGCGCACTTCGCGTTCTATGGTCTCGACCAGGTCGCTCAGCCCCTGTTCCTGGCGGGAGGTGTCGTCCAGCAGCTGGCAGGCCTCGGCCACCACATAGTCGTCGCGGGTCGGCAGCGGCAGCTGTAGCCAGCTGGCCGGGAACTCCATCAGGTTGTTCTCGCCGTCGAAGCGCACGGGGCAGCGGAACAGCTCGTCGTAACGCTGCGCATGCGCCGGGCCGGGGTATTGCACTTCGATACGCGTGGCGACCAGGTCCTGGCCTGCGAGAAAACGCACCACGGCCAGGCTGCTGGAGAAGGCTTCTTCCAGGTAGAACACCACCACGTCCGGGTCGAAGAAGCGTGGCGTGGCATGGACTTGCACCTGATCGCCGACGATTTCCATGCGGTACCCCAGCAGGCTGCCGATGTGCCACTGGTAGCGCAGCGCCAGTTGCAGCGCGCTGCCCAGGTCCGCACTGGCCAACATGGCCAGCCCGACCAGGCCCCAGGACACCGGTGTTTGCCGGCTGCCGACCGTCAGGCCCAGGCCGCTATCACCCAGTACCTGACGGGCACGGCGCAGCAACTGGTAGCTCTGGCGGAACGACAGGCAATAGTCCGGCCGCTTCAGGTCCTCCGAGGAAAAACCCAGGCCGCGGCACAGCAAATCCGGATCATGGCCGCAGGCGACGGCGTACTGCAGCAGGAAGCGGGAAATCTGCGGCGATGCGGAGGCTTCCGAATAGCGCGGGTCGAGGATGGGTTTCATGCCGGCTTCTCCCTGGCGGCTTGATCAGTGCTGTCCGCAGTGTGCCGCAAAGTTCGCGCGATGAAAGTGTTTGTAAATGTGACAGGCCCTTTGAGCGGTCTTTTTTGTCCGTTTTGGCCCCATGCCAGCTTTTTTGTTGCCGCTAATTTCAAGCGGACTCAGGAGGGGCGTATGTCATACAACAAAAGCAAGATGGCATTGGTGATTGGGCTGGGGCTGTGGGGTACGCAGCTGCAGGCATTCGAAATCGATACGGGGTCCGGGCTGACGACCTCGCTGGAGAGCGTGGCCGAGTTCACGTCGGTGTACCGCACCGAGTCGTCCGAGCATATCGAGCGTGGCGGGCAGAACGTCTTCATCAACAACAATGACGGCAGCGAGTACTACGACAGGGGCTTCGTTTCCAACGAGTTCAAGCTGACCTCGGAGCTGCACGTGCGCACCGAGCAGGATGGCCTGTTCGTGCGCGGTACCGCTTGGTACGACACACAGATCATGGATCACGACCCGTCCGGGGACGGATTCGCGACCCACAACACCGACAGCGACGAGCGTTACCCCTCGGATCTGGAGAACCGTGCCGGACATCGCGCCCGTTTGCTCGACGCCTACCTCTACACCAATCGCTATGTCGGCGAGATGCCCTACAGCCTGCGGCTGGGCCGGCAGGTGATCAACTGGGGCGAGGGCATCTTCTACGCCGACGGCCTCAACGTGGTGAACCCGGTGGACATCGGCCGGGTGGTGCTGCCCAACGCCAGCTTCAAGGATGCGTTGCTGCCGACCAACATGATCTCCGGCCAGCTCGGCCTGAGCGATGCCATCAGCCTGGAGGCCTTCTATGGCCTGGAGTGGAAAGGCCACGAGCTGATTCCCACCGGCGCTTTCCTCAACAACCAGGACTACTTCGGCAAGGGCAGCAATGGCGTGCTGGTCGATCTGCGCGGCGAGCTGGGGCCGCTGGCCGATCTGGTGCCGGGCCTCAATGGCGAGAATGGCATCGTCGCCGGCGCGCGCTACGGCCGCGAGCACGACGCCCGTGACGACGGCCAGTTCGGCGTGGCCATGCGCTATCTGGTGGAGGAGTGGAACAACACCGAGTTCAGCCTCTACTACCTCAACTACCACAGCAAGGTGCCGTTCCTGCGGGTGCAGAAGGGCCAGTCCATGGCCTGTAGTGCCGGCAGCGGTGGCAACTTCAGCGACTTGTGCAGCCTGGCGCAGTTGCTCGACCCGGCCTCGGTGCCACTGGTCGACGGCCTGGCCCTGCTCGACAGCACCTACTACGACTTCATCTACCCGGAGGACATCCGCCTGTTCGGCCTCAGTGTCTCCGGCACCATTGGCGATACCAGCGTGGCCGGCGAGCTGACCTACCGGCCCAATGCACCGTTGGAACCAGCGATGACCTACGAGCTGGAGCAATTGGCCGAAGGCGCGCTGGGTGCCGGCGGTGCCAGTGGCGGCAGCATTGACCTGGGTGAGTTCGGCGATGCCTCGGCCAATGACCCGCGTCGCTCCATCGACCTGTACAAGCGCCACGAGCTGTATACCGGCTCGGTGTCGGCGATTCACAGCTTCGGCCCCACGCTTGGCCTAGACGATGTGCTGGTGCTGGCCGAGGCGGCGTTCAACCATGTGCCCGGCAGCCTGTTGGATACGCCCAACTACGCCTACCTGGATTCCTTCGCCTGGGGCTACACGGTGAATGTCTCGGGGCTGTATCAGGACGTAAGGCCGAACTTCGACCTGCTGCCCGGCATCACCTTCCGCCAGGACGTTTCCGGCACGTCGCCGGCGCTCAACGAAAACTTCATCCAGGGGCGCAAGTCGGCGACTCTGGAAATGGGCGCCAAGTACGGCCAGCGACTGGCCGGCAAGCTGTCGTACACCTCGTTCTGGGGAGCACGCAAGGACAATGCGCTGATCGATCGTGATCACGTCGCCCTCAACCTTTCCTACTCCTTCTGATGGCAGGGATCACCATGACCAGAACAGCTTTGCGTGCCAGCGCCCTGGCGCTTCCGTTTGCCCTGCTGCTGCCACTGGCCGTGCAGGCCAAGGTCGGTGCCGACCAGGCCGCGCAACTCGGTACCACGCTGACCCCCTTCGGCGCCGAACGCCAGGGCGATGCGGCCAAGGGCATCCCCGAGTGGACTGGCGGCCTGACCCAGGCGCCGGCGGGCTATGCCGGGCCAGGCAGCTTTCATGTTGATCCCTTCGCCGGCGAACAGCCGCTGCGGGTGATCGATGCGCAGAACATGGCGGCCGAGGAGGCCAACCTCAGTCCTGGCGTGAAGGCCTTGCTCAAGACCTATCCGCAGAGTTTCAGGATTCCCGTCTACCCCGCACACCGCAGCGCGGCAGCCCCGGCAGACATCTATGCCAATACCCGGCGCAATGCCGAGCAGGCGACCCTGGCCGACGGCGGCAATGGCCTGGTCGACGCCTATGCCGGGATTCCCTTTCCCATCCCCGCCGATGGGCGCGAGGCGATCTGGAACCATATCGCCCGCTGGCAGGGGCGCTATATCGACGAGGTAGCGCTGACCGCCCAGGTCACCACCAGCGGCAGTTACTCGCTGCTACGCGAGCGCATCCAGTTGCTGTCCAACTACTACAGCCCGCAGAAGGACGCCGGCAGCCTGAAGAACCAGCTGTATTTCTTCGCCAGCGAGCTGCTGCCGCCTTCGCGTGATGTCGGTCGGGCGCTGCTGGTGCACGAGACCATCGACCAGGTCAGGGAGCCGCGCTCGGCCTGGATCTACAACCCTGGCCAGCGCCGTGTGCGCCGTGCGCCGACCCTGGCCTACGACACGCCGATCGACGGCATCTACGCCGACGATACCGACATGTATAACGGCGCCACCGACCGCTACGACTGGAAGCTGCTCGGCAAGCAGAGTCTGCTGGTGCCCTACCACAACTACGCCATGGAGCAGCCGGGTCGCAAGGCCGATGAACTGGTCAAGCCGGGGCACCTGAACAGCGACCTGACGCGCTGGGAAATGCACCGCGTATGGGTGGTCGAGGCCACGCTGCGTCCGGGGCAGCGCCATGTGCATGCCAAGCGCCGCTTCTACCTGGACGAGGACAGCTGGTACGCGCTGATGGTGGAGAACTACGACGCCCGTGGCGAGCTGTGGCACGTCAACCTGGCCTTCAGCAAGAACGCCTACGAGGTGCCGGTCATCACCCCGGTGAACCTGGTCTACCACGACCTGATCGCCCGCAGCTACACGGTGATCGGCCTGCGCAACAACGAGAAGGCGCCGCGGCAGTTCCAGCTGACGGCGCCGCCGGACAACTACTTTCTCCCGGCCAGCCTGCGGCGCAGAGGCACCCAGTAGTCCGCGTCAGTCGGCAGACGGCCCGGAACTAGTGACGAGGCGAGGCTAAACCCGCAGAATGCTCCTTTCGCCCCGGATTCGTCCGGGGCTTTCCTTTCGGGTCCATCGAGCCTTGTTCTGAACTATGCGAATGCGGTTGTTGCTGTTGGGTGGGGGTAATGCCCTGGGTCAGTCGTTGGTGCGCCAGGGGGCCGAGGAAGACATCGGCTTTCTCGCGCCGCGTCCGCCGGAAGGGGGCTGGGATGCTGCCAGCCTCACCCAGTTGCTCGACGAGACTCGCCCTGACGCGGTGATCAACCTCGCCTATTACCAGGACTGGTTCCAGGCCGAGGCTTTCGACGAACCGCGTTTTGCCCAGCAGGAGCGCGCGGTCGAACGCCTGGCCGAGCTTTGCCAGCATCACGACATCCTCCTGCTGCAGCCCTCCAGCTACCGGGTATTCGACGGCTCCCGCGCCACCGCCTACAGCGAGAAGGACGAACCTGTGCCTCTTGGCCTGCGCGGTCAGGCCTTGCTACGTATCGAGCAGTGCGTACGTGCCACCTGCCCGCGGCATGTGCTGTTGCGCTTCGGCTGGTTGCTGGACGATAGCGCCGATGGCCTGCTCGGGCGCTTCCTGCAGCGCGCCGAACGGGAACAGGAGCTGCTCATGGCCGATGACCGCCGTGGCAATCCGACTCCGGTGGACGACGCCGCGCGGGTGATCCTCGCCGTGCTCAAGCAACTGGACTGCCAGAGCCCGCTGTGGGGCATCTACCACTACGGCAGCCACGAGGCGACCACACCGCTGGCGCTGGGCCAGGCGATTCTTGGCGAGGCTCGTGGGCTGCATCCGCTCAAGGTGCAGGAGGTCGGCGCCCAGGCGCATGCCGCCCGTGCCGATGCGACCGAAGAGCCGCAGCACGCGGTGCTGGCCTGCAAGAAGATCATGCACACCTTCGGTATCAAGCCCCGTGCCTGGCGGGCCTGCCTGCCGGCGCTGCTGAACCGTTATTACCGGCATGTCTGAGGTGCCCATGAACGACTCTCCGATTCTGGTCACCGGCGGTGCCGGCTTCATCGGTTCGCACCTGTGCGATGCCCTGCTGGCCGCCGGCTACTCGGTGCGCGTAGTGGACAACCTGTCTACCGGCCAACGCGACAACCTGCCGCTCGATGACCCGCATCTGCAGCTGATCGAAGGCGATGTGGCCGATGCCGCGCTGATGCGCCGCGCCGTGACCGGTTGCCAGGCCGTCGCGCACCTGGCTGCGGTGGCCTCGGTGCAGGCCTCGGTGGACGACCCGGTCAGCACCCACCAGAGCAACTTCATCGGCACCCTCAACCTCTGCGAAGCCATGCGCGAAGCGGGGGTGAAGCGCGTGCTGTTCGCCTCCAGCGCCGCCATCTATGGCAATAACGGCGAGGGTGTGGCGGTGACCGAGGACACTGCCAAAGCGCCGCTGACACCGTATGCGGCCGACAAACTGGCCAGCGAACACTATCTGGACTTCTATCGCCGCGAGCATGGTTTCACCCCGGCGATCTTCCGCTTCTTCAATATCTACGGGCCGCGCCAGGATCCGTCCTCGCCTTATTCCGGGGTGATCAGCATCTTCACCGAGCGCGCCCTGGCCGGGCGGCCGATCACCGTGTTCGGCGATGGCGAGCAGACCCGTGACTTCTTTTACGTCGCCGACCTGGTGCCGCTGCTGATGCAGGGCCTGACGGGCACCGAGGTGGCGTCCGAGGCGGTGAACGTCGGGCACAGCCAATCGGTCAGTCTCAATCAGCTATTGGCTGCCATCCGTCAGGTGCTGGGCGAGCTGCCCGAGGTGACCTATGGCGAAGCCCGCCCGGGCGATATCCGCCATTCCCGTGCCGACAACAGCCTGCTGCGCCAGCGCTACCAGCTGCTGCCGGCTACACCGCTGGCCGAGGGACTGGCGCGTCTGTTGGGGCGTTGATCTCGGCAGTACGCAAAAAGCCCCGCAGATGCGGGGCTTTTTTGTGGCTAACGGCAGGGCTTAGAACTTGTAACCCAGGCCGATCATGTAGACGAACGGGTCGACGTCCACATCCACCTCGACCTCGCGGCCGCCGTAGTTGGTGCTGCCGGTGGTGTCGATGTCGATGTAGCGCACCTGGGCGTTGAGCATCACGTTGTCGGTCAGCATGTAGTCCATGCCCACCTGCGCGGCCAGGCCCCAGGAGTCATCCAGGTCGAGGCCGCTGAAACCTTTGTCCTCGGCTTCGCTGGACAGCTCGGTGTCGAAGAACCAGGTGTAGTTGATGCCCGCACCGAGGTAGGGCTGGAAGGCCGAGCTGGCTTCCATCGGGTAGTACAGCACGCTCAGGGTCGGCGGCAGGTGCTTGAGTTCGCCGAGTTTGCCGTTGAGGCCGGCAAAGGCACCGGGCATGCCCTTGACGCCGACGTCATGGCTGAACGGGGTGGCGGCCAGCAGTTCGACGCCGACGTGGTCGGTGACCATGTAGGCGAAGTTCAGGCCCAGCTGGGTATCGCTGTCCAGGGTGGCCTTGGTGCCCGCCACGTCGGTGCCGAGGGCGCCGACCCAGATGTCGCTGCTGCTTTCATGTGGGTCAACGGTGATGGCGCCGGCGCGGACGATGATGTCCCCGGCCTTGTGGGCCATGGCCAGCGGGGAGGCGAGGGCAAGGGCGATCAGGGAAGTGGCGAGCAGTGATTTTTTCATGAGGTGCTCCGAAGAGAGTCAGCAGTTCGTATTGGCTGACTACGATCTTACGGAGCCTGGCGCAGCCCTCCTTGATCCAGCTCAATGAGCGCGTGCGCAGCCCTGCGACGCCCTGTCGCAGCTCCTCACATTTCGTAGGGGTAGATCTTCTCGGCGGCCAGCTGGTAGCCGGCAGTCCCCATCTCGCTGCTGTGCGAGCCGACCTTGAGCGGCCCTTCGATCCAGAAAGGCTGGTACAGCGCATCCATCAGCACGCCCAGCTCGGCAGTCACATGCACGATCTGGTTGGATGGCGGCGGCGGTACATGGATGCAGGCGCCGAAGTAGGGCACGAAGAGAAATTCGGTCACCCGGCCTTCCTCCGTCACATCCAGCGGCACGATATAGCCGGGCAGCTTGATCTGCTGGCCGTCCAGCTCCTTGACCACCGGGGCGTCTGGCGCCGACTGCTGGGCTGCCGGGCCATTTTCGGCGGCCAGGGCGTCGGCCAACTGGGTGAGGTCGTGCATCGGCATCTGCTGTGGGGGGATCGGCGGCGCGTCTGGCGGGATCAATTCGCTCCAGGTCAACTCGCGCACGTCCGCTGCCAGGGCGGGGGCGGCGATGGCAAGCAGCAGGGCGAACAGCAGATGACGCATGGGCAACCTCACAGACGAATGGACAGGCCGTCGGCCAGCGATTGCCGATAGGCGCGCCAGGCCGGCACGGCGCCCATCAGCAGGGCGGCGCCCAGAATACCCGCGAGCAGGCTCCACTCATAGGCGCTGGGCAGGGCCAACGGCAGATACAGCCCGTACTGCGCCTGCACCCAGCCCTGGCTGACGGCGATGCCACCATACAGCAGGGCCAGGCCCAGCGCGGCGCCCGCCATGGCCAGTACCAGGGCCTCCAGCACCAGCAGGCCGGCGATATGCCAGGGCCGCGCGCCCACCGAACGGAGGATGGCCATTTCCCGGCGGCGTTCGTTGAGGCTGGTGAGAATCGCTGTGAGCATGCCGATCAGGCCGGTCAGCACGACGAACAGCGAGACCACGAACAGCGCCTTTTCCGCCGTGCCCATCAGGCTCCACAGCTCCTGCAGGGCAACCCCGGGGAGAATCGCCAGCAGAGGCTCGCCACGGAATTCGTTGACCTGGCGCTGCACGGCAAAGGTGGCGATCTTGCTCTTCAGACCGAGCAGTACCGCGGTGATGGCCGTCGGTTGCAGGTGCATCTCGCGCGCCTGCTCGGCACTGACCTTGCCGGCACCGCGTGCCGGGGCGCCGTTCTGCCAGTCGACGTGCAGGGCCTCCATGCCCTCCAGGGAAATGTGCAGGGTGCGGTCTACCGGCGTGCCGGTACGGGCGAGGATGCCGACCACGGTGAAGGGCTTGTCGTCATGTTGGGTCAGGCTGACCGTGGCAACGCCATGGGCCAGAACGATCCGGTCGCCCAGCTTGTAGTGCAGGGCCTCGGCCACTTCGGCGCCGAGCACTACCTCGAACAGGTCGGCGAATGGCTTGCCCTGGGCCAGCTGCAGGCTCTGGCCGCGGCCGTAGTGGTAATGCTCGAAATAGCCAGTGTCGGTGCCCAGTACCCGGTAGCCGCGGTGCGAGTCACCCAGCGACAGCGGGATCGCCCATTTCACCTGTGGGTGCTTGGCCAGGGTCTCGAAGCTGTCCCAGCGGATGTTGTTGGTGGCGTTGCCGATGCGGAACACCGAGTACAGCAGTAGGTTCACGCTACCCGAGCGGGCACCGACGATCAGGTCGGTGCCGCTGATGGTGCTGGCGAAACTGGCGCGCGCCTCGGTGCGCACGCGCTCGACGGCCAGCAGCAGGCACACCGAGAGGGCGATGGCGAACACCGTGAGCAGCGCGGTGAAGCGGCGGTTGGCCAGGCTGGCCAGGGCGATACGGATCAAATGCACGTCAGGCCTCCACCGGCTTGCTGGCGCGATTCAGTTCGGCCAGCGACACGCTGCGGTCGAACAGCGCTGCCAGGCTCTGGTCGTGGCTGACGAACAACAGGCTGGCACCGGCTTCGCGACATTCGGCGAACAGCAGTTGGAGAAAAGCCTCGCGGGCGTCGTGATCCAGCGCCGAGGTCGGCTCGTCGGCGATCACCAGCTCCGGCTGGCCGATCAGGGCACGGGCTGCGGCGACCCGCTGCTGCTGGCCGATGGACAGCGAATCGGCGCGGCGTTCCAGCAGTTCGGCCTTGAGCCCGAGGTGGGCGAGCAATTGTGTGGCGGCCGCATCGACGCTGCCGTAACGGTCGCAGGCACGCTTGGCGCGTGCCTTGGAGAAGCGGCAGGGCAACTCGACGTTCTCACGCACGGAGAGAAACGGCAGCAGGTTGAACTGCTGGAAGATGTAACCGGTGTGATCGACGCGAAAGCGGTCGCGGGCGCCGGAGGACATCTGCGCCAGCTCCTGGCCGAGCAGCTTGAGGTTGCCGCGCCCGGGCTTCTGTACGCCGCCGAGCAGGCCGAGCAGGGTGGTCTTGCCGCTGCCGCTGGGGCCCTTGAGGAACAGGCTCTCGCCGCGGTGCAGGGTGAAGCTGGGAATATCCAGTAGCTCGGCCTGGCCAGGCCAGGCGAAGCCGAGGTTATGGAGTTCGATCAGTGCGTCGGGCATGGGCGGTTCGCGCGTCGGAGGAGGTCGACAGCTTAAAGGCAAGGAGAGGGTGGCGCACCCGGTAGCGGGGCGCCGTGGCGGATCAGAAGCTCAGGCGCGAGTTGCTCGGCGTCAGCTCGGCGCCCTGCTGGCCACTCGGGCCGATCAGCTGCACTTGCAGTTTCTCGGTGGCGGGGAAGGTGCCGAAGAAGCTGCCCAGCTCCAGGGTCTTCAGTGCCTCGGGGTTGGCGCAGGTGAAGTGGTAGCTGGCGTCGACATCGCTGTGCGCGTGTTCGTCTTCATGGTCATGATCTTCGTGCTCATGCTCTTCATGTTCCTCACCGCCGAACAGCGGGCTTTCCAGCTCGGTTTCCTTGAGGTTGCACTTGGCTTCGATCGGCAGGGCGAACAGCGCCTGCGGCTGCTCCAGCTGCTTGCGGGCGGCGGCGACCTTGGCTTTGTCGGCTTCGCTCTTGGCTTCGTGTTCGAAGCCGACCAGGTTCATCGCCGGGCTTTCCAGCTGGATCTCCAGGGTCTGGCCGTCGAGCGCCACGTTGAGGCTGGCCACGCCGTGTTCGTGTGCGCCAAGGCTGCCGTGCTCCTCGTGATCGTGGGCATGCTCATGACTGGCGGCCTGGGCAATGGTCAGCGGCAGCAGGGCGAGAGGGAGGGCGAGCAGGGTGCGGCGCATGGGGCAAACTCCGGCGGTCAATTGTTAGGTTATGTTGTAACACTTAACTGCCGCGATTGGCCAGCCCCGAGTGGCATGGCAGCATGGCGGCCTGATGTTCTGGAGTGAGTGAGATGCTGCGAATCAAGGGGCGGGTTGGTGACTGGCCGGTGGATCTGACGGTGGAGATGGATGCCGAGGACTGGGCGCAACTGGCAGCTCACGTGCCTGTGGAAGCCGTGGCTGCGGCGCGGGGAGCCAGGCCAGCCGGCCCGACGCAGGATCTATGGCCGCAGGCGCTGCAACTGTTGCAGGCTGCCGACAGCATGGAGGGACCGCAGCTGTTTGGCGAATTGGCCGCGCTGGCTGGTGGTGAGGCGGCCGGCAAGCGGCTGCTGGTGCGCTTGCGTCACAGTCCGCAGGTGCAGATAGAGAACGATGGTGAGGCCTCGCTGTACCGCTGGATCGGCTAAGCAGGTTTTCACCTTTTTTTCAGTTCGGCTTGACCGGCTTTTCACTGGGAGCTCGTTAGCGTGATGTCCGCCTGAGCATGTGGCCAGGCGCCCACCACGCGAGACTTCCGCATGAATAAGCTGCCTCAGATCACCCTGGCGTTCTGGGTGATGAAAATCTGCGCCACCACCCTCGGCGAGACGGCTGGCGACCTGCTGTCGATGACACTGGACGTCGGCTACGCAATGAGTTCGCTGATTCTCATCAGCCTGTTCCTGGTATCGCTGGTAGGCCAGCTGCGTACCAACCGCTACCACCCGGCGCTTTACTGGACGGTGATCCTCACCACCAGCACCGCTGGCACCACCATCTCCGATTTCATGGATCGCACCCTGGGCCTGGGGTATGCCAGCGGCTCGGCCATTCTGATCAGTCTGCTGCTGGGTGTGCTGGCGGTATGGCGCCTGAGCGAGAAGTCGCTGTCGGTCGATCACATCGACAGCCGCCGGGGCGAGCTCTTCTACTGGGCCGCCATTCTGGTTTCCAACACTCTGGGCACGGCGCTGGGTGATTACCTGGCCGATGATTCGGGCCTCGGCTTTGCTGGTGGGGCGCTGCTGATCGGCAGCCTGATCGCTTCTGTTGCACTGGCCTACCGCTACACGCGTCTGTCGCACGTCACGCTGTTCTGGCTGGCGTTCGTGCTGACCCGCCCCTTCGGTGCCACGGTCGGCGACTGGCTGACTAAGCCCTTCGAGAAAGGCGGCCTGGATCTGGGCACTGTCGGTGCCTCGGCGGTGCTTGGCGCAGCGCTGATCGTCCTGGTGATCCAGGCCGTGCGCAGCCAGCGACGCGGCTCGGCACCCGCCGAGTTGGCCTGATAGCGCGGCGCTCACGTCCCCCCCATTTCTCTTTCACGGCCGCGCGTGCGGCCGTTGTGTAGGTATTGCCGATGTCGTTCTCTCTGTCCTTCGCGCTGAAACGTTGCCGGGCCTGGCGCCCGCAGCTGGGGCGCCCGCTTCTGACGGCCCTGGTGGCGTTGTGGCTGATGCTGAGCATGAATGCCGGGTTCTGGAAAACCGTCTGGCAGGGCGTTGATGGCTGGAGTAACGGCAATCCGCTGTTCCTCGCCAGCCTGCCGATACTGGTGGGGGCCTGGTTGTTCGTGGTGCTGGCAGCGTTGGCCTGGAGTCGCCTGACCAAGCCAATGCTGGCGCTGCTGTTGGTGCTGTCGGCTGGTGCCAGCTACTTCATGAGCAGTTTTGGCATCGTCATCGACTACCAGATGCTGACCAACGTGGCGCAGACCGACACGGCCGAGGCGCTGGAGTTGCTCAGCCCCACTATGTTGCTGTGGCTCGGCGCCTTCGGTGTGCTCCCGGCGCTGCTGATCAGCCGCGTGCGCCTGCGTGATCTGGGCTGGCGGCGCGAGCTGTTCGGTCAGCTCGGTGCGGTGGGCGTCGCTGTAGCGTTGGTGCTGGGCGTGGCCTTCACCTTCTATCAGCCCTATGCCTCGCTGCTGCGCAATCATCGCGAAGTACGCCTGCAGCTGGTGCCATCCAACCTGGTGTCGGCTGCCCACAGCTATCTGCGTCACGAGTTCTCTTCGCCGCGGCAGTTACAGCGCGTGGGTGAGGATGCGCATCGGGTGGCGCGGGTTGGTCAGGGCCATAAGCCCCGGGTGACCGTGGTGGTGGTAGGGGAGACGGCCAGGGCGGCAAACTTTTCACTGGACGGCTATCCGCGTGAAACCACCCCCGAACTGGCCGCCCGTGAGCTGGTCAACTACACCCAGGCTACGTCATGCGGTACGGCCACGGCGGTCTCGGTGCCGTGCATGTTTCAGGGGCTCGGTCACGACGGTTATCGCGACGAGATGGCCAGTTACCGAGAAAGCCTGCTCGATGTGCTGCAGCGTGCAGGTGTGAGTGTGCTCTGGCGTGACAACAACTCGGGCTGCAAGGGCGCTTGCGACCGGGTGCCGAGCGAGGACGTTTCGCACCTCGATGTGGCCGAACTGTGTGGTGAGGGCGAATGTCACGATGGCGTATTGCTGGAGGGATTGCAGGCCTATCTGGATCGGCTGAAGGATGACGCGGTGATCGTCCTGCACATGAAGGGCAGCCACGGCCCTGCCTACTACAAGCGCTATCCGCAGGCCTTCGAGCACTTCACGCCGGTCTGCCGGGACAGCCAGCTGGATCACTGCTCCCGTGAGAGCATCGTCAACGCTTACGACAACAGCCTGCGCTACACCGATCATGTGCTGGCGCAAACTATCGATCTGCTGACGCAGAACGAGGCGAGGCTCGACAGCGCCATGCTCTACCTCTCCGACCATGGCGAGTCGCTGGGCGAGAATGGCATCTACCTGCATGGCCTGCCCTACGCCATGGCGCCTGCAGAGCAGAAGCACATCCCGATGCTGCTGTGGCTGTCACAAGGGTTGCAGCAGCACAGCGGAATCACCCACAGCTGCCTGGCGGCGCATGCGGATCAGCCGGTGTCGCAGGACAATCTTTACCACTCGGTACTGGGGCTGATGGGGGTGCAGACCCATGTCTACCAGGCCAGTCTGGACTTGTTTCGAGACTGCCAGGCACCGCGTACGGCGCAGCTGGCAGACGAGGTACAGTCGAGCGTGAACTGAAGCGCTCAGTAGATCGCCTGGTACAGCTTGCGGCGGTACAGGGTCACCAGTGGATGGTCGTTGCCGAGCAGATCGAACACCTGCAAAAGGGTCTTGTGCGGCAGGCCTTCGGCGTAGTTGCGGTTGCGCACGAACAGCTTGAGCAGGCCGTCCAGCGCCGCCTCGTACTGCTGGCGAGCCAGTTGCTGGATGGCCAGTTGATAAGCGGCTTCGTCATCTTCGGCGTTCTGTGCCAGGCGACTCTTCAGCTCGGCGCCATCCGGCAGGTCGGCGGCCTGGCGCAGGAAGGTCAGCTGCGCCTTGGCGCCGGCCAGAGCCTGCTTGTGTTCGTCGCCCTTGACCGCGTTCAGCACCGCTTCGGCTTCGCCCAGCTCGCCGCGCTCGGCCAGGCAGCGGGCATAGAGGATCAGTGCCGCGCCGTTCTCGTTGTCCTCGGTGAGGATCTGCTTGAGCAGGTTTTCGGCGTCGGCGAAGCGCTCTTCAGCGAACAGGGCCTGGGCAGCCTCCATGGGGTCGGCCGCCAGCGGCGCCGGCTCGGCCACATGCGGCTTGAGCATCTCGCGGATGGCCGACTCCGGCTGGGCTCCGGCGAATCCGTCGACCGGCTGACCATCCTTGAACAGCACCACGGTGGGCAGGCTGCGGATGCCGAAGCGCATGACGATGTCCTGCTCCACGTCGCAGTCGACCTTGGCCAGCAGCAGTTCGCCGCGGTATTCCTCGGCGATCTTCGCCAGCATCGGCATCAGTGCCTTGCACGGCGCGCACCACTCGGCCCAGAAGTCCACCAGTACCGGCTTGTGGAAAGAGTTTTCGATCACCAGCTGTTCGAAGCTGGCGGCGCCGGAAACGTCGAAGATGTAGGGGGTATCGCTCATGGTTTTTCTCGGAGAGGCGAAAGACTGGAACTATAAATGCGGGCGTGGCGCAGTGGATACAAGTAGCCCGGATGTAATCCGGGGCGGGACTGCCTGTTTCCCCGGATTGCATCCGGGCTACGGGCGCTTGGCGTGATACAGGCTGACGTTGCGAAACTCCGCCGGCTCGGCCAGGTCCGGCCAGGTGCAGGCGTCGAGCAGGCCGAGGCGGCTGTACAGCGGATGTTGGAAGTCCTTGACCCGTGAGTCGGCCACCAGCGCCTCCTTGCCGCGGCTCAGAAACGCGTCGAGCAGCGGCAGGTTGGCGCGGTCGTAGAGCACGTCGGCGACGATGATCAGGTCGAAGCGGTCCTCCTCGGCGAAGAGGTCCAGCGAGTAACTCAGCTCCACGCCGTTCAGCTCGGCGTTGGCCCGGCACGACTCGATGGCCAGCGGGTCGAGGTCGCAGGCCACCACTTCCGTCGCACCGGCCTTGGCCGCGGCGATGGCCGCCACGCCGGAGCCGGCGCCGAAGTCCAGCACGCGCTTGCCGCGCACCCACTCGGGCTTTTCCGCCAGCCAGCGCGCCAGGGCCAGGCCGCTGGCCCAGCAGAAGCTCCAGTAGGGCGGCTCTTCGAGGATGCGTCGGGTTTCTTCCGGGCTGAAGCAGCGGTCCATGTTGCTGGAGTCAACCAGCCACAGGCGGATGTCGGTGCCTGGCAGGGTCTCGGCGCTCAGGCGGGCGTCGCCGAGCAGTTGTTGCAGGGCGTTCTGCAGCGTTTCAGGTGGTGTCATGGGGCTTTCACTAGAGGCAGGTTGCCGAAGTCGCGGCTGTCGGCCTGGGTGACCAGGCGCGGCGGCAGGCGCAGGATCAGGCGACCGGATTGACTGATGCGGGCGCGCAGTTCAACCCGTGCGCCGTTGGGGAAATACTCCGGGTTGAACGGCAGGCGAAAGGGCAGCGCCTGACCATCGCCGGCCAGCTTGAGGCTGCCCAGCAGCTGTCGCGGACGGTCGCGGTCATCCACCACCAGCAGGGCGATTTCCACTTCGCTACCGGCGGGTGGTGTCAGCAGGATGCCGCGCAGTTCGCGCATGTGGGCGGGTAGAGGCTGTTCGACAACGATGGGCGGTGCGCTAACTGCTGCTGGCGTGGCCGGTGCCGCTGGCGATTCGGGTTGCGGCGCCTCACTGGCGCAGGCACTCAGCAGCAGGGGCAGGCAGAGCAGGAGGGGGCGAGGAGTCATGGCGGCATCCCGTGCGGCGGTGCTATGTGAAATAGCGCAAAAAACGCGCGCCTGTATAGCGTAAAGCCTGCGGCTTGTCTTTCTGGCGCACCCTTGCGCTACCATGAGCCACCTTTTCGCAGGGTCTTTTTCTTCATGCATTGTCCGTTCTGCTCCACCCACGACACCAAGGTCATCGACTCCCGCCTGGTCGCCGAGGGCGAACAGGTCCGCCGGCGCCGCGAGTGCGTGGCCTGTGGCGAACGCTTTACCACTTTCGAGACCGCCGAACTGGTAATGCCGCGGCTGATCAAGCAGGACGGTAGCCGCCAGCCGTTCGACGAGGAAAAGCTGCGTGCCGGCATGCAGCGCGCGCTGGAGAAGCGCCCAGTCAGCGTCGAACGCCTGGAAGAGGCCATCGCCCATATCAAGCAGAAACTGCGCGCCACCGGCGAGCGCGAGATCAAGTCGCTGGTGCTGGGTGAACTGGTGATGACCGAGCTGCAGAAACTCGACGAGGTTGCCTACATCCGCTTCGCCTCGGTGTACCGCCGCTTCCAGGACCTCAACGAGTTCCGTGAGGAGATCGAGCGCCTGGCCCGCGAGCCATCCAAGGCATGAGCCAGTCCGATCAGCAGTTCATGGCGCGAGCCCTGGAGCTGGCGCGCAAGGGCCTGTATTCCACTCACCCGAATCCGCGCGTCGGCTGCGTCATCGTCCGCGACGGCAAGATCGTCGGCGAAGGCTGGCATGCCAAGGCCGGTGAGCCGCACGCCGAAGTGCACGCGCTGCGCCAGGCTGGCGAGCTGGCGCGCGGCGCTACCGCCTACGTCACCCTGGAACCCTGCAGTCACCACGGCCGCACGCCCCCCTGTGCCGAGGCCTTGGTGAACGCTGGGGTCGCGCGGGTAGTCGCGGCCATGCAGGACCCCAATCCCCAGGTTGCCGGCAAAGGGTTGTTGCGCCTGATGGAAGCTGGCATCGCCGTGCATAGTGGTGTGCTGGAGGACGAGGCGCGTGAGCTCAACGCCGGCTTTATCAAGCGTATGGAGCAGGGCTTGCCGTTCGTTCGGGTCAAGCTGGCGATGAGCCTGGATGGCCGTACGGCCATGGCCTGCGGCGAGAGCCAGTGGATTACCGGCCCCGAAGCGCGCGCCGCCGTACAGCGCCTGCGTGCGCGCTCCAGCGTGGTGATCAGCGGCGCCGACACCGTGCTGGCCGACCAGGCGCGGCTGACCGTGCGTGCCGAGGAGCTGGGTCTGAATGCCGAGCTGACGTCGCTGGCCATCGACCGGCCGCCGTTGCGCGTACTGGTCGACGGGCGCCTGCGCGTGCCGCTGTCTGCTCCTTTCTTCCAGGCTGGCCCGGCACTGGTCGCCACCTGTGCCGCAGCTGCGGCCCGTGACCGTTTTCTCCAGGATGGCCATGAGTTACTGGCGGTGCCGGGCAGCAATGGCCATGTCGATCTGCGCAAACTGCTCATGGAGCTGGCCGCGCGCGGTGCCAACGAGGTGCTGGTGGAGGCCGGGCCCAAGCTGGCTGGCGCCTTTGCTCGCGTGCATCTGGTCGACGAGTTCCAGCTGTTCGTCGCGCCCAAGTTCCTCGGCTCCAGTGCTCGCCCGCTGCTGGACTGGCCGCTGGCGCGCATGGTCGAGGCGCAGGAACTGGAGATTCGCGATATCCGCGCAGTCGGTGTCGACTGGCGCATCACCGCCGTACCACGTAACGCGTCGTAGGTCGGGGCGGGCTGCCCGCCAGGTTGCAGTTCGGCGCCAAACGTGGCCGGGCGGTGGGCATTTGTGGTAAAAAGCCCGCCGCGACTTCTGGTCGCACGTTCTCAGGGCGGGGCGAAATTCCCCACCGGCGGTAATGGCCTCTTCGAGGTTTAGCCCGCGAGCGCCTCTCCTGCGAGAGGGTCAGCAGACCCGGTGTGATTCCGGGGCCGACGGTATAGTCCGGATAAAGAGAGAGCGGGATTCCCTCCCAGGGCGCCGTCCGTCTGCGCCCGCGAAAATCCCTATCGATCGGCATTGCCCTGTTTTTGACCAAAACAGGAGATCATCCATGCTGCATTGCAACACCTTCCGGGAGGACGCATGTTCACCGGCATAATCGAATCCATCGGTAGCATCCGCGCCATGACGCCCAAGGGCGGCGACGTGCGCGTCTACGTCGAGACCGGCAAGCTGGACCTCGGCGACGTCAAGCTGGGCGACAGCATCGCGGTCAACGGCGTGTGCCTGACTGCGGTCGAGCTGCCAGGCGACGGCTTCTGGGCTGATGTCAGCCGCGAAACCCTGGCGCGTACCGCCTTCGTCGACCTCAAGACCGGTAGCAAGGTCAATCTGGAGAAGGCCCTGACCCCGACGACCCGCCTCGGTGGTCACCTGGTCAGCGGTCACGTCGACGGCGTTGGCGAGATCGTCAAGCGCGAGGAGAACGCCCGCGCCATCCAGTTCACCGTGCGCGCGCCGCGCGAGTTGGCCAAGTACATCGCGCTGAAGGGCTCGATCACCGTCGACGGCACCAGCCTGACGGTCAACGCCGTCAATGGCGCCGAGTTCGAGCTGACCATCGTGCCGCATACCCTGGTCGAGACCATCATGGCCGACTACCGCCCGGGCCGTAAGGTCAATCTGGAAGTGGACCTGCTGGCGCGCTACCTGGAGCGCCTGCTGCTCGGCGACAAGGCCGCCGAGCCCAGCGCTTCCGGCATCAGCGAAAGTTTTCTGGCCGAACACGGCTACCTGAACAAGTGAGATTGCCAGCATGGCTCTGAATACTGCAGAAGAACTGATCGAAGACATCCGCGCCGGCAAGATGGTCATCCTCATGGACGACGAGGATCGCGAGAACGAAGGCGACATCATCATCGCCTCCGAATGCGTCACCGCCGAGCACATCAACTTCATGGCCCGTTTTGCCCGTGGTCTGATCTGCATGCCGATGACCCGCGAGCGTTGCGAGCTGCTCAAGCTGCCGCTGATGGCGCCACGCAACGGCTCCGGTTTCGGTACCAAGTTCACCGTGTCCATCGAGGCCGCCGAGGGCGTCACCACCGGTATTTCCGCCGCTGACCGTGCGCGCACTGTGCAGGCCGCCGTTGCGCGTAACGCGGTGGCCGACGATATCGTCAGCCCCGGCCACATCTTCCCGCTGATGGCCCAGCCCGGCGGCGTGCTGGCGCGTGCCGGCCACACCGAGGCGGCATGCGACCTGGCGCGTATGGGCGGCTTCGAGCCGAGTGGCGTGATCTGCGAGATCATGAACGACGACGGCACCATGGCCCGTCGCCCGGAGCTGGAGAAGTTCGCCGAGGAACACGGCCTGAAGATCGGCACCATCGCTGACCTGATCCACTACCGCCTGATCCACGAACGCACCGTCGAGCGCGTCAGCGAACAGCCGCTGGATACCGAGCTGGGCCAGTTCACCCTGGTCACCTACCGCGACGGCGTGGAGAACACCGCGCACATGGCCCTGACTCTGGGCAAGGTGTGCGCCGAGGAGCCGACCCTGGTGCGCGTGCACAACATGGAGCCGCTGCGCGACCTGTTCCTGGTCAAGCAGCCCGGGCGCTGGAGCCTGCGTGCGGCCATGGCTGAAGTGGCCAAGGCCGGCAGCGGCGTGGTGCTGCTGCTGGGCAACCCGCTGACCGGCCCCGAGTTGCTGGCTCACCTGGGAGATAAGCAACCGGCGCCGAGCCCGGCGACCTACAGCACCGTCGGTGCCGGCTCGCAGATCCTGCGTGATCTCGGTGTGCGCAAGATGCGCCTGATGAGCTCGCCGATGAAGTTCAACGCCATATCCGGCTTTGACCTCGAAGTAGTAGAATACCTGCCCGCTGAATAAGGCCCGGCCCCAGGTCGTGCTTCCCCTCTCCCGCTCGCGGGAGAGGGGGCCCGAAAGGGCGGGAGAGGGCAGTGCCAGTGCCGAGCCCTCTCCCCCGACCCCTCTCCCGCAGGCGGGAGAGGGGAGCTAAAGCTAATCTTATCGGGGCTTCTGTAACGCCCCGGCTCTTTATACAGACTGAGACTCGCCCATGACCCTGAAGACCATCGAAGGTACCTTCATCGCCCCGCAAGGCAAATTCGCCCTGGTGGTTGGCCGCTTCAACAGCTTCGTCGTCGAGAGCCTGGTCAGCGGCGCCGTCGACGCCCTGGTCCGCCACGGCGTGAATGAAGGCGACATCACCATCATCCGCGCCCCGGGTGCTTTCGAAATTCCGCTGGTTACCCAGAAAGTCGCTCAGCGTGGCGAGTTCGCTGCCATCATCGCCCTTGGCGCGGTGATCCGTGGCGGCACCCCGCACTTCGAATACGTTGCCGGTGAATGCACCAAGGGCCTGGCCCAGGTGTCCATGGAATACGGCGTGCCGGTTGCCTTCGGCGTGCTGACCGTCGACTCCATCGAGCAGGCCATCGAACGTTCCGGCACCAAGGCCGGCAACAAAGGCGCTGAAGCCGCTCTCTCTGCCCTGGAAATGGTCAGCCTGCTGGCGGCCTTGGAGGCCAAGTGAGCCTGAATCACGACGACAACCAGGACGCCCCGCAGCCCAAAGCCAAGGGCAAGATCGCCCAGCGCCGCGTGGCTCGCAGCCTGGCCATGCAGGCGCTGTATCAGTGGCACATGGCCGGTCAGTCGCTGAACGAGATCGAAGCGCAATTCCGCGTCGATAACGACTTCAGCGGCGTCGACGGCGCCTACTTCCACGAGATCCTCACCGGTGTGGCCCGGCAGAAGCCGGAATTGGACGAGACGTTCACCCCCTTCCTGAGCATCCCGCTGGACGAGTTGGACCCGGTCGAGCTGGCCATCCTGCGCCTGTCGGCCTGGGAGATGAAGGATCGCGTCGACGTGCCGTACAAGGTGGTGATCAACGAAGGCATCGAGCTGGCCAAGGTGTTTGGCGCCACCGACGGGCACAAGTTCGTCAACGGTGTGCTGGACAAGCTGGCGCCGGTGCTGCGTGCTGCCGAAGTCAAGGCCAACAAGCGCTGAGACATTGGGCGAGTTCGAGCTGATCCGCCGCTACTTTGCCGCCTCGCCCTGTGCGCAGGCGGCCTCTGGCGTGGCGCTGGGCATCGGCGACGACTGCGCCCTGCTGCAACCGGGGACAGGTCAGCAACTGGCCATTTCCACAGACACCCTGGTCTGCGGCGTCCATTTTCCCGTTTCCTGCGATCCCTTTCTGCTTGGCCAGCGCGCGCTGGCGGTGAGTGTCAGCGATCTGGCGGCCATGGGCGCCGAGCCGCTCGCCTTCACCCTGGCGCTGACCCTGCCCGAGGCCGCTGCGCCTTGGTTAGAGGGCTTCAGCCGCGGCCTGGCGCAGATGGCCCAGGCCTGCAGCATCGCGCTGGTCGGTGGTGACACCACCCGTGGGCCGCTGAGCCTGACCCTGACCGTGTTCGGCCAGGTGCCGACCGGGCAGGCGCTGCCCCGTTCCGGCGCGCGCGTGGGCGACTTGCTCTGCGTCGGCGGCAGCCTGGGCGATGCTGCCGGCGCTTTGCCGCTGGTGCTGGGTGAGCGCGAGATAATGGGCGAGGATGCCGATTATCTGCAGCAACGTTACTGGGCGCCTCAGCCGCAATTGGCGCTGGGGCGATGGTTGCGCGGTAAGGCCACGGCGGCGCTGGATATTTCCGATGGCTTGCTGGCCGACTGTGGCCATATCGCCAAGGCCTCCAGCGTCGCGCTGCAGATCGAGCGTGCCCGCCTGCCGCTGAGCCCGGCGCTGCGCCGCGTGGCCGGCGACCAGGCGCTAGCCTGTGCACTGGCTGGTGGCGATGACTACCGGCTGGCCTTTACTCTGCCGGCTGAACTCCTACCGGCGCTGCAGGCCCAATGGCCCGAGGCTTGGGTAATTGGCCGGGCAGTGGCGGGGCAGGGCGTGCACCTGCTGGACGAGCTGGGCCAGCGCGTGGCACCGCCGCAGGCGGGCTATCAACATTTCGCACAGAACCAAGAGATGCAAGGTGACTGAAGTCGTGAAAGTCGCACCGCAGGTGTGGCGCAACCCCTGGCACTTCCTGGCCTTCGGCTTCGGCTCCGGGCTGCTGCCCAAGGCGCCCGGCACCTGGGGCTCGCTGGTGGCCATCCCCTTTATCCCGCTGTGGCAGATGCTGCCGGACTGGGGCTACTGGCTGATGCTCGGCATCACCATGCTGTTCGGCTTCTGGGTCTGCGGTCGGGTGGCCGAGGACATGGGCGTGCATGACCATGAGGGCATCGTCTGGGACGAGATGGTCGGCATGTGGATCACCCTCTGGCTGGTGCCGGAAGGTTGGTACTGGCTGCTGCTAGGCTTCGTGGTATTCCGGGTGTTCGACATCATCAAGCCCTGGCCGATCCGCTGGATCGACCGCCATGTGCACGGTGGCGTCGGCATCATGTTGGACGATGTGCTGGCCGGGGTCTTCGCCTGGCTGGCCATGCAGGTACTGGTCTGGGGCCTGACCTGAGGCGGAGGATAAGCATGCGTGTCTGCTGGTTGGCGCTGCTGATGTGTCTGGCCTGGCCAAGTGCCTGGGCCGCTGACGCACTGCCGACGGATATCCTGCTGGTCAGCGAATATTGGCCCGGGCATACCAACCCCGATGGCAGCGGTGTGGCCTGGGAGGTCATGCGCGAGGTGTTCGAGCCGGCCGGGGTCGCCGTGCACCTGCGCAACGAGCCCTATATGCGCTCCATCGGCCTGGTGCAACGAGGTGAGGCTGACGCCTGGATGGGCTCCTACGCCGACGAGATCGAGGATCGGGTGATCTACCCACAGCAGCCCTACGACGCCGACCGCATTCAGGCACTGGGCCTGGCGCAGCAGGAGCCGCCGACGCTGCAGAACCTGAATCGCTATCGGCTGATCTGGATTCGTGGCTATGGCTACAACGAGTACCTGCCGGGGCCGCTGCGTTTTCAGGAAGTCGAGCGGCGCAATGGCATTCTCGACATGCTGCTGCGCGATCGTGCCGACTTTTACATCGATGCCAGCACCGAAGTGCACGACGTACTGGCTGCCAGCCGGGAAGCGGAACGGTTCCGCACCTATGACCTGACCCGCTTGCCGCTGTACCCGGGCTTTGCCGATACTGCCCGCGGCCGCGCCCTGGCCGATCTGTACGACCGGCGCATGGCCGAGCTGGTGCGTACGGGTAGCCTGCGGCCGATTTTCAGTCGCTGGCAGCAGCCGTACCCTTTCGACAAGGACATGGAGACCCCACATGCGTCGCCTTGAGCTGTTCGCCGCCTGCCTGTTGCTGATCCTGAGCCCCATATCGCATGCCGAGCCGCAGGTGCAGGTGGTCGGCCTGTTCCCCGATGCTGCCGTGCTGCTGGTGGATGGCCAGCGCAAGCTGGTGCGTTCCGGGCAGACCGGACCCGGCGGGGTCAAGGTGGTCAGTGCCAACAGCAAGGGCGCGGTGCTGGAGATCGGCGGCGTGCAGCGCAACTATTCGTTGTCGCGCGAGTACAACCAGGCCGGCAGCAGCGAGCCGCAGCGTGCGCAGCTGAGTATCAGTCGTGGCACTGGCAACCACTACTGGGTCGCCGGCTCCATCGAAGGCCATCCGGTGCAGTTTCTGGTGGATACCGGCGCTACCTCGGTGGCGATGAACGAAGGCCAGGCGCGGCGCCTGGGCATCGATTACCGGGTCAAGGGCCGGCCCATGGTGGCCAGCACTGCCGGCGGCAATATCCGCGCCTGGAGCATCAAGCTCGACAGCGTTAAGGTCGGCGGCCTGGAAGTGCTTGGTGTGGAGGCGGCGGTGCTGGAAGGCGATGCGCCGACCGAGGTGCTGCTGGGCATGAGCTTCCTCAGCCGGGTGCGCTGGCGTGAGGACAATGGCGTGCTGCAGCTGGAATCCAAGCTCTAGGGTCTGTTGACGTTTCGGCGCAAGCCGCGCTGCAGCGAAAAATCTCGCCATGGCCGGGCGGCGATCCGCTAGGCGTGGGACGCAGGCAATGGTCACTCCCTTGGCAAGTCCCACAACAACGTATGGCGAGATTTTTCGCGCAGCCTTGGCGGCCCCACCCGTAGGGACGGGCCCGTTTTTGCGCGGAACGTCGTTACTCGACGGCTCATTTGGATCACCAAACTTCGCGTCTCGCGCCTGGCTCCGCGCAAAAAACGGGCTCCGTCGCGGTCGCGGCGAAACGTCAACAGACCCTAGGCCCTTAGATGGCCGATTCATCGGCCGCTTCGATCCTTATCGCCGACAATTCAGGCTGCGCCGGGTGGCGCTGCGGCTGGTACAATGCCGGCCTTTCTGCCGACCATCCCACAGGAGCCTCCGGTGTCTGTCGTCTTCGTCGCCGCCTCCCAACTGCCCACGCCCTTCGCGGTGTTCACCATGCACGGTTTCCTCGATGAGGAGAGCGGCAAGGAGCATGTGGCTCTGACCCTGGGCGATGTCGCCGACGGCCAGCCAGTGCTGGGCCGCCTGCATTCCGAATGCCTGACCGGCGATGCCCTGTTCAGCCAGCGTTGCGATTGCGGCGACCAGCTCGAAGCCGCCCTGCGCGCCATCGCCGCCGAGGGCCGTGGCGTGCTGCTGTACCTGCGCCAGGAAGGCCGCGGTATTGGTCTGCTGAACAAGATCCGCGCTTATGAGCTGCAGGATGCCGGCGCCGATACGGTCGAGGCCAACGAGCGCCTGGGCTTTGCCGCCGACCAGCGCGACTATTCGATCTGCCAGCCGATGCTCGATCACCTGGGTATCCGTGCCATCAACCTGATGACCAACAACCCGCGCAAGGTCAAGGCGCTGGAAGGCTTCGGCGTGCGGGTTGCCGAGCGGCGTCCGCTGGAAATCGCCCTCAATCCGTACAACCG
>JAYQUJ010000002.1:89458-246064 GCA_038147895.1 Pseudomonas sp.
GTACAACCGCAAATACCTGGCGACCAAGGCCGGCAAGCTCGGCCACATGCTGGGTCTGCAGCACCAGGCGGAAGAGGAATGACCCGCGCCGAAGTGCGTCGCCGGCTGGCCCTGGAATGGTGGCGCTGGCTGGGCTTCGCCCTGGCGCCGCTGTTCTTCCTCAACCTGTTGTTCGGCGACAGCCAGGCCCTCGGTAGCGTGCTGGAGATGCCGCTGTTCATCGCCGGCGTCGCCTCGATGTTCGTCAGCCTGCCGCTGTTTTCCGCCTACAAGCGCGCCTTGATCGCGACTGAACGGGCCCTGGACGGCGAAGCCGAGCGTGAGGCCTGGCTAGAGCTGGCACGGGTACGGCGCAAGGCCTTTCTCGGCGCCTCTCTGCCGGCCTGGATCGGCACCATCGCCCTGTTCACCGGGCTGCATGCCGTGGCCCTGTTCCTGCTGGCCATGAGCAGCGTGGTGCTGCTCTGTCTGTATCGCATCCCCCGCCAGCTCGGTTGATGCGCGCACTGCTGCTCGCCAGCCTGCTGCTGACCTGTGCGCCGCTGCAGGCGGCACAGCGGGTGATTAGCCTGGCCCCCTCGATGTCGGAAATCATGCTGGAGCTGGGCGCCGAGTCGCGCCTGGTCGGCGTGCTCGACGGTGGCGAACGGCCGCAGGGCCTGGCTCAGGTGCCCTCGGTGGGGCGCTTTGGCACGCTTGATCTGGAAACCCTGCTCAGCCTGGAGCCAGATCTGATCCTGCTCTCCGCCGGCAGCCTGGCCGATGCCCAGCTACGTCAGCTGGAGGATCTTGGTCTGCCGTTCTATCTGGGCGAGCCACGCAATCTGGAGCAACTGGCCGAGCAGTTTGCCGAGATCGGCGAACAGGTAGGTCGCCGCGAGCGTGGCCGGCAGTTGCGCCAGCAGTTTCTCGACGGCATGCAGGCGTTGCGTGAGCGTTACCGCCGTGCACAGCCGTTGGCCGTGTTCTATCAGATCTGGCATCAGCCGCTGTACAGCATCGGCGGCCGGCAGATCATCGGCGAGGCTTTGCAGGTCTGCGGGGCACGCAATGTGTTCGACGACCTCAAGTTGCCGGCGCCTCAGGTCAGTATCGAGGCCGTGCTGGCCCGCGAGCCCGAGGTGATCCTCGGCGGCAGCGGTGCCGAGTTGCAGCATTGGCAGGCCTGGCCGCAGTTGCCGGCGGTGCGTCTGCAGCAGGTGTGGACGGTGCCGGACAAGGGGCTCGAACGGCCCAGTTTCCAGATGCTGGCGGCGACTGCCCGCTTGTGTGAGCAGCTCGCCCAGGCGCGCTAGCGGTCTGCTGGAAGAGCGGAAAAAAGGCCCCGGATGGGGCCTTTGGCGTTTTACAGCGCGGGAGTCCAGGTCAGGCCGAGCATCAGGCTGCGCGGGGTTTCCTGATAGCCGTAGTAGCGGTAGTCGCCGGCGTACTGGTAGAGGGCGGTGCTGTAGTCCTTGTCCAGCAGGTTGGCCAGCTTGAGGTCGAAGGCCAGTTCGTTGCTGGCCTGCCAGCTGCCGCGCAGGTCGAGTACGCCGTAGCCGGCGATCTCGCGGCTGTTGGCGACGTCGTCGTAGCGCTGGCTGTAGGCCTGCCAGGTGGCGCCGATATTGAAGTCACCGAGGCGGCGGTCGATGTCCAGGCTCAGGTGGCGCTTGGCACGGCGGGCCAGGGTGTGGCCGGTGTTGCGGTCGCGCGGGTCGATGATGCTCAGCGACAGGTTGCCGGTCCAGACGCCGAGTTGCTGCTGCAGGCTGGCTTCAAAGCCGTTGATACGCGCCTCGTCGACGTTGTAGTTGCTGCCGATGAAGGTGCTGCTGTCCCACACGTAGGTGATCAGGTCGCGTACATCGGTGCGGTACAGCGAGGCTTCCAGGCGCGTGCTCTCGGCCAGCTGGCTACGCCACTGCAGCTCGTAGCTCTTCGAACGCTCGGGGTCGAGGTCGGGGTTGGCACCCCAGTCGGCCGGGCCGTAGAGGTCGTTGAAGGTCGGTACGCGGAAGCCTTCGGCGTAGGACAGCACCAGGTCGTTGGCCTGGTTGATCGGCAGGGTCAGGGCGGCGTTCCAGGTGTTCTCGCTGCCGTACTGCTCGTTCTTGTCGTGGCGCAGGCCCAGTTCGGTGGAGAAGTGCTCACCCTGGTAGCTGTGCTGGATGAAGGCGGCCTGGTTCCAGCGCTCTTCTTCGCTGTAGACGGTGCTGCTGTGCAGGTTGTCTTCCTGGTAATCCAGGCCGACGCGCAGCTGCTGGTCGCTGCCCAGCTGCAGGGTGTTCAGCCAGGCGGCCGAGTCGCGGTAGGTGTTGAATACGTCGCTGCCCGGGTAGAGCTTGTCGAAGTCTTCCTGCTTGTCTTCGCTGTGGCCCAGCTCCAGGCGGCTGCTCCAGCTGTCCGCGAGGTTGGCGTCGATATAGGCGGAGACGCTGCTCTGGCTGAATTCGCTCCAATTCTCGGCCGGGTAGCTTAGGTAGGTGCTGTTGTCGAAGCGGCCGTAGGGGTTGTCGTATTCGCTCTTACCGCGCTGGTCGACGGCGCTCAGGCCGATTTCCAGGTCATTGCTCAGGCTGTGGGCCAGGTTGAGGCTGAAGCTGCGATTGCGGAAGGCATCGTGGTCGGCGTCGGAGGTGTAGGAAACATCGCTGCGGTCGATACCGTCGGTTTCTTCCAGGCTGCCGGTCAGGTTGTAGCGGGTGCGGCCGTCGCCACCGGACAGGCCGAAACTGCGCTCCCAGGTGCCTTCGCTGCCACCGGCCAGGCGCAGGTAGGGATGCAGGCCTTCGCCCTCGCCGCGGCGGGTGAAGATCTGCACCACGCCGCCCAGGGCGTCGGCGCCGTACATCGCCGAGCGCGAGCCGCGCAGTACTTCGACGCGCTCGATCTGCTCGACGCTGAGAAACTGCAGCGCCGCGCCACCGGAGGAGGCCGAGCCGATGCGCACGCCGTCGATCAGCACCAGGCTCTGGGCATTGCTGGTGCCGCGGATGAACAGGCTGGTGTTGGCACCACGGCCGCCGTTGCGGATGACCTGCACGCCCGGCACCCGGCTCAGCAGCTCGCCGACGCTGCTGGGGTTGAGGCGCTCGATATCCTCGCGGGTGAACACGCTGATTGCTGCGCTGCTCTCGCCGCGTTGCTGCACGTCGCGGTTGGCGGTGATCACGGTGTCGGACAGCTTGAGCGCCTGGTCGCGGGACAGGTCATCGGCGACGGCCAGGCTCGGTGCGAGCGCCACGGCCAGGGCAAGGCGGGACAGTTTCATCTTGATATTCCTCAAAGGTTGCAAGGCTTCGAGGAGGGCAGGAGACAGGCGCGGTCGGGCGCCTGACGGTGCGGCCCTCCGCAACACCAATCGAAATCCGTCAGGCCGGTCTCCGGACTCTCGACGCTGGCCAGCTCGCCTTCCCGGATGCCTCCAGTGGCTATTGAGCGGGCCTGCGAGCCTGGGCTCGCGGTCGATTACCGTTGCGGGGGCAGTGCCGGGTTTGCTCATCGAGCGCACCGGTTTCCCGTTTAACGCCAGCCCAATGGGCGTGGCGCACCTGGCGGAAGAAAACGCCGCGCACCTTAGGCCGCGGCGGGGTGAATCACAAGCAAGTCATATTCAGGGCTGGATGAGCGGTGCTCATTCGGCCAGTTGCTGCAGGCGGGCGCGAATGGCCGCCTCGATGCCGGCCTGGTCGAGGCCGCACTCGGCGAGCATCTGCGCCGGTTTGGCGTGCTCCACGTAGTAGTCGGGCAGGCCCAGGTGCAGCAGCGGCTTGACCAGGTTCTCGGCGGCGAGGAATTCGCTGACCGCGCTACCGGCGCCGCCCATCACGCTGTTCTCTTCGATGGTCACCAGCAGCTCGTGGCTGGCGGCCAGCTCGCGCAGCAGGGCTTCGTCCAGGGGTTTGACGAAGCGCATGTCGACCACCGTTGCGTCCAGTGCTGCGCCCACTTGCAGGGCTTCGGCCAGCTGTACGCCGAACACCAGCAGCGCGGTGCCCTGGCCCTGGCGGCGCACCACGGCCTTGCCGATTTCTACCGGCGACAGTTGTGGGTCGATGGCCGTATTCGGGCCGCTGCCGCGCGGGTAGCGCACGGCGGCCGGGCCATTGAACTGGTGGCCGGTTGTGAGCAGCAGGCGCAGTTCGTTCTCGTCGCTGGGGGTCATCACCAGCATGCCGGGGATGCAGCGCAGGTAGGACAGGTCGAAGCTGCCGGCGTGGGTCGGACCGTCCTCGCCAACCAGACCGGCGCGGTCGATGGCGAACAGCACGTCGAGGTTCTGCACCGCGACGTCGTGGATCAGCTGGTCGTAGGCACGCTGCAGGAAGGTGGAGTAGATCGCCACCACCGGCTTGGCGCCTTCGCAGGCCATGCCGGCGGCCAGGGTCACGGCGTGTTGCTCGGCAATGGCGACATCGAAGTAGCGATTCGGGAAGCGCTCGCTGAAGGCCACCAGATCGGAGCCCTCCTTCATGGCCGGGGTAATGCCGAGCAGGCGCGGGTCGGCGGCGGCCATGTCGCACAGCCACTGGCCGAACACGGCGGAGTATTTCGGGCCGGCCGGCTTCTTCGGCTCGCCCTGCGGCTTGTTGATCGGGTCGAGCTTGGTGATGGCGTGATAGCCAATCGGGTCGATCTCGGCCGGAGCGAAGCCCTTGCCCTTCTTGGTCACCACATGGAGGAACTGCGGGCCTTCCAGGTCGCGCATATTGCGCAGGGTGGCGATAAGGGTCGGCAGATCGTGGCCGTCGATCGGGCCGACGTAGTTCCAGCCCAGTTCCTCGAACAGGGTGCCGGGCACCAGCATGCCCTTGGCGTGCTCCTCGACCTTGCGCGCGATTTCCCAGGCGCCGGGTAGGCGCGAAAGGATCTTCTTGCTGCCTTCGCGCATGCTCGCATAGGTGCGGCTGGAGATGATCTTGGCCAGGTAGTTGGACAGGCCGCCGACGTTCTTCGAGATCGACATGTCGTTGTCGTTGAGCACGACGAGCATGTCGGCCTTTACGTCCGAGGCGTGGTTGAGCGCCTCGAAGGCCATGCCGGCGGTCAGCGCGCCGTCGCCGATCACCGCCACCGACTTGCGCTTGCTGCCCTGCAGCTTGGCGGCGATGGCCATGCCCAGTGCAGCGCTGATGCTGGTGCTGGAGTGGCCGACGCCGAAGGTGTCGTACTCGCTCTCGCTGCGGCGCGGGAAGGCGGCCAGGCCGTCCTTCTGGCGCAGGCTGCCCATGCGCTCGCGACGGCCGGTGAGGATCTTGTGCGGATAGGCCTGGTGGCCGACGTCCCACACCAGACGGTCATCCGGGGTGTCGAAGATGTAGTGCAGGGCGATGGTCAGCTCGACCACGCCGAGGCCGGCGCCGAAGTGCCCGCCGGTCTGCCCGACGCTGTACAGCAGGTACTGGCGCAGCTCGTCGGCGAGGGTTTCCAGCTCGCTCTCGGCCAGGCGACGCAGGCCGTCCGGGGTGTCGGCGCTGTCGAGCAGGGGCGTGGCGGGACGCTCGCGAGGGATCTCGTGGAAGGTGGTCGGCATCAGGCGAATCGTTATAGGCATGCAAAAGATGCGGCAGTTTACCTGATGCTTCGTGCCTCGCCCAATTTGCCCCGATAATGCGGCTATTGGTTGCGGTAATGGCGGCCGAGGAACTCCAGCAGCAGGGCGTTGACCCGCTCGGCCTGCTGGCCCTGCAGCCAGTGCCCGCAATCGCTCAGCAGGTGCTGTTCCAGGCGCGGCACGCGCTCGGCCATGCGTTTGAGGGTGTGGGCTTCCAGGCGCGCGACCGGGTCCTGTTCGCCGACCAGAAACAGGGTCGGCTGCTCGACCAGGCGAGCGGCCAGTGGCTCGGTTTCCTGCCAGCTGCGCTCGAAGTTGCGGTACCAGTTCAGCGGCCCGCGAAAGCCCTTGGCCAGGGCCTGGCGGTAGTGGGCGAACTGCTCCTCGCTGCACCAGGTCGGTAGCGCGGGCTGTTCGTCGAGGCCGTCGAACAGGCGCGCGTCGGCCGGCTTGTCCTGCAGCAGGGCGTCGCCCAGGTCGGCCAGCAGCAGGCGCAGGCTGCGTTCGATATCGGCATCCAGCTCGGCCTCGGCGACGCCGGGCTGCTGGAAGTAGAGGATGTAGTTGAAGCGCCCGGCATAGGCCTCGCGCATGATCTCGATGGCCGGGCGCCTGGGGCGGCCACCGAAGGGCACCGACATGGTCACCAGCGCCTGCACTCGCTCGGGCTCCAGCAGGGCCAGGTGCCAGGCCACCGGCGCGCCCCAGTCATGGCCGACCATGCACACGCGCGGGTGGTCGAAGTGATCCATGGCGGCCTGGATGTCGGCGCACAGGGTCAGCAGCGAGTAAGCCTCGGGCTCGGCCGGCGCACTGCTGGCGCCGTAGCCGCGCATCTCCGGGGCGAAGGCGCGATAGCCGGCGCTGGCCAGGGCCTGCATCTGCGGCGCCCAGGAGTGCCAGCATTCGGGAAAACCGTGCAGCAGCCAGACCGGGCGGCCGCCCTGCGGGCCGCAGATGTGGACGCTGAGCTGGATGCCGTTGACCTGCAGCAGTTGCTGTTCGATGGCGTGCATGGGGTGATCCTTACCAGGTGTCGACGAAGGGGCGTTTCTTGCCGCTGCGCACCGGCGGCAGCGGTGTGGCGTTGAGCCCGCGCAGCAGCCAGGCGCGGCTCTCGGCCGGGTCGATCACCGCGTCGATCTCCAGGTAGCTGGCCATGTTCAGGCCTTTGCCGCGCTGATAGGCCTTGCTCACCAGCTTGTCGAACAGCGCCTGACGCGCCTCGTCGGTCTCCTGGGCCGCCAGCTCCTTGGAAAAGCCCAGGCGCACCGCGCCTTCCAGACCCATGGCGCCGAACTCGCCACTGGGCCAGGCTGCGGTGAACAGCGGTGAGTGGAAGCTGCCAGCGGCCATGGCCTGGGCGCCCAGGCCGTAACCCTTGCGCAGCACCAGGGTGAAGAAGGGCACCGACAGGCTGGCGGCCGCGACGAACATGCGCGACACGTGGCGCACGGTGCCCTGCTTCTCCGCGTCGGGGCCGACCATAAAGCCGGGGGTGTCGCACAGCGAGACCATGGGGATGTCGAAGGCATCGCACAGCTGCATGAAGCGTGCGGCTTTGTCACCCGCTACGGCATCGATGGCACCGCCCAGGTGCGCGGGATTGTTGGCGATCAAACCGAAGGGCCTGCCCTCGATGCGGATGAAGGCGGTGATCAGCCCCGGGGCGAACTGGCGACGCAGCTCCAGCACGCTGCCTGCGTCGGCCAGGGTGGCGATCACCTGGCGGATGTCGTAGACGCGCAGGCGGTTTTCCGGGATCAGGTGGCGCAGCTCGCGCTGGTCCGCGCACTGCCAGTCGGCCAGCGGGCCCTGGAAGTAGCTCAGGTATTGCTTGGCGGCGGCGACGGCCTCGGCCTCGTTGTCCACCAGAATGTCGATCACCCCGTTGGGGCCCTGCACGGCGCTGGGGCCGACTTCTTCCGGTTTGTAGCTGCCGAGACCGCCGCCTTCGATCATCGCCGGGCCGGCCATGCCGATGGTCGCGTCCTTGGCGGCGATGATCACGTCGCAGCAGCCCAGCAGGGCGGCGTTGCCGGCGAAACAGCGGCCGGACACCACGCCCACGGTTGGCACCAGGCCGGACAGCTTGGCCATACCGATAAAGGTGTGGCAGTCCAGCCCGGCCACGCCGACGAAGTCGGTATCGCCCGGCCGGCCGCCGCCGCCTTCGGCGAACAGCACCACTGGCAGGCGCCACTGCTCGGCCAGGCCGAGCATACGATCTGTCTTCTTGTGGTTCATCACGCCTTGGGTGCCGGCAAACACCGTGTAGTCGTAGGCGATAGCCATGCAGCGCGCCGGCTGGCTGCCGAATTGCGCGGCATTGACCGTGCCGATACCGGCAACCAGGCCATCGGCCGGGCTCAGTTCCAGCAGCTCCTCGGCCGAACGGCGACGACGCTGCGCGGCCAGGGCCATGGCGCCGTATTCGATGAAACTGTCGGCATCCAGCAGGTCGTCGAGGTTTTCGCGCACGGTGCGCTGGCCGGTCTTGCGCCGTTTGGCCACGGCGGCCGGGCGCCTCGCGTCGGTGAGCAGGGCGTGGCGCTCCAGCACTTCGGCCAGGTCGGCGCGGATATGGTCGAGGTCGAGAGTCTGTTCGTCCTGCTGGCCGTCGCCGCTGACCTCGCCCGGCTCGATAAACAGCAGCGCCTGGCCTTCGCCCAGGGCATCGCCCGGCTGGGCGGCCAGGGCGCGGACGATGCCGCTGCACTCGGCGCGCACTACGAACTCCATCTTCATCGCCTCCAGCACGGCGATCTGCTGGCCGACGGCAACGCTGTCGCCTTCGCTAACTTCCAGGCTGACCAGCACGCCGGTGCTCGGCGTGTTCAGCGCCAGGCTGCCGGCCGGCGCTTCGACCTGCTGCTGGCGGGCGCCGGCGTCGTGGCCGGCGGCGCTGAAGTAACGATGGGCATGGGCCTCGCGGCGCGGTGCCAGCAGGCTCTCCATTTCGCGTTCGACGAAACGGGTGTCGACCCGGTTGTCCAGGACAGCATCGTGCTGCAGCAGGTTTTGCAGCAGATGCAGGTTGTTTGCCACGCCTTCCAGGCGGAACTCGCACAGCGCTCGGTAGGCGCGGCGCAGGGCGGCCGGGTAGTCAGGGGCGGTGGCGATCAGCTTGGCCAGCAGCGAGTCGTAGGCCGGGCTTACCGGATAGCCGGCGTAGCCGTAGCCATCCACGCGCAGCCCCGGCCCGGACGGCGGTTGATAGGCGCTGAGCACGCCGGCTGCTGGTCGGGTGCTGCCATCGATGTGCTGGCTTTCCAGGTTGATGCGCAACTGTACGGAGCAGCCTTGCGGCTGGGGCGGTTGCAACAGGCCCAGTTCGCCCAGGCTGGCGCCAGCGGCCAGGTGCAGTTGGGTGTGCAGCAGGTCGACGCCGGTGATCTGCTCGGTGACCGTGTGTTCCACTTGCACCCGTGGATTGGCTTCCATGAAGTAGAAACGCTCGCCGGCCAGGAGGAACTCGAAAGTGCCGATACCCTGGTACTTCACTTCGCCGGCCAGCTGCATAGCGCAGGCGATGATGGCCTCGCGGATGCCAGCGTCGAGGCCCGGGCTGGGGGCAATTTCGATCAGCTTCTGGTTGCGTCGCTGCAGGCTGCAGTCGCGCTCCCACAGGTGGCTGACCGCGCCACTGCCATCACCGAGGACCTGCACCTCGATGTGGCGGGCCTCCTGCACCAACTGTTCGACATACAACTCGCCATTGCCGAACGCCGTCTGCGCCTCCGATTGGCAACGGGCGTAGGCCTCGGCCAGTTCGGCGGCATTACTGACCGCACGCATACCGCGCCCGCCACCGCCGGCCAGGGCCTTGAGCATCAGCGCGCCATGCTCGGCGAAGAACGCCTGGGCCTGCTCCAGGCTGATTGCGTGGTTGATGCCGGCCACCAGCGGTGCGCCGCAGCGTTCGGCCAGGGCGCGAGCGGCGGCCTTGTCGCCGAACAACTCCAGCACTTCCGGCGCGGGGCCGACGAAGCTCAGCCCGGCGGCCTGGCAGCGGCGTGCGAACTCGGCGTTTTCAGCGAGAAAGCCGTAACCGGGGTGGATGGCGGTGCAGCCCTGCTCGTGGGCGATGGCGATCAGCTGATCCATGTCCAGATAGGCAGGCACGCCGCGGCCCTTGAGCGGCACGGCCAGGTCGGCCTTGCGCGTGTGCAGGCTGGCGGCGTCGTCCTCGGCGAATACGGCCACCGAGTGGATGCTGAGGTCGGCGCAGGCCTGGGCGATGCGGATGGCGATTTCGCCGCGGTTGGCGATCAACAGGGAGGTGAAAGGCATGGCCGGCCGCTCCGGTCTGGTTCTTGTAGTGGAGCCATCTTAGGCGCCGGGCGGCAGGGGTAAAGTAAGCCTGATCAGGCGAAAGGCAGGGTATTGATGCGAGTGATGGTGACGGCGCTCAGTGGCGCCGTTCGACGATGTAACGGGCCAGCTCGCGCAGCGGCTCGGCGCTGTCGCCGAACAAGCGCAGGGCGTGCAGCGCCTGGTCGCGCAGCTCCAGGGCGTAGGCCTTGGCCGCATCGAGGCCGAGCAGCGAAGGATAGGTGGGCTTGTGGTTGGCCTCGTCCTTGCCCTGGGTCTTGCCCAGGGTGGCGGTGTCGCTTTCCACGTCGAGGATGTCGTCCTGCACCTGGAACGCCAGGCCGATGACGCGGGCGTAGTGTTGCAGCGAGCGCAGCGCAGTGTCGTCGGCGTTGCCGCTGGCCAGGGCGCCGAGGTGCACGCTGGCTTCGATCAGTGCGCCGGTCTTGTGCCGGTGCATGGTTTCCAGGGCCTGCTGGTCGATCTGCTTGCCCACCGACTCCAGGTCGATGGCCTGGCCACCGACCATGCCCGCCGGGCCGGCGGCACGGGTCAGGCCGAGCACCATGGACAGGCGCAGGTCGGCGTCGCGGGGGTTGCGCCGGGCATCGGCCAGGGCCTCGAAGGCCAGCGCCTGCAGGGCGTCGCCGGCGAGAATCGCGCAGGCTTCGTCGAAGGCCTTGTGGGTCGTCGGTTGGCCGCGACGCAGGTCGTCGTCGTCCATGGCCGGCAGGTCGTCGTGCACCAGTGAGTAGGCGTGGATCAGCTCCACCGCGCAGGCGGCGCCGTCAGCCTGAGCCAGGTCACCTTCCAGTGCCTCGCAGGCGGCATAGACCAGCAGTGGGCGCACCCGCTTGCCGCCATTCACCACGCTGTAGCGCATGGCCTGGTACAGGCGGGCCAGCTCGGGGCGTGGTGGCTCGAACAGCTCGGCTAGCGCGGCGTCGACACGGGCGGCGCAGCGCTGCTGGTACTCGCCGATCATGCCTGTTGATCCGCGTCGAAGGGCGCTTCCTGCAGCTCGCCGTCGCGCTCCAGCAGAACCTGTACCTTCTGCTCGGCCTGGGCCAGGGCGGCCTGGCAGTCGCGGGTCAGGCGGATGCCCTGCTCGAAAGCGCCGAGGGAGTCTTCCAGGGACAGCTCACCGCTTTCCAGGCGCTCGACCAGCATTTGCAGCTCGGCGAGGGAGGTTTCGAAATCGGCGGCTTTCTTGCGGGCCATGGCGTGGGTCTCGGTAGCAGGTTCGGAACGGGCGCGACACTAGCAGGCCACGCCCGGCGGGGCAAATCAGCGGGCGGCGAAGTAGGTGGCGTGGAAGTAGTACAGCGTCATGCCGCTGCCGACCAACAGCACCAGGCTGCGCAGCAGGCGCGGTGGCAGGCGTTCGCCCAGCGCGCCACCGGCATAGCCGCCGGCCGTGGCGCCGGCCAGCAATATCAGCAGCTCGCTCCAGCTGACCCGTCCGGCGAGGATGAACGTCAGGCTGGCGACGCTGTAGATCACCGCGGAAATCAGGTTCTTCAGCGCATTGGCGCGGGCCAGTGGGTGACCTTCGATGGAGAAGGCTGCCAGCTGCAGGATACCCATGCCGGCGCCGAAGTAACCGCCATAGATGGAGACACCGGCATGGGCGGCCAATGACAGCGGTGTATGCGGCGGTTGCGCGCCCTCACGGCGGCGCGCTGCGAGCAGGCGACCCAGCCAGGGGCTGGCGGCGAACAGGGCGGTGGCCGCCAGTAGCAGCCAGGGAATCAGTACCTTGAACACGCTATCGCCGCCGGCCAGCAACAGCAGGCCGCCACCCAGGCCGCCGAGCAGGCCGGCCAGCAGCAGCGGCAGCAGGTAGCGTCCCAGTGGGCGTAATGAGCCGCGTGCAGCCCAGGCCGCGGCGACGCTGGCTGGCCACAGGGCCACGGCATTGGTGGCGTTGGCCGTTACCGGCTGCAAGCCGGTGGCCAGAAGCGCAGGGAAGGAGAAGAAGGTGCCGCCGCCGGCCAGGGCATTCATGCCGCCCGCAGCGAAGCCGGCCAGGGCCAGCAGGAAAATATCGGTCAGGGTCATGGGGCGAGGATCTTAGTCGTCTGGGCGAAAGCTGACCAGACGACCAAGGTCTGGGTCAGAAACGCAGCACTTCGCCGTTGCTGCGGGTCGGGCCGATAATCGGGTATTGCGGCTGAGGAGCCTGTGGCTTGCTCTTGCGCTGAGGGGTAGGCGCTGGTTTGGCGGCTTCGGCCACCGGTTGGTTGCGCAGTGGCTCGATGGCTTGGGCCAGGTCCGCCACCAGTTGGCGCAGCAGACGGCTTTGCGCCTGCACCTGGTCGGCCGGGGTGCCGCTGTGGCTTTCTTCCAGACGCAGCAGGCGGCTGTCGCGCAGGTTGCCGGCTTTGTCCAGCAGGCGCCACTGGGCTTCCAGAATGGCCGGCTGCGCCGGGCCGGAATCCAGGCGGATGATGCTCAGCAGCACCTGTACTTCGGGTTTGAACTCGCCTGTGGCGGGGGCCAGTACGGTACGTTGGCTGTCCAGGCGCCAGGCCAGTTGGCGCAGCAGCAGCTGGTCGATATCGGCGGCCAGGCTGCCGGCCCAGCGGGCGTTGTCGGCGGCCAGCAGGCTGCCATCGAGCTGGCGCTGCAGCAGGGCTTCGCGTTGCAGGTAGTCGGCGATGGAGACCGGGCCGAGCAGGACGGCCAGGCCCTGTTCCTGGGTCGGCACGCCGACGTCGGCGTTATCCAGTTGATACAGCGGTACAGGCTGGTGCGCCGTACAGCCGACCAGACCGATCATGCCGGTCAGCAGCAGTACGAAAGCGAGGCGCAGAGGTTTCATCTGTTTACCCTGGGCCGGAGTGGGCGGCCGAAAAACGAGTGCGGGGCGGCCGCGTATCATCCGCCAAACTGCGCCGAGACTCCAGCCCGAAGCGCTCGGCTGCGCGGTTTGGTACGGATGTTGGAAGCCTGCGTATGCTTGTGGGAGTGGCTTCAGCCACGATTGGCCAACGGCAAAGCATCGCGACTGAAGTCGCTGCCACGATGATTGCCTGTGCATGCAGGCGCTGAGCTCAACCCAAGCTACGCGGCCTGCCCCCACCTACGGAGCCAGTGCCACCTCAAAACAAAAGAGGCGCAATCTGCGCCTCTTTTGTATTTCCGCGTGCCGTCAGCTCGACGCTGGTTCGACCAGCAGCGAGTCGACCCGCTGGAAGCCGCGCGGCAGCTTGTTGCCGCGCCGTCCACGCTCGCCCTTGTAGTGCTCCAGATCATCGGCCTTGAGCGTCAGGGTGCGCTTGCCGGCTTGCAGTACCAGTGCTGCACCCGACGGCAGCACCGCCAGGTCGGTGAGGTATTCCTCGCGGCTGGCCACCCGCTCGCCGGGGATGCCGATGATCTTGTTGCCCTTGCCTTTGCCCAGTTGCGGCAGGTCGCGTACCGGGAACAGTAGCAGACGACCTTCGGTGGTCACTGCGGCCAGCCAGTTGTCTTCCAGGCTGGCCACCGGCTTGGGTGCCACTACCAGCGAACCGTTGGGCAGGCTCAGTAGGGCCTTGCCGGCCTTGTTCTTGGCTTGCAGGTCTTCGCCCTTGACCACGAAGCCATAGCCGGCGTCCGAGGCGATCACGTACAGGGCGCTGTCTTCCGGCAGCAGTACGCAGTCGAAGGTCGCGCCCGGCGGTGGGGTCAGGCGGCCGGTGAGTGGCTCACCCTGGCCTCGCGCCGAAGGCAGCGAATGGGCTGCCAACGAGTAACTGCGCCCGGTGGAGTCGATAAATACCGCGTATTGGTTCGAGCGGCCCGGTGCGGCGGTCTTGAAGCCGTCGCCGGCTTTATAGGAAAGCCCCGTTGCGTCGATATCGTGGCCCTTGGCGCAGCGCACCCAGCCTTTTTCCGAGAGCACCACGGTGACCGGTTCGGTCGGCATCAGCTCGGTTTCGCTCAGGGCTTTGGCTTCGGCGCGCTCGATGATCGGCGAGCGACGGTCGTCGCCGTATTTCTCTGCGTCGGCGAGGATTTCGCTGCGCACCAGCTTCTTCAGCTTGGTTTCGCTGCCGAGCAGGGCCAGCAGCTTATCGCGTTCCTTGGCCAGCTCGTCCTGCTCGCCGCGGATCTTCATCTCTTCCAGGCGCGCCAGCTGACGCAGGCGGGTGTCGAGGATGTAGTCGGCCTGGATCTCGGTGAGGCCGAAGGTGGCCATCAGCACCGGCTTGGGCTGATCCTCGGTGCGGATGATGCGGATCACTTCGTCGATATTGAGGAAGGCGATGAGCAAGCCTTCCAACAGGTGCAGGCGTTTTTCCACCTTGTCCAGGCGGAACTGCAGGCGGCGGCGCACGGTGCCGACGCGGTACTGCAGCCACTCGCTGAGCAGGGTGCGCAGGTCCTTCACCGCCGGTTTGCCGTCGAGGCCGATGACGTTGGTGTTGACCCGGTAGCTCGACTCCAGATCGGTGGTGGCGAACAGGTGGGTCATCAGCTCGTCGGCATCGACGCGGTTGGAGCGCGGGATGATGACGATGCGGCAGGGGTTCTCGTGGTCCGACTCGTCGCGCAGGTCGGCGACCATCGGCAGCTTCTTGGCCTGCATCTGCGCGGCGATCTGTTCCAGCACCTTGGAGCCGGAGACCTGGTGCGGCAGCGCAGTGACCACGATATCGCCGTCCTCGACGCGGTACACGGCGCGCATGCGCACCGAGCCGCGGCCGGTCTGGTAGATCTTCAGCAGGTCGGCGCGCGGGGTGATGATTTCCGCCTCGGTGGGGAAGTCCGGGCCCTGCACGTGTTCCATCAGCTGTTCGACGCTGGCGCTCGGCTCGTCGAGCAGGCGCACGCAGGCGGTGGCCACTTCGCGCAGGTTGTGCGGCGGCACGTCGGTGGCCATGCCCACGGCGATGCCGGTGGTGCCATTCAAGAGCAGGTTGGGCAGACGCGCCGGCAGGGTCGCCGGCTCGTTCAGGGTGCCGTCGAAGTTCGGCACCCAGTCCACGGTGCCCTGGCCCAGTTCGTCGAGCAGCACCTCGGAGTAGCGCGACAGACGCGCTTCGGTGTAACGCATGGCAGCGAAGGACTTGGGATCGTCCGGCGCACCCCAGTTGCCCTGGCCATCGACCAGGGTGTAGCGGTAGCTGAACGGCTGGGCCATCAGCACCATGGCCTCGTAGCAGGCGCTGTCGCCGTGCGGGTGGTACTTGCCGAGCACGTCACCGACGGTGCGCGCCGACTTCTTGTGCTTGGCGTCGGCGTCCAGGCCCAGCTCGCTCATGGCGTAGACGATGCGCCGCTGCACGGGCTTGAGGCCGTCGCCGATATGCGGCAGCGCGCGGTCCATGATCACGTACATGGAATAGTTCAGGTACGCCTGCTCGGTGAAATCGGCCAGGGACCGGCGTTCGACGCCTTCCAGGCTCAGGTCGAGGGTGTCGCTCATGCGTGCCTCATTAGCGGGTTGATTGGCGCAGCACCAGGGTGCCGCCCTTCTGGGTGAATTCGAGTTGTTTGAGGGCGCTCATGCCGAGCAGCACCTGGTCGCCGTCCATGCCGGGAGTGATCAGCGCAGCGACGTCGTGCAGCTGGATATCGCCCAGCTGCAGCAGGCCCAGGCGCGTGCGCCAGCCGGTGACAGTGCCGTTGGCGGTGCGAATCTGTACGGGTGCACCACGCTGCAGGTTCAGGCGTTCGGCGACTTCCAGCGGCACGGCCACGGCGGTGGCGCCGGTGTCGAGGAGGAAGGTCAGGGTGCTGCCGTCGATCTGCCCGTCCAGCAGGTAGTGGCCGCCCGGCCCGGCGGCCAGGCGCACCTCGATGAAATGGTCGCCATGCACCGACAGTGGGTGGCGGTTGGGGTTGGCGCGCTCGTCTTCCCAGTTGCCGAACCAGTGGGTGGCCAGGGCCAGGGCCGCGATCCAGGCGAGGAACAGCATCACACGGGCGGCGCGCTGGCCGGCTGGACGCTCGTTCATTTCGCGCTCCAGCCGCCTTGCGGCGCCTTGAGTTGCCACAGCAGCGGACGTTGCTCGCCATCGGCGCGGGCCAGATCGTTGTTGTCCAGGCCGAGCCAGGCGCTGTCCTTGTCCAGCCACAGGGCTTCGGCGGTGCCGTAGGGTTCCGGGTGAACACGCCCCTCTTCCTGGGCGATGGTGCTGAATGACCAGCACTTCTCCTCTTCGCCGGTGGCCGGGGCGCGGCGGCAGATGCGGTGTTCCAGGCGTTCCAGGCTGAACAGCTTGCCGTCGAGCAGCGCCAGGTCGCCGAAGCTGCGCGGGTAGCGTTTGTCACTTTGCGGCGTGAGCGGCGAGCGCAGCTGGCCGGCCTCGGACATCAGTACGCAGCCTCCGGTGCAACGCCAGCGCCCCTTTTCCATATGCATGACCAGCAGGCCGCGGCGTTCACGTTCGGCGGCCAACCACAGGCGCGCACCGTTCGGTTCGATGACCAGGCCTTCGAGCAGGGCGTTATGGCGCAGCAGCATGCCGCTGGCGCGGGCCTGACGGATCAGGCTGTCCGGCAGTTGCAACCACTCGGCCAGGCCGCTGGGGCCGATTTGCAACAGCGCGGTATGAGCTTCGCTTAGCAGGTAGCGGTTGCCCTTGTCGTCGCAACTGATGCTCTCGAAATCCAGCTTGCCGCCTCGCACCAGATTGGCTGCCCAGGTGCGCATGCGCAGGCCCCAGGGCAGAGCGCTAGGCGGGACGGGCGGTGCATCGAAGGTTTCGGCGGTGGCCTGCCAGGCTTCGTCACCCGGCTGCAGGGCGTACAGACGGTCGTCTTCGCGGTCGGATACTGCCAGCCATTGCTCGCCGCAGCGGGTCAGGCCGGACAGGTTGCCGCCGACCATGCCTTCTACCGGGTGCTCGGCCAGCAGTTCCAGCTGGGCGGGGGCGAGCGGTTTTTCCGCAGCGAATAGCGGACCGGCGAGCAGAACACTGGCGAGGGCGAGGACTGCCCTCACGCCAGAACCTCGGCCAGGTTGCCCTTGGTTTCCAGCCAGCTCTTGCGGTCGCCTGCGCGTTTCTTGGCCAGCAGCATGTCCATCACCTCGCGGGTGCCCTCGAAGTCTTCCAGGGTCAGCTGCACCAGGCGACGGGTGTTGGGGTCCATGGTGGTTTCGCGCAGTTGCGGCGGGTTCATCTCGCCCAGGCCCTTGAAGCGGGTGACCTGCGGCTTGCCGCGCTTCTTCTCGGCCACCAAGCGGTCGAGGATGCCGTCGCGCTCGGCTTCGTCGAGGGCGTAGTAGATCTCCTTGCCCAGGTCGATGCGGTACAGCGGCGGCATCGCCACGTAGACGTGGCCGGCGTCCACCAGCGGGCGGAAGTGGCGGACGAACAGGGCGCAGAGCAGGGTGGCAATGTGCAGGCCGTCGGAGTCGGCGTCGGCGAGGATGCAGATCTTGCCGTAGCGCAGCTGGGAGAGGTCGCTGGAGCCCGGGTCGAGACCGATGGCCACGGCGATGTCGTGCACTTCCTGGCTGGCCAGCACTTCGCCGCCATCCACTTCCCAGGTGTTCAGGATCTTGCCGCGCAGCGGCATGATGGCCTGGAATTCCTTGTCGCGGGCCTGCTTGGCGGAGCCGCCGGCGGAATCACCTTCGACCAGGAACAGCTCGGCGCGCATCGGCTCCTGGCCCGCGCAGTCGGCCAGCTTGCCGGGCAGCGCCGGGCCCTGGGTGATCTTCTTGCGCTCGACCTTCTTGCCCGCCTTGAGGCGGCGGCCGGCGTTGCTGATGGCCTGCTCGGCGAGCTGTTGGCCCAGCTCCGGGTGGGCGTTGAGCCACAGGCTGAAGGAGTCTTTGACCACGCCGGAGACGAAGGCAGCGGCTTCCCGCGAGGACAGGCGTTCCTTGGTCTGTCCGGAGAACTGCGCTTCCTGCATCTTCATCGACAGGACGAAGGCGATGCGCTCCCAGACGTCTTCCGGCGCCAGCTTGACGCCACGCGGCAGCAGGTTGCGGAACTCGCAGAACTCGCGCATGGCGTCCAGCAGGCCCTGACGCAGGCCGTTGACGTGGGTGCCGCCCTGCGCCGTGGGGATCAGGTTGACGTAGCTTTCCTGCAGGCTTTCGCCGCCTTCCGGCAGCCACAGCAGGGCCCAGTCGACTGCTTCCTTGTTGCCGGCCAGCGAGCCGCAGAATGGCTCGTCGGGCAGGCGGGCGAACTCGCTCACGGCGTCGGTGAGGTAGGAGCGCAGGCCGTCCTCGAAGTACCAGCGGGTGGTCTCGCCGTTGCTCTTGTCGGTGAAAGTGACTTCCAGGCCGGGGCAGAGCACCGCCTTGGCTTTCAACACATGCTTGAGTCGGCTGATGGAGAACTTCGGCGAGTCGAAATACTGCGCATCCGGCCAGAAGCGCACGCTGGTGCCGGTGTTGCGCTTGCCCACCGTGCCGACCACTTCCAGGTCGGTGGCCTTGAAGCCGTCGGCGAAAGTCATGCGGTACTCGCTGCCGTCGCGCTTGACCCGTACTTCGACCTGGTTGGACAGCGCGTTGACCACCGAGATGCCCACGCCGTGCAGGCCGCCGGAGAACTGATAGTTCTTGTTGGAGAACTTGCCGCCGGCATGCAGCTTGGTGAGGATCAACTCGACGCCGGGGATGCCTTCTTCCGGGTGGATGTCCACCGGCATGCCGCGGCCGTCGTCGATCACTTCCAGCGAGTTGTCGTCGTGGAGGATGACCTGGATGACCTTGGCGTGGCCGGCCAGGGCTTCGTCGACGCTGTTGTCGATGACTTCCTGGGCCAGGTGGTTGGGCCGCGCGGTGTCGGTGTACATGCCCGGGCGCTTGCGCACCGGGTCCAGACCGGACAGGACTTCGATGGCATCGGCGTTGTAGGCGTTCTGTTGAGCCATAAGTGATCTGGTCTTCTGCTAAAGAGTGGAAAAGTCGAAATCGGCCCAGAGGGCAGGGGCGAAGCCGGCCAGTGCGAGGATTTCCGCAATGCGCTGGGCGAAACCCTGGTAGCTGTGATCGCCGCCTTCGCGGATATCCAGGCTGCAGCCGGCATAGAAGGCCTCGGCCTGGCGGTAGTCCAGGGTCTCGTCGGCGGTCTGCAGCCACACACGATAGCGTCGGGCATCGCCTGGCTCGGCTACTTCCACTTCGCGCAGGGCGGCAACGTGGTCGTGGGTCAGCAGCCAGGTTTCATTGGTGTAATGGTTGGTCTGCTCGATTTCCTTGCCGCCGAACAACAGGTGCGGGCGCACGGCTGGGTTGATCAGCACGGCATCGAGGCCATGCTGCTCGGCCAGTACGGTGGCGTAGTAGCCGCCCAGCGAGCTGCCGACCAGCAGCGGGCGGCCCAGTTCGGCGATGGCTGTCTGCAGCTGCAGCATGGCCTGGCGCGGGTGGTGGTGCAGGGCGGGCACGCGCAATTGCTGGGCGATGCCGCAGTGTTCGGCGACCTTGAGCAGCTGGCTGGCCTTGGTCGAGGCCGGCGAGCTGTTGAGGCCGTGGATATAGAGGATGCTGGGATTCATGGAGCGGGAGGCTACTAGGCAAGAGCTGTAAGCGACAAGCCTCAAGCTGCAAGTAAACGAGGTTTGCCGATGTGGCTTGCCAGTCGCAGTGACGGACTCAATAGCCTTTGACGCTGTAGTCGACTTCGAAGTCGATGCCGGTGACCCGCGACACACCGGTCTCCAGCTGACCATCGGCGTGCAGGCGCAGCCAGCGGTAGCCCGGGGCCTCGCTGCCAACCTGAAACTCCTCGCTGCCCGGCGCGAACTGCACGCAGGTGGAAGGCGAGGCGAGCAGGCGCACGCCATTGCGCAGCTGGTCGAATTCCTGATGGATATGGCCCCAGAGCAGCGCCTTGACCTGTGGGTGGCGATCCAGCACGGCGAACATGGCTTGCGCATTGCGCAGGCCAATCGGCTCCATCCAGTCGCAGCCGATGGACACTGGATGATGGTGGAAGCAGATCAGATGGTGGCGCTCGGGAGCTTCGCTCAGGGCCTGTTCCAGCAGTTCCAGCTGATCGTCGGCCAGGTAACCGGGTACGGCGCCGGGAATCGAGGAGTCGAGCAGGATGATGCGCCAGTTACCCAGATCCGCGACGGATTGCAGCAGGTCACTGTCGGCGCAGGCGCTGCGCATGATTGGCACTTCATCGTGGTTGCCGGGAAGCCAGCGCGCCGCGCTGCCCAGATTGGCCGTGAGCTGATGGAAGCGCTGGTAGGAGGCCAGGCTGCCATCCTGGGACAGGTCGCCGGTGGCCAGGATCAGGTCGATATCCCGTTGTTCGGTCTGAACCCTTTCGATCACCCTCTCCAGGCTGTCGCGGGTGTTCATGCCCAGCAGTTTGCCGTCTTCCTCGGCGAATAGATGGCTGTCCGACAGCTGCACCAGCAGCACCGGGCGGTCAGAGGCAAGGGACGACGGGCGCGACAAGGGCCTACTCCTGAGCGAGGTCTCAGGATTATGGTGGGTGAAACGTGATTCGGTAAACCCGACAAGCGTGAACAGGTCACATTTGTGCGGTTGCGATTACAGGACGGGTTCCAACTCGTGGCCACAGGCAATGCAGTGGCTCAGCCATTCGCCGAGGAACAGGTTGAGCTGGCTCTTCTCGTCCGGCTGGTGCATGGCGGCGTTGGGGTAGGGATAGATGCTGCGAAAACGTCGGGCGTTTTCCGCGCCGGTCACTTCGGCCATGCGTGCGTCGTGGTAGGCGCGCACTTCCAGGCGCGGTACCGGTAGCCAGGCCAGGCTGTGTTCCTGGTGCACTTCCAGGGTGGTGGTGTACGGGCAGTTCTCGGTGATGCGCAGGGTCAGCACGCCGAGCAGCTGGTCGCCCTGGCTGAGGGCCACGCGGCGCTCACCTTCGGCGGCGCGCATGTCCGGCAGCAGGCGCAGCAGACGCGCGTAGTTGGCTTCGCAAGCGGCCTGCAGCTCGACCAGGTCGACCCGGTAGCGCTCGCGCAGCAGGTTCATGACCACAATCCCCGCACTTCGGCGCGGTTCAGCGCCAGCCATTGCAGGGCGATGATGCTGGCGGCGTTGTTGATGCGCCCGTCCCGCACTGCCTGCAAGGCATCTTCCAGCGGCCAGACGTGCACGCGGATGTCTTCGCCTTCCTCGGCCAGGCCGTGAACGCCGCCGGCGCCTTCGCTGTCGCAACGGCCGACATACAGGTACACGCGCTCATCCGAGCCACCCGGGGAGGGGAAGTAGGTGGTGATGGGCCACAGCGAGGTCAGGGTCAGGTCGGCCTCTTCGACGGCTTCGCGCCGGGCGACCTCTTCTGGCTCCTCGTCCTTGTCGATCAGGCCGGCAACCAGTTCGATCAGCCAGGGGTTGGCAGACTTTTCCAGGGCGCCGACGCGGAACTGTTCGATCAGCACCACGTTGTCGCGCTGCGGGTCGTAGGGCAGCACGCAGACGGCGTCGTGGCGCACGAACAGTTCACGGCTGAGCTGTGGGCCCATGCCGCCGGCGAACTGGCGGTGACGCAGGTGCAGGCGATCCAGGCGATAGAAACCCTTGAAGCAGGTCTCGCGCTGAAGCACCTCGACGTCGTTTACGGTCATGTATTCCCCCTCTGGTCCGGCATTGTGCGGCTGGTTGATGACGAATGTGCGCGCCGCGCCGCGGCTTTGGCAAGTGCCAGGCGGCACGATGGTAGCTTCGCTCCGGGCCCTGACTAAACAGTTTCGCCGGCAATTGCGACAGGAGGGCTATGGATTCGTTCAGCGCCGGAGTGCTGTTCCTGACTCAGCATGGGCTTGGATGGAGACGTGTCGCCAGCCACAATGGCGCCCGCGCTCGGAACAGATGCCGGCGCTCGCAGTCGAAACGCCCGTCGCCGTCCAAGGAATGTTCATGCGCTCCATAGCCGTTGCCAGTCTGCTGTCCGTGTCTCTGTTTCTGGCAGGTTGCCAGTCGCTGCTGCCGAACGGCGCCAGCCAGGCGCTGCCGACCACGCGTCAGGCCTGGGAACACCGCCCGGTCGGCTGCGCCGAGAAGGATTGCCCGTTGGTCAATATCGACCTGCAATTGCTTGATGGCATGCCGGAGCTCAATGCCCGCATCGAGCGTGAACTGCTCAAGCTGACCATCGAGCTGCCGGGTGATCCGGCGCCGCCGTCGCTTGCCGTGCATGAGCGCGAGTTTCTCGCCAGTGGCCAGCCGGGTTGGATGAGCTACCTGCAGGCCAAGGTGCTGGAGCAGCACGACCGCCTGCTAGTGATCGAACTGTCCAGCTATCGCTTCAACGGCGGCAAGCGCGGTGTGCCGGGACGTGCCTACCTGACCTACGACCGCGAGCTGGGGCGCGTGGTAAGCCTGGACGATCTGCTGCTGCCGGGGCTGCAGGAGGCTTTCTGGGAGAAGGTCCGCCAGTCCCATCAGGAGTGGCTGAAGAGCAACGGCCTGGCCGATAACGCCGAATTTCAGGCCGTCTGGCCCTTCGTGCGTACCGCCAATGTGGCGCCGTTGCGCAACGCGGTGATGATCAAATACGAGATCGAGCGCATCGCCCCCTACGAGAGCGGTCATCCGACCCTGTATATCCCCTATGCCAAGCTCGACGGCATCCTCAAGACCACTTACTTCCCAGGCGCACGTTAGGTTGGCTCGGCCTGCGTAGTCCGGGCCAACCTACCTTTGCTCTCAACCGCGCAACTTGCCCAGCAACCATTGCAATGCTGCCGCCAGCAGCAAGGCCGGCAGGGTGGCGCCGACGGCGGGGTAGAAGTTGACCAGCACATGGAAGGTGGCCACGCCGCAGGCCCAGGCCAGCAGGCTGTCCCAGCGCAGCAGCGGCACGTTGCTCGGCACTTGGCGGCGGCGGAGGACGAAGTGATCCATCAGCACCACGCCGAACAGCGGAGCGAACACCGAGCCGATCAGCAGCAGGAAGTGTTCGTACTGGGCTAGCGGTGCGAACCAGGCGATCAGGGTACAGAGCACGCCAATGGCCAGCGCCAGGTGCTCGACCTTGATTGGCAGCAGGGTGCCGCTGGACACGGCGGCCGAGTGGATGTCGGCGAAGGCCTTTTCCGACTCGTCGAGCAGTATCAGCAGCAGCGGAATGCCCATGCCGGCACCGGCCAGAGCCAGCAGCAGGCTGTTGGCTTCTTCCGGCGCGGCGAAGGCCAGGGTGTAGGCCACGCCCAGGCTCATCAACCACAGGCAACCGACGAAGAAGCCCAGTGCAGCGCCGGCGAAGGTGCCTCGGGCACTGCGACCGAAGCGCGAGTAGTCGGCGATCAGCGGCAGCCAGGACAGCGGCATGGCGATGGCCAGATCGAAGCCCAGGGCAAAGCTCATCGAACCGTCACCCGGGCGGGCCCAGAGCGCGGCCAGGTCGGCCTTGTCGAACAGGTTCCAGGTCAGCCAGGCGCAGGCACCGAGCAGCAGCCAGATGCCCCACTTGCGCAGCACACGGCGGACGAAGGCCAGCGGGCCGGCCACCGCCAGCAGGGTGGCCAGGGCGCCGAACGCCAGGGTCCACAGCGCCGGGTTGGTCCAGGCGCTGTCTGTGCCGAAGGCCTTGCCGGCCAGCAGGCTGGCGGCATCACGCATGACGATGATCTCGAACGCGCCCCAGCCGACCAGTTGCAGCAGGTTGAGCAGTGCCGGCAGCGCCGCGCCGTGGCGACCCAGGCTCAGGCGCAGGGCAGCCATCGAGGCCATGCCGGTGTCGCTGCCGATCACCCCGACCGCACCGAGCAGCAGGGCGCCGAGGCCGACACCGAGCAGCAGTGCCAGCAGCGCGCCGGCCAGACCCAGGCCCGGGGCGAGCAGGGCACCGGCCTGCAGCACCATCAGGCCCATGCCGAGGGAGAACCACAAGGCGAGCAGGTCGCGGGCGCCGAAGGCGCGCTCGGTCAGCGGCACGGCGAGGTTGGGGGAGTAGTTGGCAGTGGTCACTTAATTATTTTCCCAACGATGGAATGAAAAGACCCCGCGACGCAGCGCGGGGCCTGATGTGGACAGGTGTCAGACCTGCCGGTAGATCACGGCGCCTTCTTCCTTGAAGCGTTCGGACTGTTCGGCGAAGCCAGCCTCGATGGCCTTCTGTTCGTCGGTCAGGCCGTTGTCCTTGGCGTAGTCACGGACTTCCTGGGTGATCTTCATCGAGCAGAACTTCGGCCCGCACATGGAGCAGAAGTGCGCCACCTTGGCCGAGTCCTTGGGCAGGGTCTCGTCGTGGAAGGCGCGGGCGGTATCCGGATCGAGGCCAAGGTTGAACTGGTCTTCCCAGCGGAACTCGAAACGCGCCTTGGACAGGGCGTTGTCGCGGATCTGCGCGCCCGGATGACCTTTGGCGAGATCCGCAGCGTGCGCGGCGATCTTGTAGGTGATGATGCCGGTCTTCACGTCATCCTTGTTCGGCAGACCCAGGTGCTCCTTGGGCGTGACGTAGCAGAGCATGGCGCAGCCGAACCAGCCGATCATCGCCGCGCCGATGCCGCTGGTGATGTGGTCGTAGCCGGGGGCGATGTCGGTGGTCAACGGGCCGAGGGTGTAGAACGGCGCCTCGTCGCAGCACTCCAGCTGCTTGTCCATGTTCTCCTTGATCAGCTGCATCGGCACGTGGCCGGGGCCTTCGATCATGGTCTGCACGTCATGCTTCCAGGCGATCTTGGTCAGCTCGCCGAGGGTCTCCAGCTCGCCGAACTGCGCGGCGTCGTTGGCGTCGGCAATGGAGCCCGGACGCAGGCCATCGCCCAGCGAGAAGCTGACGTCGTAGGCCTTCATGATTTCGCAGATTTCGTCGAAGTGGGTGTAGAGGAAGTTCTCCTTATGATGCGCCAGGCACCACTTGGCCATGATCGAGCCGCCGCGGCTGACGATGCCGGTAACCCGCTTGGCGGTCAGCGGCACGTAGCGCAGCAGTACGCCGGCGTGGATGGTGAAGTAGTCCACGCCCTGCTCGGCCTGCTCGATCAGGGTGTCGCGGAACAGCTCCCAGGTCAGGTCCTCGGCGATGCCGCCGACCTTCTCCAGGGCCTGGTAGACCGGCACGGTGCCGATCGGTACCGGAGAGTTGCGGATGATCCACTCGCGGGTCTCGTGGATGTGCTTGCCGGTGGACAGGTCCATGACAGTGTCCGAACCCCAGCGGATGCCCCAGGTCAGCTTGGCCACTTCTTCTTCAATCGAAGAGCCCAGCGCCGAGTTGCCGATGTTGCCGTTGATCTTCACCAGGAAGTTGCGGCCGATGATCATCGGCTCCAGCTCCACGTGGTTGATGTTGGCCGGGATGATGGCGCGGCCGCGGGCGATTTCGCTGCGGACGAACTCCGGGGTGATCTCTTTCGGGATGTTGGCGCCGAAGCTGTGGCCGGAGTGTTGCTCCTTGAGCAAGCCAGCTTCGCGGGCCTCGGCCAGCTTCATGTTCTCGCGGATGGCGACGTATTCCATCTCGGGGGTGATGATGCCCTGCTTGGCGTAGTGCATCTGGCTGACGTTCTTGCCGGCCTTGGCCCGGCGCGGGTTGCGCACATGGGCGAAGCGCATGGCGGAAAGCTCCGCGTCATTCAGGCGGCGCTGGCCGAACTCGGAGGACAGACCTGGCAGTTTCTCGGTGTCGCCGCGATCCTCGATCCAGGCGCTGCGCACGTCGGCCAGGCCCTGGCGCACGTCGATCTGCACGTTCGGGTCGGTGTAGGGGCCGGAGGTGTCGTAGACGGTGACCGGGGCGTTGATCTCGCCACCGAAGGCGGTGGGTGTCACGTCCAGGCTGATCTCGCGCATCGGCACGCGGATATCGGGGCGCGAACCCTGTACATAGACTTTCTGCGAACGGGGGAAAGGCTGGATCGACTGCTGGTCGACCTGGGCGCTCTCGCTGAGGTTTTTCTGTTGTTGTTTGACGCTCATCGGCTCGGCTCCTCGGTGGGATGTCGGAGCGAACCTGAAGGCGGAAGGCGCACCACGGATGGTGCCGAGAGGACTCGCCGAAAGCGGACGAGGACATCTTGTTCCCTACGCAGGCCTTAACCTGATCAGGTTCAACGGGATCCGGAACTATCCGATCTCAGCCCACGATTCTGGGCACCCCGACAAGAACTGGCGGCAGTCTAATCAAAAATTGTACACAACAGCAATTGCGGGCTCGTTTCTACCGTGCCTTTCGTCGGCAGCTTCTGGGGACTGGTCTATATAAAGTCTTGGCATTGTTGCGACTAGGCAACAAAGCTTGTCGTAAACCGGCCTGCCGTTGCGCTGTGCTCGCCTTGACCACCGCCAGCGGCAGCCTTAGCCTTGCCCGACTTCTCTGCATCTAGGACTGATCATGCTACGCAGACTCTCGCTGGCGCTCGCAGTAGCTGCTGCCACCACCGGAATGGCCTGGGCGGAAGACGCTTCCCTGGCGACCAAGACCGATCTGGTCACCGTCTATAACGAGGCGGTGAAGAACAATGCCGACCTGGCTGCGGCGCAGGCCAACTACCAGGCTATCAGCGAAGTGGTGCCGCAGGCGCGAGCCGGCCTGTTGCCCAACCTGTCTGGCGGGGCTGACCTGAGCTCTACCGATACCAATGTCGATACCAGCGTTGGTGATCTGGATGCCACTCGCAGCGGTTTGTCCTACCGCGCCAGTCTGTCTCAGCCATTGTTCCGTGCCGACCGCTGGTTCCAGTTCCAGGCGGCCAAGGCTACTGACCAGCAGGCTGCGCTGCAGCTTTCCGCCACCGAGCAGAACCTGATTCTGCAGAGTGCCGAAACCTATTTCGCCGTGTTGCGCGCCCAGGACACCCTGGCCTCGACCAAGGCCGAGGAAGCGGCGTTCAAGCGCCAGCTGGATCAGGCCAATGAGCGTTTCGATGTCGGGCTTTCCGACAAGACCGATGTGCTGGAGGCTCAGGCCGGTTTCGACACCGCTCGCGCCAACCGCATCCTCGCCCAGCGTGCGGTAGACGATGCCTTCCAGGCGCTGGTGACCCTGACCACTCATGAATACAGCTCGCTGGAAGGCGTCAAGCACAGCCTGCCGGTGCTGGTGCCTACGCCGAACGATGCCAAAGCCTGGGTCGATACTGCGGCGCAGCAGAACCTCAATCTGCAGGCCAGCAACTATGCGGTGGATGCGGCGGAAGAAACCCTGCGCCAGCGCAAGTCCGGCCACGCGCCAACCCTGGATGCCGTGGCGCAGTACCAGAAAGGCGACAATGACTCCCTCGGCTTCAGCAACCCCACGGGCACGCCGGGGGTGCGTTATGACGGTGATGCGGATCAGACCACCATCGGCCTGCAGCTGAATATCCCGATCTACAGCGGCGGCCTGACCAGCTCGCAGGTACGCGAAGCCTACCAGCGCCTGAGCCAGAGCGAGCAGGAACGTGAGAGCCTGCGTCGCAAGGTGGTGGAAAACACCCGCAACCTGCACCGTGCGGTGAACACCGATGTGGAAACCGTGCAGGCGCGCAAGCAGTCGATCATCTCCAACCAGAGTGCCCTGGAAGCCACTGAAATCGGCTATCAGGTTGGTACCCGCAACATCGTCGACGTGCTCGATGCGCAGCGCCAGCTGTACAGCTCGGTGCGCAACTACAACGATGCCCGTTACGACTACATCCTCAACAACCTGCGCCTGAAGCAGGCGGCGGGCACCCTGGCACCGACGGATCTGGAAGCGCTGTCCGGTTTCCTCAAGCCTGACTACGACCCGGACAAGGACTTCCTGCCGCCGGATCTGGCCAAGGCTGCCGAGGCCCAGCTGCGCGGTAACCCGCAGTACTGATTCAGCCTCGTTCTTCAACAAAGCCCCGCCCTGAGCGGGGCTTTGTTTTTATACTGGCACCTGGCCTGTACCTTGCTTCATTACAGCTTTTTTAAAGGCGGCCGATGCAACAGGCATCAAGGTCGTCTGACCGGAAGGAGTTACCGCAGTGTCCGTTCTGTTTTCGCTGTTGCGCAGCCGTCTGCTGCGCCCGGTTTTCATTGCCCTGGGGTTGGCCATGCTGGCGCAGGTGGGGGTGGCGGTGTGGTTGACGCGCGCCACTGTCGACGGGCTGGTGCAGGATCTGACGCAGCGCCTGGGGAGTGAGAGTCAGCGCCTTGCCGGCGAGCTCGGTAGTGCCGAGGAGGAGATGCGTGCAGGTTTGGCGGCGCTTTCCAGCAATACCCGGGAGCGTCTCGGTAGCGGCCTGACTTCCCAGCTCAAGGGGGAGCAGGAGCAGCTGCGCAAAGTGCTGGAGCAAAGCCTCAAGGAGTCTGGCAACTCCATTGCGCAGATGCTCGCCGGCGTGGCGCCGAAGGCCATCTGGGATAATGACGCGCCAGCGCTGACTGCGCTGACCCGCATCGTGCAACGTGATCCGACAGTTCTGTTCGCGGTGTTCTATGACGCCGAAGGCAAGCGCCTGACGCGCAACTTCGATCGCAGCAACCCGCGCGTGCGCGAACTGATTGCAGCCGGCCAGGGCAAGACTGGTCTGGACAAGCTGGTGGACGGCGCTTCGCGCGATCCCAAGGTGTATATGATCGAGGCCGAGATCAACCCCATGGGCTCGGCCATAGGCAAGGTGCAGCTGGGCATGTCGCTGGATGGTGTGGAGCAGGAGCTGGTGGCGCTCGACAGCCGTTTCGCCAGTCTGGTGGGTAATGCCGGTGAGCTGGTCGACAAGAGCCTTTCCGGTGCGGCGCAAGACAGTACCCAGGCGCTACAGCAACGTCTGCGAGCGGCTGAGCAGGCGACCGGAGAGATGGCGCGCAACGGCAGCGAAACCGTGCAGCAGGCTGCCGGCAATCTGCGCTGGCGTATCGCCAGCGGCCTGCTGGTGGTGGGTTTGCTGACCCTGGCGGCTGTGGCGCTGGTGCTGGGCTGGCGAGTGCTCAGCCGCTTGCAGCTGTTGATCGCTGCGCTCAAGGATCTGGCGGCTGGCGAGGGGGATCTGACTCGTCGCGTGCAGCTGGATAGTCGTGACGAGGTTGGCGAGATGGCCTCGGCGGTCAATCAGTTCATCGCCAAGCTGCAACCGATTGTGCGTGAGGCGGGTGAAGTGGCGCAGCGTACGGGTGAGGAAATCCGCAGCCTGGCCCAGCGCAGTGCTGCGGCCGAAGCCGCCGCCGGGCGCCAGCGTGACGAGGTGGCTGGCAGCCTGCAGGCGCTGGAGGAAATGGCTGCGGCGGCTCAGGCTGAGAGTCAGTCCATGCACGATGCCCAGCAGCGGGTCGCTGCCATTCGTCAGGCGGCCCATGAGAATGCGGCGATTGCGGCCAAGGTTGGCGGCCTGATCGAGGCATTGGTGGCGCGAGTGGATAACGGCTCGGCGGTAATCGAGAAGCTGGCCAAGCAGAGTGAGCAGATCGAAGTGGTGCTGACGGTGATCCAGTCCATCGCCGAGCAGACCAATCTGCTGGCGCTGAACGCTGCCATCGAGGCGGCACGGGCAGGGGAGAGTGGTCGTGGTTTTGCCGTGGTGGCTGACGAGGTACGGGCCCTGGCCAGCAAGACTCAGCAATCCACCGGCGATATCCAGGCGCATATCACTGCCTTGCAGCAGGGCGCGCGCGAAGCGGTGGCGGTGATCGGTCAGGCGGGCGGCCAGGCTGCGGAGGGTTTGCAGGCGTTACGCGACAGCGCACGTCTACAGCAGTCGGTGCAGGATTCGGTGGATGAAGTGCATGGGGCCATCGATGCGGCGACCCGCTCTGCTGCTCACCAGGCCGATGGCGCCAGTGCGGTGCGTGGCCGGGTCGAGGTGATCCACAGCGAGGCGCAGCGTGCGGCTCAGGCAGTGAGCGAGACGGCAGCCAGCGGGCGAGTGGTGGATGGCCTGGTCAGTCAGCTCAAGGCCAGTTTCGCCCAGTTCAAGGTCTGACGGCCGGCTGCGCGTCGGAAAGCTGTGTTGGAAAAGGCTTCGGAATGCTCATTGACTGCAGTCAACTGCGCTTCCTCGGCCTCTTCCGCCTAGTTTTTCTCTAGCTCGCACGGTGTGCCGAATTTTCCTGAGGATAGAAACGAAAAAACCGAGCCTGAGCTCGGTTTTTTCGTGAAGAGTGGTGCCCAGGAGAAGACTCGAACTTCCACGGTGTTGCCACCGCTAGGACCTGAACCTAGTGCGTCTACCAATTCCGCCACCTGGGCACGGGAAACTATGATTACTCAGTCGCTTCCGTGTTACAACGTCTCAGCAACGTTGTGGGCGCGAACTATACGGACGCGGTTTTTGCTTGTAAACCCCTGACGCCGAAAAAATTATTGTCGCGGGAAAAGCTGACCCCCGGTGCCGTTTCGCGCTTCAATAGACAGAAGGCAATCCTATGCATAAAGGTATTTTCATTTAATGGCCGATTGGCAATCCCTCGATCCCGAGGCCGCCCGCGAGGCGGAAAAGTACGAAAACCCCATTCCCAGTCGTGAGCTGATTCTCCAGCATCTATCCGAGCGCGGTTCGCCTGCCGCTCGCGAAGAACTGGTGGAAGAGTTTGGGCTGACCACCGACGAGCAGCTCGAAGCCCTTCGTCGTCGCCTGCGCGCCATGGAGCGCGATGGCCAGCTTATCTATACGCGTCGTGGCACCTATGCGCCGGTGGACAAGCTCGATCTGGTCCGTGGGCGCATCAGCGGTCATCGCGATGGCTTCGGCTTTCTTATCCCTGATGATGGCAGTGACGACCTGTTCCTCAGTCCCGCGCAGATGCGTCTGGTGTTCGATGGCGACCGCGCGTTGGCGCGGGTGTCCGGCCTCGATCGTCGTGGTCGTCGCGAAGGCGCGCTGGTTGAAGTCATCGAGCGCGCCCACGAGACCATTGTCGGGCGTTACTTCGAGGAGGCCGGCATCGGCTTCGTCGAGGCGGACAATCCGAAGATCCAGCAGGAAGTGCTGGTCACTCCGGGGCGTACCGCTGGCGCCAAGATCGGCCAGTTCGTCGAGATCAAGATCACCCATTGGCCTACTGCGCGCTTCCAGCCGCAGGGCGATATCGTCGAAGTGATCGGCAACTACATGGCGCCGGGCATGGAAATCGACGTGGCCCTGCGCAGCTACGACATTCCCCATGTCTGGCCCGAGGCCGTCCTTAAAGAGGCGCGCAAGCTCAAGCCGCAGGTGGAAGAGAGGGACAAGGAGCACCGGGTCGACCTGCGTCACCTACCGTTCGTCACCATCGACGGTGAGGATGCGCGCGACTTCGACGATGCTGTGTATTGCGAGAAGAACAGCAGCCGCTGGAAGTTGTTCTCCGGCGGCTGGAAGCTCTATGTCGCCATCGCCGACGTGTCGAGCTACGTCAAGGTCGGTTCGGCGCTGGATGAAGAAGCGCAGAAGCGCGGCAACTCGGTGTATTTCCCCGAGCGCGTGGTGCCGATGCTGCCGGAAGAGCTGTCCAACGGTCTGTGCTCGCTGAACCCGCATGTCGACCGTCTGGCCATGGTCTGCGAAATGAGCATGTCCAAGTCTGGCGAGCTGGTCGACTACCAGTTCTACGAGGCGGTCATCCATTCCCATGCGCGCCTGACCTACAACAAGGTCAGCTACATGCTGGAGCAGCCGAAGAGCAGCGAAGGCAAATCGCTGCGTGAGGAATATAAAGAGGTGCTGCCGCACCTCAAGCAGCTCTACGCCCTGTATCAGGTGTTGCTGGCCGCTCGTCACGAGCGTGGCGCCATCGACTTCGAGACCCAGGAGACGCGCATCGTCTTCGGTACCGGACGCAAGATCGCCGAAATCCGTCCGACTCAGCGCAACGACGCGCACAAGCTGATCGAGGAGTGCATGTTGGCGGCCAACGTGGCCACCGCGCGCTTCATGCAGGATCACGCCATCCCGTCGCTGTATCGCGTGCACGATGGCCCGCCAGCCGAGCGGGTGGAGAAGCTCAAGGCGTTCCTCGGCGAGCTGGGCCTGGCCTTGCACAAGGGCAAGGAAGGGCCGACGCCGAAGGATTACCAGAAGCTGCTGGCTAGCATTCAGGAGCGTCCGGACTTCCAGTTGATCCAGACGGTGATGCTGCGTTCGCTGAGCCAGGCGGTGTACAGCGCCGACAACAACGGTCACTTCGGCCTCAACTACGAGGCGTACACCCACTTCACCTCGCCGATCCGCCGTTATCCGGACCTGCTGGTGCATCGCGCCATTCGCAGCGTGATCCGCTCCAAGCGCGAGACCAAGCACGTGCAGCGCGCCGGCGCGGCGACTGTGCCCAAGGCGCGTATCTATCCGTACGACGAGGCGGCGCTGGAGCAGCTTGGCGAGCAGTGCTCGATGACCGAGCGGCGCGCCGATGAGGCAACCCGTGACGTGGTCAACTGGCTCAAGTGCGAGTTCATGCAGGATCGCGTCGGCGAGATCTTCGAGGGTGTGATCACGGCGGCGACCGGTTTTGGCATCTTCGTCGAGCTGAAGGACATCTATGTCGAAGGCCTGGTGCATGTCACCGCGCTGCCGGCGGATTACTACCACTTCGACCCGGTACACCATCGCCTGGCTGGCGAGCGTAGTGGGCGCAGCTTCCGCTTGGGTGACAGCGTGGCGGTCAAGGTCATGCGTGTTGACCTGGACGAGCGCAAGATCGACTTCGAGCTGGCCGAGGGCAAGGTCGAGTCGCGCAGTAAAGCCGGCTCGGCCGGGCGCAAGTCTGCAACCAAGGCGTCGGGCATGGGTAATACCGATGTGCAGAAAAGCCGTGATGTGAAGAAGGCGCTGCTCGACGGCGCGAAGAAGGGCGGTGCTAAGCCTGCGGGTGGCAAGGGTGGTGCAGGCGGCAAGGCCTCCAGTCATCGCAAGGGTACACCCAGCACGGACAAGCCAGCCGCGAGCAAACCGAGCAAGCGCAAGGCGAAGCGATGAGTCAGCTGGAAAAAGTCTACGGCGTGCATGCCGTCGAGGCGCTGCTGCGTCACCATCCCAAGCGGGTCAAGCAGCTGTGGCTCGCTGAGAGTCGCAGTGCACCGCGCGTGCAGTCGCTGCTGGAGCTGGCTGGCCAGCATCGCGTGCCGGTGGGGCACAAGGAGCGTCAGGAGCTGGACGAGTGGGCTGAAGGCGTGCACCAGGGCGTGGTGGCCGAGGTCAGTCCCAGTCAGGTGTGGGGCGAGAACATGCTCGACGAGCTGCTTGAGCGTGGTGAAGGTCCAGCGCTATTGCTGGTGCTGGATGGCGTGACCGATCCGCACAATCTCGGCGCCTGCCTGCGCACGGCCGATGCGGCCGGTGCTCAGGCGGTTATCGTGCCCAAGGACAAGTCCGCCACGCTCAACGCCACCGTGCGCAAGGTGGCTTGTGGTGCTGCCGAAGTAATCCCGCTGGTGGCGGTGACCAACCTGGCGCGCACCCTGGAAAAATTGCAGAAAAAAGGCCTGTGGGTGGTTGGTACCGCCGGCGAGGTCGAGCAGGAGATTTACCAGCTCGACATGACCGGGCCTACGGTGCTGGTCATGGGTGCCGAAGGCAAAGGCATGCGCCGGCTGACTCGCGAGCACTGCGATTATCTGGTGAAGCTGCCGATGAGCGGCAGTGTCAGCAGTCTCAATGTTTCTGTCGCCACTGGCGTCTGCCTGTTCGAAGCGGTGCGCCAGCGCCAGGCGGCACGCAAGGCGTAGGTTGGGTCGGGCCGCGAGGCCCGACGCACAGCAGAGCACTCTTCTGGCTGTTCAAATAATCACCAGTCTGCCTTGCGTGCGGCAGGGGGCTTCTCTAGAATGTCGCCCCTTGCCGTGACGGCAGGTGCGCCCGCGCCTTCGCTTCGGCAAGATCAAACGAGTCATTCACTCCTTGCCTGACCACTTTTTGTTGGCAGGCTACAACCCGTAAGGAGCATTCATGCGTCATTACGAAATCATCTTTCTGGTTCATCCGGACCAGAGCGAGCAAGTCGGCGGCATGGTCGAGCGTTACACCAAGCTGATCGAAGAAGACGGCGGCAAAATCCACCGTCTGGAAGACTGGGGCCGTCGTCAGCTGGCCTACGCCATCAACAACGTTCACAAGGCTCACTACGTGATGCTGAACGTTGAGTGCAGCGGCAAAGCCCTGGCCGAGCTGGAAGACAACTTCCGCTACAACGACGCAGTAATCCGTAACCTGATCATCCGTCGCGACGAAGCCGTTACCGGTCAGTCCGAGATGCTCAAGGCCGAAGAAAACCGCAGCGAGCGCCGCGAGCGCCGTGAGCGCGTTGAAACCGAATCCGCTGACAGCGAAGACGGTGACAACAGCGACAACAACGCTGACGAGTAATCCACGGATCTATTGAGGAGCCACATTCATGGCACGTTTCTTCCGTCGTCGTAAATTCTGCCGTTTCACCGCTGAAGGCGTGAAAGAGATCGACTTCAAAGATCTCAACACCCTGAAAGCCTACGTTTCTGAAACCGGCAAGATCGTTCCTAGCCGTATCACCGGTACCAAGGCCAAGTACCAGCGTCAGCTGGCCGTCGCTATCAAGCGCGCCCGCTACCTGGCCCTGCTGCCCTACACCGACAGCCACGGCCGTTGAGAACAGATCGTCGACAAGTAGTAAGGGATAAAACGCATGCGCGCCTTGGCTGAGTTCATCATGCGCGGCCGCATGCAGGCCACCCTGGTGGTGGTCGTTTCGGCGGCTCTGCCGCTGTTGTTCTGGTTGAGTGCCGCTGCCAGTAGCCTAGTGCTGCTGCGGCGGGGGCCGAGAGATGCAGTGGGCATCCTCGCCTGGGCGGTGTTGCCGGCCTTGGTCTGGTGGCACTTCGGTGATCCGCGCGTCCTTTTGGTGATGCTCGGTACGCTGAGTCTGGCGCTGTTGTTGCGTGCCGGGTGGTCCTGGGTTCGCGTGCTGCTGGTCAGCATCGCGCTCGGTCTGGTGTATGGCGTGACGTTGGGCGCGGTGTTTAGCCAACCCATCAATGAACTGGCGGCCGAGCTGCACAAGCTGATGCCGCAGATGTTCGATGGGGTCTACCAGCAGATGTCGGTAGACGAGCAGACCCGCCTGCAAGCGCTGGTTGCCCCGGTACTCACCGGACTGATGGCTGCGTTGCTGCAGATCGTCAGCCTGCTCTGCCTGATGCTTGGGCGTTACTGGCAGGCGGCGCTGTACAACCCGGGTGGTTTCGGGCTTGAGTTTCGAGCCTTGCGACTGCCGCCGGCCCTGGCCCTCGGCCTGTTGGCGGTTATTGTTCTGGGCACCAATCTGGGGCTGGAGCTGGCCATGCTGACGCCGCTGTGCAGTGTGCCGCTGGCGTTTGCCGGGGTTGCTCTGCTGCATGGTTTGGCTGCCGCAGGGCGACTGAGCCGGTTCTGGCTGGTAGGGCTGTACGTGTCGCTGCTGCTGTTTTTGCAGCTGATTTATCCGTTACTGGTGGTCTTGGCCATCGTCGACAGTCTGATTGATTTTCGCGGCCGCCGAGCGCGCAACAACGGCGCCGGGCCTGCGAACGGTGAAGGTTAAAAGTTAAGAGGTAAGACCCAAATGGAAGTCATCCTGCTGGAAAAAATCGCCAACCTGGGCAACCTGGGCGACAAAGTAAACGTTAAGGCCGGTTACGGTCGTAACTACCTGCTGCCGCAGGGCAAGGCTACTGCCGCTACCGCCGAGAACGTTGCTGCGTTCGAAGCCCGTCGCGCTGAGCTGGAAGCCGCTGCTGCCGCCAAGAAAGCTTCCGCCGAAGCCCGCGCCGCTCAACTGGCCGAGCTGGAAGTCACCATCACTGCTGTTGCTGGTGACGAAGGCAAGCTGTTCGGTTCCATCGGTACCCACGACATCGCTGACGCCCTTACCGCCTCCGGCGTTGAAGTGGCCAAGGCTGAAGTGCGTCTGCCGAACGGCACCATTCGCCAGGTTGGCGAGTTCGACGTAGCTGTGCACCTGCACACCGACGTTGAAGCCACCGTCAAGGTGATTGTGGTCGCTGCCTAATTCAGGCTGCTACCCGTGGGCTTGCACGAAAGTGCCGGCCTGCTGACAATCGGGCACTCACTGCGTCAGTGGTGAGTGCCCGTTGTTTTTTCAGAGCCTTTTGCAAAGCTGTCCTTTGTCAAAGCCTCTGTGCTTTTCGGAATTACAGGTGCCATGAACGATATCAGCGTCCCCCAGCAATACGATCTGGAAACCGCCGCCCTCAAGGTGCCGCCGCATTCCATCGAGGCCGAACAGGCCGTGCTCGGCGGTTTGATGCTGGATAACAACGCCTGGGAGCGGGTTTCCGATGCGGTCTCCGATGGCGACTTCTACCGCCATGACCACCGTCTGATCTTCCGCGCCATTTACACCCTGGCCGAGCGTAACTCGCCGTTCGACGTGGTGACCCTGTCCGAACAGCTGGACAAGGAAGGTCACCTGAGCCAGGTCGGCGGCCTCGGCTACCTCGGCGAGTTGGCCAAGAACACTCCGTCCGTGGCCAACATCAAGGCCTACGCGCAGATCATTCGCGAGCGCGCGACCCTGCGCCAGCTGATTGGCATCAGCAACGACATCGCCGACATGGCCTACGCGCCCCAGGGCAAGAGTGCGGTAGAGGTACTCGACGAAGCCGAGCGGCAGATCTTCCAGATCGCCGAGGCGCGGCCCAAGGCCGGTGGCCCGGTGGGGATCAACGACATCCTGGTCAAGACCATCGACCGCATCGACGAGCTGTTCAACACCAACGAGGGCCTGACCGGTATCTCCACCGGCTTCACCGACCTCGATGGCATGACCAGCGGCCTGCAGCCTGCCGACCTGGTGATCGTCGCCGGTCGTCCGTCCATGGGTAAGACCACCTTCGCCATGAACCTGGTGGAAAACGCCGTGCTGCGCAGCGAGAAGGTGATCCTGGTGTTCTCCCTGGAGATGCCCAGCGACTCGATCGTGATGCGTATGCTGTCGTCGCTTGGCCGCATCGACCAGACCAAGGTGCGTTCCGGCAAGCTGGACGACGACGACTGGCCGCGGCTGACCTCGGCGGTCAATCTGCTCAATGAGCGCAAGTTGTTCATCGACGATACCGCCGGCATCTCGCCGACCGAGATGCGCGCCCGCGCCCGGCGCCTGGCTCGCGAGCACGGCGAGATCGGCATGATCATGGTCGACTACTTGCAGCTGATGCGGATTCCGGGCTCGTCCGGCGACAACCGCACCAACGAGATTTCCGAGATCTCGCGCTCGCTCAAGGCGCTGGCCAAGGAGTTCAACTGCCCGGTCATTGCACTGTCGCAGCTCAACCGCTCGCTGGAACAGCGCCCCAACAAGCGCCCGGTCAACTCCGACTTGCGTGAATCCGGGGCGATCGAGCAGGACGCCGACATCATCATGTTCGTTTACCGCGACGAGGTGTATCACCCGGAGACGGAGTACAAGGGCGTGGCCGAGATCATCATCGGCAAGCAGCGTAACGGCCCCATCGGTACCTGCCGTCTGGCCTTCATCGGCAAGTACACGCGCTTCGACAACCTGGCGCCGGGGCTCTACAACTTCGAGGAGGATTAAGCCCGTACGAGGCTGATCCTGCTCAATGAAAACGGGCGCCCAACGGTTAAGATGGGCGCCCGTTTCGTTTCCGGAAATACCTCATGCGCCCCCTCGTCGCCACCATCGATCTGGCTGCCATCGTCCACAACTACCAGTTGGCCAAGCGCTGCGCACCAGGGCGTCAGGCCTTTGCCGTGGTCAAGGCCAATGCCTATGGCCATGGTGTGCGCGAGGTGGTCAGCGCACTGCATGGCGAAGCGGACGGTTTTGCTGTAGCCAGCCTGGAGGAGGCCGCCGAAGTGCGCGCCATGCACGATGAAGCGCGCATCCTGCTGCTGGAGGGCTGCTTTGCCGCCGACGAACTGCCGATGGCGGCGCACCTGGGCCTGGATCTGGTGGTGCAGAGCGTGGAGCAGGTCGAGGCGCTGCTCGCCAGCGAGCTGCCGCGGCCTTTGAGTGTCTGGCTCAAGCTCGACTCCGGCATGCACCGCCTGGGTTTGGCGCCCGCGGCCGTGCGTGAGCTGTTCCTGCGTCTGCGCGGCGCCGCTCAGGTGGCCGAACTGAACCTGCTCAGCCATTTCGCCTGCGCTGACGAGCGTGGTCACTCGCTGACCGAGGTGCAGCTCGAATGCTTCCTCGATCTGCTCGACCTGGACTTCGACCAGCGCAGCCTGGCCAACTCCGCCGCCGTGCTGACCATCCCGGCGACGCACATGGACTGGATTCGCCCCGGCATCATGCTCTACGGCGCCACGCCTTTCGCTGATCTGGCCGCCGCCGAGCTAGGGCTCAAGCCTGCGATGAGCCTGCAGGCGCAGTTGATCGCCGTGCGCGAAGTCGCGGCGGGCGAGAGCGTCGGTTATGGCGCTGGCTGGGTCGCTGAGCGGCCGTCGCGTATCGGCACGGTGAGCTGCGGCTACGCCGATGGCTATCCGCGTCATGCGCCAGCAGGCACGCCGCTGTGGGTCGGCGGGCAGCGCGTGGCGCTGGCCGGGCGGGTGTCGATGGACATGCTCACGGTCGATCTGACCGATTTGCCGCAGGCTGCGGTCGGCGATGCTGTGGAGTTGTGGGGGGCCAGCCTGCCGGTGGATGAGGTGGCGGCTGCCGCCGGCACCATTGGCTACGAGCTGCTGACCAAGGTCACTGCACGGGTGCCGCGGCGCTACATCTCAGGCTAGGCTGCGCTCTAGCTCAGCCCGCTGGGCACCTTGAGCACGTCGAGCATCAGGCACGCCTGCGGGCTCAGCTCACCGTCACAGCCCTGCAGGACGAAGCCCGAGCGGCCCTTCTGCTTGACCCGGTACAGCGCCTCGTCGGCGGATTTGTACAGGCCGCTGAATTGCTGGGCGTGCTGTGGGTAGAGTGCGCCGCCGATGCTGATGGTCACGGCCAGACGGTTGGCGCCGTATAGCACCGGGCGCGACAGTTCTTCGAGCAGGCGGGCGGCGATTTCCTGGGCATGCTGTTGGGCATCCGGCCCGCAGATCAGCACGGCGAATTCGTCGCCACCCAGGCGCGCGACCATGTCGTTGACCCGCACATGCTCGCGCAGGCGTTGACCAATGGTGCGCAGCAAGAGGTCGCCGGCGTCGTGTCCGTAGTTGTCATTGATCGGCTTGAAATGGTCGAGGTCGACCAGCATCAGCGCCACCGACTCGTCGCGGCGCTGGGCGTCGGCCAGGGCCGTTTCGGCGCGCTCGATCAGGTAGCGACGGTTGGGCAGGTCGGTGAGTGGGTCGTGGAAGGCGGCGAATTCGAGCAGCTGTTCGCGCTCGCTGAGCTGGCGGTTGGCCTCGGCCAGTTCGGCGGTGCGCAGGCGCACGGCTTCCTGCAGCTCTTCGGCACTGCTCTGCATCTGCGCCAGGCGGGCGGTCTTCTCGCGGTCGGCCTGGAGGATGGCTGTGGCCTTCTCCTGCTTCAGCATCTGGATGCGGTAGGCCAGGGCGAAGGAGAACAGGATCGATTCGGCCGCCACCGCCAGGGGGAATACATAGGCGTTCCAGGTGGCCGGCTGCACCAGGCCAGTGGAGCGCATCAGCGCCAGGCTGATGCTGCCGAGGATCAGGCCGTAGCCGCAGAGGTAGAGCAGGGCGGGGAAGTAGCCCTGGCGCCAGCGAATCAGGGCCGAGCCAAGCGCGGCGGGGATGCTGGTCAGCGACAGCAGGGCGATGATCCAGGCCGCCAGGCCGCGTTCGCCGAGAGCTTCCAGGGCGATGGCGATCACGTAGCAGACACAGGCGAAGGTCAGCAGGTGGTGGGCCCAGCGCACATGCTGGCGAGTCTGCAGCAGAGTCTGGGTGAAGCGGCAGGCGCCGAAGCCCCACAGCGAGGGCAGGGTGATGCGATCCAGCCAGAAGGGCACCGGGCCTTGTGGCCACAGGTACTGGAAGCCGTGGCCGCTCATGCTGACGATCATCAGCAGGGCGCCGGTGGTGGTCAGCACGTACCAGAAGTAGGCCTTGTCACGCAGGCTGAAGAAGATGAACAGGTTGTACAGCAGCAGGGCAGCGATGATGCCGTAGATCAGGCCGAGGCCGAGGTTTTCCCTGATCGCCAGGTGGTCGAGGTCTTCCAGTTGCCAGACCTTGAGCGGGAAGGAGTTGCCTGCCGGATCGAAGCTGCGCAGGTAGAAGGTGGTCGGTGTGCTGTTCAGTGCGGGCAGTTCCAGCACCGTGCGCCGGTAGTCATGGTCGCGGCCTTCGGCAAAGCTGACGCGTTCGCCGACCTGGCGTAGCGTCCAGCCACCCTGGCCGTCGGGGCTGTAGAGCTGCAGATCGAGCTGGGTAACGGCACCGTTCTCCAGCCACCAGCGAGCGGGGGCGTCGGCGCTGCGCTGTAGCTCCAGCTTGATCCACCAGGGGTTGGCGTTCTGCCCGACGCTGGCACGGCCGTTGGCCGGAACGAAGCGTTGTTGTACGGCCGGATCGGCCATGTCGGCGATGCTCAGCTGACCGCCAACGTCTTCGAGCAGTTCGATCTGCCCGTTCAGCTCCATCCCGCTGCTGCCGGCTTGCAGGTTGATGGGCGCGGCTATGGCCCAGCCGCCGAATAGCGCCAGGCAGAGCAACAACAGCAGTCCTTGCAGAAGATTGCACCGCAAAATTCGGGCTCCTAGTGGCCAACCGGCCGGGAATTGGCAATCGCGCTGGAGTATAGGCACAAGTTTGGCTGTGATCACAAACTGACATCACCGCCGCGGCGTTCTCAAGCTACTGCCTGGCGCTGAGCCTGTATGTTTTTTGTGCTATATTCCGCGCCCCCGTGAATCCCTGTTGATCAAAAAATATGCAAGCCGCCAAGCCGCTGTTCGACTATCCGAAGTATTGGGCCGAGTGTTTCGGGCCCGCGCCTTTCCTGCCGATGAGCCGGGAAGAGATGGATCAGCTTGGCTGGGATTCCTGCGACATTATCATCGTCACCGGTGACGCTTATGTGGATCACCCGTCCTTCGGCATGGCCATCATCGGCCGTCTGCTGGAAGCCCAGGGCTTTCGCGTGGGCATCATCGCTCAGCCGGACTGGCGCTCGAAAGACGACTTCATGAAGCTTGGTCAGCCGAACCTGTTCTTCGGCGTAGCCGCCGGCAACATGGACTCGATGATCAACCGCTACACCGCGGACAAGAAGATCCGCAGCGACGACGCCTACACCCCCGGCGGCGTCGCCGGCAAGCGCCCGGACCGCGCCAGCCTGGTCTACAGCCAGCGCTGCAAGGAGGCCTACAGCCAGACTCCGGTGGTACTCGGCGGCATCGAAGCCTCGCTGCGCCGCATCGCCCACTACGACTACTGGCAGGACAAGGTGCGTCGCTCGATCCTGATGGACGCCACCGCCGACATCCTTCTATATGGCAACGCCGAGCGCGCCGTGGTGGAAATCGCCCAGCGCCTGGCCTTCGGCGAGAAGGTCGAGGACATCACCGATGTGCGCGGTACCGCGTTTATCCGCCGGGATACCCCCGAAGGCTGGTTCGAGGTGGATTCCACCCGTATCGACCGCCCGGGCCGGGTCGACAAAATCATCAACCCCTATGTGAACACCCAGGACACCGCAGCCTGTGCCATCGAGCAGGAAAAGGGGGCGCCGGTCGAAGATGCCAACGAAGCCAAGGTCATCGAGCTGCTGCCCAGCCCGAAGATGACCCGTGCCAAGACGGTGATCCGCCTGCCGTCGTTCGAGAAGGTGCGCAACGACCCGGTGCTCTATGCCCACGCCAACCGCGTGCTGCACCTGGAGACCAACCCGGGCAACGCCCGCGCCCTGGTGCAGAAGCACGGCGATGTCGACGTCTGGTTCACTCCGCCGCCGATTCCCATGACCACCGAGGAAATGGACTACGTGTTCGGCATGCCCTATGCGCGGGTGCCGCACCCGGCCTATGGCAAGGAGAAGATCCCGGCCTACGACATGATCCGCTTCTCGGTGAACATCATGCGTGGCTGTTTCGGTGGCTGCACCTTCTGCTCGATCACCGAGCACGAGGGCCGCATCATCCAGAACCGCTCGCACGACTCGATCATTCGCGAGATCGAGGAGATGCGCGACAAGGTGCCGGGCTTCACCGGCGTGGTGTCCGACTTGGGCGGGCCGACCGCCAACATGTACCGCATCGCCTGCAAGGACCCGGAGATCGAGAAGCACTGCCGCAAGCCGTCGTGCGTGTTCCCGGGCATCTGCGAGAACCTGAATACCGACCACAGCTCCTTGATCGAGTTGTATCGCAAGGCGCGTGCACTGCCGGGGGTGAAGAAGATCCTCATCGCCTCGGGCCTGCGCTACGACCTGGCCGTGGAATCGCCGGAGTATGTGAAGGAGCTGGTCACCCACCACGTCGGTGGCTACCTGAAGATCGCCCCGGAGCACACCGAGCGCGGCCCGCTGGACAAGATGATGAAGCCGGGGATCGGCAGCTACGACCGCTTCAAGCAGATGTTCGAGAAGTTCTCGAAAGAAGCGGGCAAGGAGCAGTACCTGATTCCGTACTTCATCGCCGCGCACCCGGGCACCACCGACGAGGACATGATGAACCTCGCCCTGTGGCTCAAGCGCAACGGTTTCCGCGCCGACCAGGTGCAGGCCTTCTACCCGTCGCCGATGGCCACCGCCACGGCCATGTACCACTCGGGCAAGAACCCGCTGCGCAAGGTCACCTACAAGTCGGACGGCGTGAACATCGTCAAGAGCGAGCAGCAGCGGCGCCTGCACAAGGCTTTCCTGCGCTACCACGACCCGAAGGGCTGGCCGATGCTGCGCGAGGCGCTGGAACGCATGGGGCGCGCCGACCTGATCGGCAACGGCAAGCACCAGCTGATCCCGACCTATCAGCCGCAGACCGACGAGTACCAGAGCGCCCGGCGCAAGAACTCGACCCCGGCCGGCAGCAAGAAGGTTGCCGGTGGCCAGGGCAAGACGGTCGGCAAGATCCTCACCCAGCACACCGGCCTGCCGCCGCGCGGCAGCGACGGCAGCAAGGCCTGGGACAAGCGCGAGCAGGCCAAGGCCGCCGCCGAGGCACGGCGCAAGGCGGAGAAGGCCGGCGCCGGCAAGTCGGGCGGCAAGAAGCCAGGCAAGCGCCCGGTGGCGCCACGCTGATGAGCTTTCTCCCCTCGCCCACTTGTGGGAGAGGGGCCGGGGGAGAGGGCCTTACCGCGTAGCACTCCCTCTCCCCAGCCCTCTCCCGTGAACGGGAGAGGGGGAAGTGCCCCGCATCCCGGATTGCATCCGGGCTACGTCTGTTGATGGCGCCTTTTCCGTGCGCCGTCTCCGGGCGCTCTCTGCGGCTGCCCCATTCTGGTGCTGGCAATTCGCCGCGAGCCGCATAAAGCCTGAACAATCCGCTGGCATAACTCTTGCGCTGCTCAGGTATCGCCCTGGCTCGCAGGAGGCACGCCGTGTCGATTCATGTCGCACTGCAGCACGTTACGCATTACCGCTACGACCGTCCGATCAACCTCGGCCCGCAGGTGGTTCGCCTGCGCCCGGCGCCGCACAGCCGCACGCGCATTCTCTCCTATGCGCTGCAGGTCGAGCCGGGGGAGCACTTCGTCAACTGGCAACAGGACCCGCAAGGCAACTACCTGGCGCGCCTGGTGTTCCCGGACAAGACCGAGCAGCTCAAGGTCAGCGTTGACCTAGTCGCCGAGATGGCGGTGTTCAACCCCTTCGACTTCTTCCTCGAACCCCATGCCGAGAAGATTCCCTTCACCTACAGCAAGGAGGAGCAGCGCGAGCTGAGCCCCTACCTGGCGACGTTGAAGAGTGGGCCACTGTTCACTGAGTACCTGGCCGCCATCGACCGTAGCCCGGCGCCCAGCGTCGACTTCCTGGTAGCGTTGAACCAGCGCGTGGCCGGTGATGTGCGTTACCTGATCCGCATGGAGCCGGGCGTGCAGAGCCCCGAGGAGACCCTGGGCCTGGCCTCCGGCTCCTGCCGCGACTCGGCCTGGCTGCTGGTGCAGCTGCTGCGCCACCTGGGCCTGGCGGCGCGCTTCGTCTCCGGCTACCTGATCCAGCTCACCGCCGACCAGAAGTCCCTCGACGGCCCGAGCGGCACCGAGGTGGACTTCACCGACCTGCACGCCTGGTGTGAGGTGTACCTGCCTGGCGCCGGCTGGATCGGCCTCGACCCCACCAGCGGCCTGTTCGCCGGCGAGGGCCACATTCCCCTGGCCTGTAGCCCGGAGCCGTCCTCGGCGGCGCCGATCAGCGGTGTGCTCGACGAGTGTGAGTGCGAGTTCGAACATGAGATGCGCGTCGAGCGCATCTGGGAGGCGCCGCGGGTCACCAAGCCCTACAGCGACGAGCAATGGCAGGACATTCTCGCCCTCGGCCGCCAGGTCGATGCCGAGCTGGCCTATGGCGACGTGCGCCTGACCATGGGCGGCGAGCCCACCTTCGTCGCCCTCGACTACCCGGATGACCCCGAGTGGAACACCGAGGCCCTAGGGCCGAACAAGCGGCGCCTGGCCAGCGAGCTGTTCCATCGCCTGCGTGAGCACTACGCGCCGCAAGCGCTGGTGCACTTCGGCCAGGGCAAGTGGTACCCCGGCGAGCAGCTGCCGCGCTGGTCGCTGAACTGTTTCTGGCGCAAGGACGGCGAGCCGATCTGGCAGGACCCGGCGCTGTACGCCGACGAAACCCGCTACTACGGCGCCGATGCGCGCCTGGCCGGACGCTTCCTCAGCAGCCTGGCCGGGCATCTGGGCTTGGAGGCCGAGCATGTGTTCCCGGCCTACGAGGACTGGCTCTACTACCTGTGGCGCGAACGGCGCCTGCCCGGCAACGTCACCCCGGACGATCCACGCCTCGCCGACCCGCTGGAGCGCGAGCGCCTGCGCAAGGTGTTCTGTCGTGGCCTGGGCGAGGTGGTCGGCCAGGTGCTGCCGCTGATGCGCAGCGCCGATGCCAGCGAGTGGCTGACCGGCCCCTGGTTCCTGCGTGACGAACACTGCCGGCTGATTCCCGGCGACTCGCCGTTGGGTTATCGCCTGCCGCTGGACTCGCAGCCCTGGGTCGGCGAGCTGGATTACCCCTACGTCTCGCCGCAGGACCCGCACCAGCAGTTCCAGGCCTTGCCCAGTCGGCAGAGCATCCAGCAGCAGCTGCGCAAGCCGCTGCACCCGTCGAGTCACGGCAAGGTGCCGGGCGAGGGTGACGGGCCGCAGGCGCCGGGGCTGTTCGAATCGGCCGCCGGCGTGGTGCGTACCGCGCTGTGCGCCGAGCCGCGCGACGGCCGCCTGTACCTGTTCATGCCGCCGCTGCAGCGCCTGGATGATTACCTGGAGCTGGTCGCCGCCATCGAGGCCACCGCCCGCGAGCTGCGCTGCCCGGTGCTGCTGGAAGGCTACGAGCCGCCGCAGGACCCGCGCCTGACCTACTTCCGCGTCACCCCGGATCCAGGCGTGATCGAGGTGAACATCCACCCGGCCGCGACCTGGGACGAGCTGGTCGAGCGCACCGAGTTCCTCTATGAGGCCGCGCGCGAGTGCCGCCTGAGTAGCGAGAAGTTCATGCTCGACGGCCGCCACACCGGCACCGGCGGCGGCAACCACTTCGTCCTCGGCGGAGCCACTCCAGCGGAATCGCCCTTCCTGCGTCGCCCGGATCTGCTGCGCAGCCTGATCAGCTACTGGCACAACCACCCGTCGCTGTCCTACCTGTTCAGTGGCCTGTTTATCGGCCCGACCTCGCAGGCGCCAAGGGTCGACGAAGCGCGCAACGATGCGTTGTACGAGCTGGAGATCGCCTTCGCGCAGATGCCCGAGCCCGGCCACGAATGCCCGCCTTGGCTGGTCGACCGCCTGTTGCGCAACCTGCTGGTGGACGTCACCGGCAACACCCACCGTGCCGAGTTCTGCATCGACAAGCTGTACTCGCCGGACTCCAGCAGCGGCCGCCTCGGCCTGCTGGAGCTGCGGGCCTTCGAGATGCCACCCCATGCGCGCATGAGCATGGTCCAGCAACTGCTGCTGCGTTCGCTGGTGGCGCGCTTCTGGAACGAACCCTATCGCCCGGCCAAGCTGGCGCGCTGGGGCACCGAGCTGCACGACCGCTTCCTGCTGCCGCATTTCGTCGAGCAGGATCTGCAGGACGTACTGTTCGAGCTGGGCGGTGCCGGCTATCCGCTGCGCGCAGAGTGGTTCGCCCCGCACCTGGAGTTCCGCTTCCCCAAACTCGGCGATTACGCGGTCAAGGGCATCGACATGGAGCTGCGCCAGGCCCTGGAGCCCTGGCATGTGCTGGGTGAGGAGGGCGCCATCGGCGGCACCGTGCGCTATGTGGACTCGTCGCTGGAGCGGGTGCAGGTCAGGCTTGCCGGCCTGGCGCCGGATCGCTACCTGCTGACCTGCAACGGCGTGCCGGTGCCGCTACGCCCGACGGGGATCGTTGGCGAGTTCGTCGGTGGCGTGCGTTATCGCGCCTGGCAGCCGGCCAGCTGCCTGCAACCGACCATCGGCGTGCACGCACCTTTGGTATTCGACCTGGTCGATACCTGGATGCAACGCTCGCTCGGCGGTTGCCAGTACCACGTGGCGCACCCCGGCGGGCGCAACTTCGAGGCCCTGCCGGTCAACGCCTACGCCGCCGAGAGTCGGCGTCTGGCGCGCTTCTTCCGTCATGGTCACAGCCCGGGCGAGCTGACAGTCGCCGAACCCATCAACAATAATGATCAGCCGATGACCCTGGATCTGCGCCGCGTCTAGCTCCCTCTCCCGCTTGCTGGAGAGGGTCGGCCCCTTGCCCATGAGCGGGTGAGGGGCAGCGTTGCGCCCCATAGAGCTTGCCATGCCTAACCTGCTTGCCAATTACCCGCGTTCCGACGCGGCCTACCACGAACTGCTCGATGCCCAGGGCCAGGTGCGCCCCTACTGGCGCCGCCTGTTCGAGCACTTGCAGCGCAGCAACCCGGCGCTGCTGCAGCAACGCCAGGCCCTGCTGGAGCGGCAGATTCAGGAAAACGGCGTGACCTACAACGTCTACGCCGACCCGGATGGCGCCGACCGCCCCTGGGAGCTGGACCTGCTGCCCAACCTGATTCCCGCCGAGGAGTGGCAGCAGATCGCCGCCGGCGTGGCCCAGCGTGCCGGCCTGCTGAATGCCGTGCTGGCCGACCTGTACGGCCCGCAGCAGCTGCTGGCCGAAGGCCTGCTACCGGCCGAGCTGATCTTCGGCCACGACAACTTTCTGTGGCCGTGCCAGGGCATCCAGCCGCCGGGCGGCACCTTCCTGCACCTGTATGCGGTGGACCTGGCCCGTGCCCCGGACGGCCGCTGGTGGGTCACCGCCGACCGGACCCAGGCGCCCTCCGGCGCCGGTTATGCCTTGGAGAACCGGCAGATCCTCTCGCGGGCCTTTCCCGAGCTGTACCGCGACCTGCGCGTGCAATACCTGGCCGGCTTCTTCCGTACCCTGCAGGACACCCTGGCGCGCCAGGCACCAGCGGACGGCGAGACGCCGCTGGTGGTGCTGCTCACCCCAGGGCGCTTCAACGAAAGCTACTTCGAGCACCTGTACCTGGCGCGCCAGCTCGGCTATCCGCTGGTCGAAGGCAGCGACCTGACGGTGCGCGACGCCAAGCTCTACCTGAAAACTCTGGCCGGCCTGCGCCGCGTGCACGCGGTGTTGCGCCGTCTGGACGACGACTACTGCGACCCGCTGGAGCTGCGCACCGACTCCGCCCTCGGCGTGCCCGGCCTGCTCGACGCCGTGCGCCAGGGCAATGTGCTGGTGGCCAATGCCCTGGGCAGCGGCGTGCTGGAGTCGCCGGGGCTGCCGGGCTTTCTGCCGGGCATCGCCGAGAAGCTGCTGGGCGAGGAACTGCTGCTGCCGTCTATCGCCAGCTGGTGGTGCGGTGAGCCGCCGGTGCTGGACGAGGCGCTGGAGATGCTCGACGAGCTGCTGGTGCGCCCGGCCTTTCCCTCGCAGAGCTTCACTCCAGTGTTCGGCCGCGACCTCGACGAAGCCGCCCGCGCCGAGCTGGCCGAGCGCATTCGTGCACGGCCCTACGCTTATGTCGCCCAGGCCCGCGCCCAGCTGTCGCAGGCGCCGGTATGGCAGGGCGCATCGACCAGCCTGGCGCCGCGGGCCATCGGCATGCGCGTGTTCGCCGTGGCCAGTGCCGACGGCTACCGCGTACTGCCCGGCGGCCTGACCCGCGTCGCCGCAGACGCCGACGCTGAAGTGGTGTCGATGCAGCGCGGCGGGGCGAGCAAGGACACCTGGGTGCTCGGCGAGCGCAACCCCGGCGGCGAGCCCTGGCAGTGGCTGCGCCCGCTGGGGGTGGCCGATCTGGTACGCAGCGATCCCTATCTGCCGTCGCGGGTGGTGGAAAACCTGTTCTGGTTCGGTCGATATTCCGAGCGCTGTGAAGACAGCGCGCGCCTGCTGCGCATCATGCTGGGCCGCTATATCGACGACGATGACGACCCGCAGGCGCTGCAGGCAGCGCTGGGACTGGCCGAAGGCCTGGGCCTGCTGCCCGACGCCGGCCACGGCAGCCTGGAGCAACGCCTGTATGACGCCACCCTCGGTGCCGACTGGCCGGCCAGCCTGCGCGGCAGCCTGCAAAGCCTGCAATGGGCCGCCGGCAGCGTGCGCGGCAAGCTGTCTCAGGCCAACTGGCAGGAACTGCTGGAGCTGCAACGCGAGGCCCAGGAACTGGACGGCCAGGACGCCGACCTGGGCGAGCTGCTGGAATATCTCAGCCGCCTGCAGATGTCGATGGCGGCGCTGTCCGGCTTTGCCCTCGATGACATGACCCGCGACGACGGTTGGCGTTTTCTCATGATCGGCCGCTGTATCGAGCGTCTGCAGTTCCTCTGCGACAGCCTCGCCAGCTTCCTGCGCAGCCGCGCGGCCCATGACCAGTCGGCGCTGGAGTGGCTGCTGGAACTGGGCAACAGCAGCATCACCTACCGCACCCGCTACCTGGCCAGCGCCCAGCTGATTCCCGTGCTCGACCTGCTGCTGCTCGACGAGCAGAACCCCCATGCGGTGATTTTCCAGCTGCGCCAGATGCAGCGCTCGCTGGAGCGCCTGGGCGATGCCTACGACCTGGTCGCCGATCATCGTCTGGACGAGCTGGAGCAACGACTGGCCGCCTTGCGCCTGGAAAACCTCGAAGGCAACCTGTTCGGCACTTCCGGCGTGCGCGCCGTGCTGGGCGGGTTGGCCGAGCTGCTGGAGCAGATCTCCGCAGCTTCCGGCGAAGTCTCCGACCGCTTGGCCCTGCGCTTCTTCGTGCATGTCGACGCCAGCCGCAGGACCCAATCGCTATGAGCCGCAGTGCCCACTACCAGGTGCTCCACGACACCCACTACCGCTACACCGAGCCGGTCTCCCTGGCTCAGCAGCAGGCCCACCTGTGGCCGCGCGAATGCCCCTGGCAGCGCTGCCTGGATCGCCACCTCACCGTCACTCCGCAACCCTGCCACCGTCTCGATGGCCAGGATGCCTTCGGTAACCCGTTGACCCGCCTGGCCTTCGAGCGTCCGCATGAGCAACTGCGGGTGATCGCCAGCCTGCGGGTCGAGGTGCTGGCCCGCGACGACTTCGAACTGCAGGATTCTCCCGCCTGGGAAGAGGTGGTGGCGGCGTTGGGCTACAGCGGCCAGCCGTTGCCCGCCGAGCTTCTGGAAGCCGTGCGCTACCGCTACCAGTCGCCCTATGTGCACCTGAAGAGCCGCTTCGCCGCCTTCGCCGCCGACTGCTTCACCCCGGGTCGGCCGTTGCTGGAAGCGGCCGATGCGCTGATGCAGAAGATCTTCAGCGAGTTCACCTTCGATGCCAGCGCCACCCAGGTGGCGACGCCGCTGATCCAGGTGCTGGAGGAGCGCCGCGGTGTGTGCCAGGACTTCGCCCACCTGATGCTCGCCTGCCTGCGCTCGCAGGGCCTGTCGGCGCGCTATATCAGCGGCTACCTGCTGACCCAGCCACCGCCCGGCCAACCCCGCCTGATCGGCGCCGACGCCTCGCACGCCTGGGTCTCGCTGTACTGCCCGCAGCAGGGCTGGGTGGATTTCGACCCGACCAACAACCTGCGGCCGAACCTAGAGCACATCACCCTCGGCTGGGGACGCGACTTCTCCGATGTCTCGCCCCTACGCGGCGTGATCCTCGGCGGCGGCGAGCACGATCCCGACGTGCGGGTGACGGTGATGCCGCTGTCGCCCACGCCTTAGTCACTCCCGTAGGCTGGGTAGAGCGAAGCGAAACCCAGCGCTTTCACGACCCATGCTGGGTTTCGGCGGCAAGCACCTCTACCCAGCCTACCTGCGCAGCCACTGCAGTGCGCCGAGACCTGCCATGCGCCCGCTGGCGAAGCAGGCGGTGAGCAGGTAGCCGCCGGTGGGAGCTTCCCAGTCGAGCATCTCGCCGGCGCAGAACACGCCAGGAATGGAGCGCAGCATCAGCCGTTCGTCCAGCGCTTCGAACGTGACGCCGCCGGCGCTGGAGATGGCTTCGTCCAGCGGGCGGGTGCGCAGCAGTTCGATTGGCTGCGCCTTGATTGCGCGGGCCAGCAAGCTCATGTCGGCGAAGTCGTCGGCGCAGGTCAGCTCGCGCAGCAGCGCGGCCTTGGCACCGTCCAGGCCGAGCTGACGGTGCAGATGCTTGGCCATCGACGCCGAGCCGCGCGGCTTGCTCAGCAGGGCTTCGACTTTGTCGATGCTGCGGTCCGGCTGCAGATCCAGGTAAACCCGCGCCTGGCCGTGCTGCTCGATACGCTGGCGAATGGCGGCGGACAGGGCATAGACCAAACTGCCTTCAATACCGTGTTCGGTGAGGACGAACTCGCCACGCCGTGGGGCCTCGCCTTCCAAAGCCAAGGTGACGTTTTTCAGCGGTGCGCCGGCGAACTTGCCGCGCAGGTGCTCGCTCCAGGCGGCGACCTCGAAGCCGCTGTTGGCCGGGCGCAGTGGCGAAATCTCGACTCCACGCTGCTCCAGCAGCGGCACCCAGGCGCCGTCCGAACCCAGGCGCGCCCAGCTGCCGCCGCCCAGAGCCAGCACGCAGGCATCGGCCTTGAGCAGATGTTCGCCCTCGGTGGTGGCAATACGCAGTTCGCCCTGGTCATTCCAGCCCAGCCAGCGACTGCGGGTGTGGATGGCCACACCGGCCTCGCGCAGGCGTTTGAGCCAGGCGCGCAGCAGCGGTGCGGCTTTCATGTCGGTGGGGAATACGCGGCCCGAGGTGCCGACGAAGGTGTCGATGCCCAGGCCGTGAATCCACGTGCGCAGGGCCTCGGCGTCGAAGTCCGCCAGCAGCGCGGTGATCTCGTCTTCGCGCTCGCGGTAGCGGGCGAGGAACGGGGCCTTGGGCTCGGAGTGGGTGATGTTCATCCCACCAACCCCGGCCAGGAGGAACTTGCGTCCGACCGACGGCATGGCGTCGAACAGCTCGACCCGCGCGCCACCGGCGGCCAGCACTTCGGCGGCCATCAGCCCGGCGGGGCCGCCGCCGATAATGGCGACCAGGGGAGTGGGTCGTGCGTTGGTGTCGGTCATGGCGGGGCGTTGGCGTGGGCTGAAGGACGCCATTCTACCCGAGCCATGGCCTGCCAGCCTTGTCATCTGCGCGGGCTTCGGGCAGGGTCTTGTGCTCCATTCAAGCAAGAGCGTGTGTCATGTCCGGCCTCTATCCCAGCGTCGACCCTGAAGGTCTGATCGAGTATTCGGTGGTCTACACCGACCGTTCCCTCAACCATATGTCGCAGTCCTTCCAGGGCGTGATGCGGGATATCTCCAGCACCCTGAAGCAGGTCTACAACGCTCACGCCGTGGCTGTGGTGCCGGGCAGCGGCACCTTCGGCATGGAAGCGGTGGCGCGCCAGCTGGCCACCGGGCAGAAGACCCTGGTGATCCGCAACGGCTGGTTCAGCTACCGCTGGACGCAGATTTTCGAGATGGGCCAGATTCCCGCAGCCGCCACCGTGCTCAAGGCGCGCCCGGTCAGCGCCGGCGCGCAGGCCGCCTATACGCCGGCCCCTCTGGATGAAGTACTGGCGACCATCGCCGCGGAGAAGCCGCAAGTGGTGTTCGCACCCCATGTGGAAACTTCCTCGGGGATGATCCTGCCGGATAGCTACCTGCGCGCGGTGGCCGATGCCGTGCATGCGGTGGGCGGCCTGTTCGTGCTCGACTGCATCGCCTCTGGCACCCTCTGGGTGGATATGCAGGCCTACGGTATCGACGTGCTGATCAGCGCGCCGCAGAAGGGCTGGAGCGCCTCGCCCTGCTGCGCCCTGGTGATGCTCAGTGAGGCCGCCCAGGCGCGCGTCGAAGCAACGCAGAGCAGCAGCTTCGCCTGCGACCTGAAGAAGTGGCTGCAGATCATGCAGGCCTACGAGCAGGGCGGCCACGCCTACCACGCAACCATGCCCAGCGATGCCCTGGCGCGTTTCCGCGATGCGATGAAGGAGGCCGAGGCCAACGGCTTCGCCACAGTCTGCGAGCAGCAGCGTGACCTGGGCCGCCGCGTGCGCGCCATGTTGGCCAGCAAAGGCTTCAAGAGCGTGGCGGCCGAGGGCTTCGAGGCGCCGGGAGTGGTGGTCTGCTACACCGAGGATGCGCAGATCAAGAACGGCAGCAAGTTCGCCGCCCAGGGCCTGCAGATTGCCGCCGGCGTGCCGCTGCAGTGTGACGAGCCGGCGGACTTCCAGACCTTCCGCCTCGGCCTGTTCGGCCTGGACAAGTTGGGCAATGTCGAGCGCACCGTGGCGACACTGGAGCAGGCGTTGGACAAGGTGCTGGCAGTGTAGGGAAAGGCCTCCCTCACCCTAACCCTCTCCCAGAGGGTTAGGGAATCTGCCTACTCCCAGACGACTCCATCAGCCCCCTCTCCCCTTGGGAGAGGGTTGGGGGTGAGGGCCTTGCGCTGGCAATCAGCCCAGCCCCGCCGCGCGCCACACCCGCGCGGCGCTGTGATGCAGGATGCCGTGGCGGCGGGCGAGCAGGGCGCGGTCCTGGTCGTAACCGCCGCCGATCACCCCGACCACCGGGATGTCGCGCTCCAGGCAATGCCTGAACACCGACTCATCGCGCGCGGCGATGCCGGCATCGGTCAGTTGCAGGTAGCCGAGGCGGTCGTCCTGGTGCACGTCGACGCCGCCGTCGTAGAGCACGATGTCCGGCTGGTACAGGGCCAGCAGGTAGCCCAGGCTGTCGTCGACCACCTTCAGATAATCCGTATCACCCATGCCGATGGGCAGGCCGATGTCCCAGTCGCTCCTGGCCTTGCGCGTCGGGAAGTTCTTCTCGCAGTGCAGTGATACGGTGATGGCGTCCGGCACGTTTTCCAACAGGCGCGCGGTGCCGTCGCCCTGGTGCACATCGCAGTCGTAGATCAGCACCCGGCCGACGCGGCCGCTTTCCAGCAGGTAGCGGGCGATCACCGCCAGGTCGTTGAAGATGCAGAAGCCAGAGGCTTCGTCATAGTGGGCATGGTGGGTGCCGCCGGCCAGGTGGCAGGCCATGCCGTGCTGCAAGGCAAGGTCGGCGGTCAGCAGCGAGCCACCCACCGCGCGCACGGTGCGCCGGGCCAGGGCCTCGCTCCACGGCAGGCCGAGGCGGCGCTGCTCGTGATAGGTCAGTTCGCCGCTGGCGAAACGCTCGATATAGGCCGGGCAATGGGCCAAGGCGAGAATCTCTGGCGGGCAGATATCGGGGCGATGCAGCTGTTCGTCGCGCACCAGGCCGCTGTCCACCAGGTGGTCGCGCAGCAGGCGAAACTTCTCCATGGGGAAGCGATGGTTGGCCGGGAAGGGCGGGCTGTAGTCGTCGTGGTAGATCAGCGGCAGCATAATGAGCACTCAGAACCTATTTACGATCTCCTGGCTCGCGGCCATACCGCGTTAAAAGCGGCCCGGGACGCGGCGTCTCGGAATGCTCATTTACAGCTCGTAAACTCCGCTTCCTCGGCGCTTTGACCAGCCGTAGGCTGTTACTGGCGTAGCGCCTTGTCTGGCTCTAATCCAGAAAATCGTAAACCGGTTCTATCAAAGGTGTGCCCAGTATATGACCACCACCCTGAGCAGCGAGCGCCTGATCCTGCGGCCCTGGCGCGACGACGACCTCGATGCCCTGGCCGCGCTGTGTGCCGATCCCGAGGTGATGGCGCATTTTCCCGCCGCGCTCGACCGTGCCGGCAGTGCCGAGTTGCTCGGCAAGCTGATGGCGCACCAGACCGAGCATGGCTTCACCTTCTGGGCGCTAGAGCGGCGCGAAGACGCTGCCTTCATCGGCTTCACCGGGCTGGCGCGTGTTGGCTTCGTAGCACCATTCACTCCGGCGGTGGAGATCGGCTGGCGACTGGCCCGGCCGTATTGGGGGCATGGCTATGCGCTGGAGGCGGCGCGGCGTTCGCTGGATTTCGCCTTCGAGGATTTGCAATTGAATGAAGTGGTGTCCTTTACCGTGCCGGCCAATCGGCGCTCCTGGTGCGTGATGCAACGCCTGGGCATGCAACGCGATCCGGCCGACGATTTCGAGCATCCCGGCTTGCCGCTTGGCCATCCGCTGCGTCCGCATCTGCTCTACCGCATCAATCGGGAGGACTGGCATGGACGCTGAACAGCAACTGCGCGCCTATCACCAACTGAGCAAGCACGCGCCGAACGCCTATGCGCCTGGGCCCGGCCAGCTCGAATGGGCGACCCAGCCTGCGCCGTTTCGCCGCTATGCCGGTTGCCGGCTGATCGAACTGTGGCAGCGCCCTCTGGAGCAGACACCGGGCTATGACGCGCCGTTTGCCGGGCCGATTGGCGCGCCGGCGCCGCTGAGCCGCGCCAGCCTCTCGCAGCTGCTGTACGACAGCCTGGCGCTGTCGGCCTGGAAGGAGGCCGGCGGCAACCGCTGGGCGCTGCGGGTCAATCCCTCGTCGGGCAACCTGCACCCGACCGAAGCCTACCTGTTGTTGCCGCCGGGCAGCATCGAGGCTCATGGCCTGCTGGCGCATTACGCGCCGGATGCCCATGCCCTGGAGGTGCGTGCCGAGTTGCCGGCTCCGCTGGCCGATCAGCTCGCTGCGGCGCTCCCTGCGGGCGGATTTCTCTTGGGTCTGGCCAGCATCCCCTGGCGCGAGGCCTGGAAGTACGGCGAGCGCGCCTATCGCTACTGCCAGCATGACCTGGGGCATGCGCTGGCCTGCCTGAGTATTGCCGCCGCCATCCAGGGCTGGCAGGTGCGTCTGCTGCGCGGTGTGGCGGAGACGCGGCTGGATGGCCTGCTGGGGCTGGATCGCGCAGGCTTTCACGAAGCTGAGCATGGCGATTGCCTGTTGTGGGTCGGGCCGGCTCAGGCGCAGGAGTTCGCTGTGCCCGATGCGCTGCTGCGCAGCCTGGCGGCGCTGGAACTGAGCGGCGCGTCCAATCGCCTGTCGCGCCAGTACCGCGATTGGCCGGAGCTGGCGCGGGTGCATGCGCTGTGTCGGGCGCCGGCCTTGCCGCTGGCCGATTGGCCTGCGTCGAGTGGTCGTCTGGAGAAGGCCAACCCCGGCCTGCCGCTGCGGCCGGTCCTGCACCGCCGGCGCAGCGCCCAGACCTTCGACGGGCGCAGTGGCATTCAGGCTGAGTTGCTGTTCGCCTGGCTGCGGCGTCTTCTGCCGGAGCATTCGCCGGTGCCGTTCGCCACCACCGGCGCAGCGCCACACATCGATCTGCTGTTGTTTGTGCACCGGGTCCAGGGCCTGGATCCGGGTCTTTACTGGCTGGCGCGCTGCGATGGTCAGGCGCAGCCGCAAGGGCTGCGCGGCGATTTCGCCTGGCAGCGCGCGCATGCCGAGCTACCGCTGTACCGCTTGCTCGAAGGCGACGCCCGTGGCCTGGCCGGCTTTCTCTCCTGTGGCCAGGACATCGCCAGCGACGGCTGCGTGGCCCTGGCCATGCTGGCGCGTTTCGATGCGGCGCTGGCGGCTGGCGTGTGGAATTACCCGCGGCTGTACTGGGAGTGTGGGCAGATCGGTCAGCTGCTCTATCTGGAGTCCGAGGCGGCGGGCCTGTCCGGCACCGGTATCGGCTGTTTCTTCGACGATCAGGTACACGAATTACTTGAACAGGCCGACAGCTGCTGGCAAAGCCTTTACCATTTCACCATCGGTCGCGCGGTGTGGGATGAACGCCTCACCAGCGCGCCGGCCTATAACGAATTGCGCGTGCCGCCCGAGGAGTGATGTATGAGCCAAGTGCTGGATGATCTGGTGTCCCTGCTGAGCATGGAGCAGATCGAGGAAAACCTGTTCCGCGGGCGTAGCCAGGACCTCGGTTTCCGTCAGCTGTTCGGCGGCCAGGTGCTCGGCCAGTGCGTGTCGGCGGCCAACCAGACGGTCGACCCGGCGCGCCATGTGCATTCGCTGCACGGCTACTTCCTGCGCCCGGGCGATGCCACCCTGCCGATTGTGTATCACGTCGACCGCGTGCGTGACGGTGGCAGTTTCAGCACCCGACGGGTCACGGCGGTGCAGAAGGGCAAACCGATCTTCTTCTGCTCGGCCTCGTTCCAGGCCGACGAGGAGGGCTTCCACCATCAGCTGCCGATGCCCGACGTGCCTGGCCCTGAAGGTCTACCGAGCGAGACCGATATCGCCAGCAAGGTGGCGCACCTGATTCCAGAGCGCATGCGCGACCGCATGCTCAGCGCCAAACCCATCGAAATCCGCCCGGTGACGCAGATCAACCCTTTCGCGCCGCAGCCGGCCGAGCCTGTCAAATACATCTGGTTCCGTGCCGCCGGCCCGCTGCCGGACGAGCCGCAGCTGCACAAGCTGCTGCTGGCCTACGCCAGCGACTTCAACCTGCTGACCACTTCGATGCTGCCGCACGGGGTGTCGGTGTTCCAGAAGTTCATGCAGGTGGCCAGCCTCGATCATGCCTTGTGGTTCCACGCCGACCTGCGCATGGACGACTGGCTGCTGTACGCCATGGACAGCCCCTGGGCCGGCAATGCGCGTGGCTTCTCGCGTGCCAGCATCTTCAATCGCGCTGGCCAGCTGGTGGCCTCGGCAACCCAGGAAGGGCTGATCCGCGAGCGCGAGGACTGGAAGTGAGTCTGGCCGCCTGCCGCCACTGGGTGTTCGACATGGACGGCACCCTGACCGTGGCGGTCCACGATTTCCCGGCGATCAAGCGCGCCCTGGGCATCCCCCAGGATGAAGACATCCTCCATCACCTGGCGGCGCTGCCCGAGGCCGAGGCGCAGGCCAAGCATGCCTGGCTGCTGGAGCACGAACGCGACCTGGCCATTGGTTCGGTGGCGGCGCCCGGCGCGGTGGAGTTGGTGCGGGCGCTACATCAGCGCGGTTGCCGGCTCGGCATACTCACCCGCAACGCCCATGAACTGGCACTGCTGACCCTGGCCGCCATCGGCCTCGGCGACTGCTTCGCCAGCACCGATGTGATCGGCCGCGGCGAGGCGATCCCCAAGCCCGACCCGGACGGGCTGCTGCAATTGGCCGCACGCTGGGGCGTGCCGGCGGATGCGCTGGTGATGGTCGGCGACTACCGCTTCGACCTGGAATGCGCCCAGGCCGCCGGCGCTCGCGGCGTACTGGTCAACCTACCGGACAATCCCTGGACGGAGCTGACCGAGCTGCATGCGCTGGATTGTGCAGCGCTGCTGCAATTGCTGGCCTAGAGGGATTTCCCCTCTCCCACTGGGAGAGGGGCAGGGGTGAGGGGCTGCTAGGCTAACTGGACCATCAGGAAAGGACGCCTGCCATGCCCCAGCACAAATCACCGCTCGAACCCGGCCAACTTGAATTTGCTCGTCAGCTCAGACGGACAGCTACCGATGCCGAGACTCTGCTCTGGCGCCATTTGCGTGGTCGGCAGTTGGCCGGGCGAAAGTTTCGTCGTCAGCATCCGGTCTCGCCTTATGTCCTGGACTTCTATTGTGAGGAGCTGCATCTGGGTATCGAGCTGGATGGCGGGCAGCACTATGCGGATGAAGGCGCGCAGCATGACCACTACCGAGCCGGGAGTTTGCTCGGCAGTGGTATCCGGCTGCTGCGTTTTAGTAACCGTGAAGTGCTGCTGGAGTTGCCCGCCGTGCTGGAGCGGATTTACCTGGAGGTCACAGCTCCCTCACCCCTAGCCCCTCTCCCGAGGGGAGAGGGGAAGCTGGGCCGGTAGCTTCAGGCGATAGTCACCCCTCTCCTTATGGGAGAGGGGTGGGGGTGAGGGTGCCTCAGGCGCCGCGAACCTCAATAGCGATACGCCCCACCCTGAATCGCTGCATGCAGCTCGGCGCTCACCGGCACGTAGCACTCCTCGCCAGGTAGCCAGACGTACAACGGGTCGTTGCAGCGCTGCGGATCGAAGCCCTGCTCCTTGAGGGGCGCCTTCTTGTGTTTGAAGGTGCCGGTGGTCTCCATCTTCTCGCTCAGGCGCAGGAACAGCGGCACCGCATAGTGCGGTAGCTGGCGGCGCAGTTCGCCGAGCAGACGCTGGAAGTCGAAGTCTGCCGGGGCCCTGTCGAGGCGTACACAGGCCATACCGGCGCGGCCGTTGGTGCCAGCGATCTCGACGCCATAGACCACGGCTTCACCGACGCCCTCGATGCTGTCCAGTACCGCTTCCACTTCGGTGGTGGAGACGTTTTCGCCTTTCCAGCGGAAGGTGTCGCCCAGGCGGTCGACGAACTGTGCATGGCGCCAGCCTTGGTGCAGCATCAGGTCGCCGGTGTTGAACCAGGCGTCGCCCGGCTTGAATACGTCACGCAGGATGCAGCTCTCGGTCTTGGCCGGGTCGGTGTAGCCGTGAAAGGGCGTCTTGTCGGTGATTTCGCCGATCAGCAGGCCGGGTTCGCCGGGCTTGACCCGTTGCAGGCGGCCACGCGCATCGCGCCGCGGCGCCTCGCTGTCGCGGTCGTAGTGGACGATGGCATAGGGATAGGGCGTGAAGCCCACCGTGCTGTCCAGGTTGAGCAGGTTGGTGAAGCCGATATTGCCTTCGCTGGAGGCATAGAACTCGACCACTCGGGAAATACCGAAACGCTGCTTGAAGCTGTGCCAGATGCTCGGGCGCATGCCGTTGCCGACCATGATGCGCAGCGGGTTGTCGGCGTCGTCCTGGCGCGCAGGCTGGTCGAGCAGGTAGCGGCACAGTTCGCCGACATAGCCGAAGGCAGTAGCACCGTGGCGGCGAACCTCGTCGAGGAAGCGGCTGGCGCTGAACTTGCGCACCATGATCAGCGTTGCCTGGGCGGACAGCACCGAGCCCCAGCACACCACCATGGCGGTGGCGTGATAGAACGGCAGGCTGCAATACAGGCGATCCTCCCGACCCAGGCGTACGGCGCCGAGGCCGAATATGCCGTAGCCCTTGAGAAAGCGCCCATGGTTGAACACCACGGCCTTGGGCAGGCCGGTGGTGCCGGAGGTGTAGATGTAGAAGCAGGGATCCTCGGCCTGTACCGGGCGCGCCATCAGCGGCTTGCTGCTCGGCTGAGCCTCCAGTTCGGCGGCCGGATGTTGCCAGCCTGCAGGTGCCTGGCCTGGATCACGCCAGGTCGGGCGATCGGCGAAGTAGTAGCGGCCCTCGGCGGGCAGTTGCAGCTGCTCCTGTACCTCCTCGAAGGCGCTCAGCAGTTCTTCGCCGACCAGCGCCATGCGCGGTTTCACCAGGTTGATGCTGTGCGCCAGCACCTGCCCACGCTGGCTGCTGTTGAGCAGCGCGGCGACTGCGCCAAGCTTGGCGCAGGCCAACACACAGGCGAGCAGTTCCAGGCGGTTCTCCAGCATCAGCACGGCACAGTCGCCCTGTTGCAGGCCGCCGGCGCGCAGGCGGTGGGCCAGGCGATTGGCCCACTGGTCGAACTCGGCATAGCTCAGCTGTTCGTCACCCTGGATCAGGGCGATGCCCTGTGGGTTGGCCTGCGCAGCGTTTTCCACGCAGTCGGCCAGGCCGCCGACGGCACTGCCTCGGGCATTGCTGGCCAGGCGCAGGCCGCGGAGGATGCCGGGCAGTCCGGCGAGCAGGTAGGGCACACGCGCCAGCAGGCGCGGCAGGGTGAGAACGGCTGACGAAGTCATGGGTGTTCCTGCGCTGTTGTTGTTATTGCCTGGCAATCTACGCAGGGTGCTAGTGCCTGTTGATAGCCAAAGGTTGCAGGGGACTGGCAAATCGTCTCACTGGCGTCGCACAATCGAGTTCGACGCAGCCGGATGAAAGGGATTCGCCGACCATGCTGGACCATGCCCCAAGCGCCACCGCTTCGCTGTTGCTCGACCTGTATCAGAGCCTGCGCCGTCTGCAGTTTGCCGAGCCGGGCGACCTGGTCGAGCTGGGGCTGGGTGAGGAACCGCACCTGGATCTGGAGGCGCGCATCCCGGTGGCCTGGCTGCTGCATCTCTGGCAGCGCGCTGCCGAGCGCGAGGCCCCGGCCGATCTCGGCTTGCTGCTCGGCCAGCAGCGCGGTCTGCAGACCCGCGGCCCGGTGGCCAACCTGGCGGCGATGAGTGCCACGCTTGACGAGGCGCTGGAGCTGTTTCGTCAGTACAGCCCGGTGATGAGCGAGTGTGAAAACCTGCGGGTCGAGGCCCGTGGCGAGCGGGTGCGTATCGAGTTTCTGTTTACCGCGCCGCTGGCCGACTATCCGCCCGCCTGTGAATACAGCCTGAGCTCGGCCCTGTGCTGGGGGCGGCAGATGAGCGGGGTGCGCCTGGTGCCCCTGGCGGTGGGTTTTCGTCACGCCGCGCGGGCGGCGCTGTCCTGTTATCGACAGGTGCTCGGTTGCCCGGTGCGTTTCGGTGAGCCGCTGGACTACATCGAGATGAAGGCAGCGGATATGCGTCTGCCGCTGCACAGTGGCAATGCCTATCTCAAGGCGTTACTGCAACAGCGGGTGAGTGGCATGCACAGCCAGCTGTGCAGCCATCACGGGCTACGCCAGCAGGTGTTGCAGTTGATCGAACTGGGTTTGGTCGACGGTGCGTTCTCGGTGCAGGCCGTGGCGCGGCGCCTGGGCATCAGTCGGCAGACCCTGCACCGGCGGCTGCGCGAGCGCGGCTGCAGTTTCTCCGAGCTGCTCGCCGAAGTACGCCGTGAACACGCGCTGCGGCGCTTGCGGCAAGGCGACTGTGCGCTGGAGCAACTCAGCCGCGAGCTGGGCTTCGCCGAACCGAGCGCCTTCTACAAGGCGTTCAAGGGCTGGTTCGGCGTATCGCCGCGGGCCTATCTGAGCCAGCACAGTGCCTAGAGTCGGGCGGCGGCGAAGGTGTCGCAGCGCCCCGGCTGGCCACTCTCGAAACCGACCTTGAACCAGCGTACGCGCTGGGCCGAAGTGCCGTGGGTGAAGGAGTCCGGCATCACGGTGCCGCGGCTCTGCTTCTGCAGGCGGTCGTCGCCAATGGCGTTGGCGGCGTTCAGCGCCTCTTCCACGTCGCCCGGCTCCAGCCAGTTCAGACGCTGCTGGGCGTTGTTGGCCCAGACGCCGGCCAGGCAGTCGGCCTGCAGTTCCTGGCGCACCAGCAGGCCGTTGTCGCCTTCCACCCTTTCGCCACGCTGACGCGCCGCGTTGACCTTGGCCGAGACGCCGAGCAGGGTCTGTACGTGGTGGCCGACCTCGTGGGCGATCACGTAGGCCTGGGCGAAATCACCGGCGGCGGAGAAGCGCGTTTCCATCTCGCGGAAGAAGCTCAGGTCGAGATAGACCTGATTGTCGCCGGGGCAGTAGAAGGGCCCGACCGCCGCGTCGGCGAAACCACAGGCCGAGCGTACGCCACCGCTGAAGAGGATGAGTTTGGGGTCCTGATATTGCTTGCCGGCGGCCTTGAAGATGGCGCGCCAGGTGTCTTCGGTATCGCCCAGTACGGCGCGGACGAACTCGCTCTGCGGGTCGTTGGCAGACGGCGCCTGGCCCTGTTCGGGCGCCTGGCTGGTGACGCCGCCCTGCATGCCCTGGTTGACCACGTTGCCGAGGATGGTCAGCGGGTCCTGGCCCATCAACAGGCCGATCGCCACCACCACGGCGATGCCGCCCAGGCTCAGGCCCCGGCCGCCGCCCAGGCGCATGCCGCGCCGGCCGCTGCCACGGGCATCCACCACATTGTCGCTGCGTCTACCGCGTTCCCAGCGCATGGCTGTGCTCCTTCATCCGTCCGAGGCTGACAGTGTCGTCCGCGGCGGCGAAGGGCGCCAGCCCGGCGATCAGTTGGCCGGGTAATCGGCGAGCACGCTTTCCTGGCCGTTCTTGCCCAGGCCGATCACCTGATAGGCATCCACCCGGCCGGTTTCCATGCCGGGCGAGCCATGGGGCATGCCCGGTACGGAGGCGCCGAGCAGGTCGGGGCGGCCTTGCAGGGCGAGTACGTCCCGCGCCGGGACATGGCCCTCGACGAACTTGCCGTCGATCACCCCGGTGTGGCACGAAGCCAGGCGCGGCGGTACGCCGAGGCGCAGCTTGACGGCGCTCATGTCTGTTTCGACGTGGTCGTTCACCTGGATGCCGTTCTCCTGCAGGTGGCTGATCCAGGCCTTGCAGCAACCGCAGTTGGCGTCGCGGTGCACGTCCATGGTGATCGGTTCAGCGGCTTGGGCGGCGCTGGCGAAGAGGAGGGCCGCGAGGGGCAGAAGGCGCATGAAGGGTTCCTCGAAGATGGAGTAGCGGCAGGATAGCGCCCGGTCGTTGCCAGTCCCAGGCTGCGACTGTTTCCGTCTGCGTCGGCGCGGCCTATGCTGGCCTGGCGCCCGTCATGGAGACTGCCGATGCTGCCCGTTCGCCTGTTCCTGTTCGTTCAGATTGTGCTGCTGGCCGGCTTTGGCCTGGCCTATTTCATCCGCCCGCAGGAGACCGCCAACCTCAGCGGCATGTTGCTGATGGAGCCGGCGGCGGTCACCGATGTGCGTGCCTACTACGGTGGTTTGCAGCTGGGGTTGGCGGTATGGCTGGGCTTGGCGCTGTTGCGCGGCGAGCTGCTGCGCCCGGCGCTGATGTTGTTGGTGCTGCTCTACGCCAGCCTGTTTCTCGCCCGTCTCGGCGGATTGATTCTGGATGGCGGCGCGCAGCAGACCTTCAACCTCTACGCCATGCTCGTCGAACTGGTGTCGGCTTTGCTGGCGTTCTGGTTGCTGCGCCGTTCAACGCCGACGTAGGGCGTGGCTGCAGCGCAGCATGTCGAGCAGGGCGTCGACCAGTTGATCGGCCTGCGCGGCCAGTGAGTCGCCTCCCGAGGCCAGCAGCCAGTTAGCCTGCAGGCCATGGATGTAGCCGTGCAGGCACAGCGTGGCGCGGCGGCAGTCGAGGTCGGCGGGCAGCTGGCCTTTGCTGACGGCATTGCGCAGCGATTTTTCGATGCGCTCGTCGCACTCCAGATGCAGGGCCTGCATCTTCTGCCGCAGGTCGCCGAGGTCGTCGGTGTACTCGCACTTGTGTGCCAGGATCTCCTGGACTCGCCGGCTCTGCTCGTCCAGCTCCACATTGCGCAGCAGGCGTACCAGCAACTCGCGGGTATGCCCCAGGGGATTGGGTTCGTCTTCGCGCTCGCTGGCCTCGGCCAGCGCTTCCAGTGGCAGGTGCAGGCGTTCGAGCATGGCCTGGAACAGATCGACCTTGTTCTCGAAGTGCCAGTAGATGGCGCCGCGGGTCACCCCGGCGCCGTTGGCGATATCCGCCAGTGAGGTGCGCGAAACGCCCCGTTCGTGGAACAGGTGCTCGGCCGCATCGAGGATGCGCTGGCGAGTCTCTTCGGCTTCTTCTTTCGTGCGTCGAACCATGGTTGGGCAGCGATTTGTAAAAGTTGGGAAAAGTTACATATGGAGTGAGTTTTTCTCATTTACAAACATTCTAGTACGTAAGTATATTCCTTAGCCAGCTAAGCAAAGATTTCCCTTCCCCGCGCCGGGTCTGCTCTGACCGGGCCGTTTCAGACAATGAGGTCGATTCAAATGCAGAAGAAGCCAGCCTTCACTGCGATGGTTTCCGCTATCGCTCTGGCGACGCTGATGCTCGCCGGTTGCCAGGAAAGTTCCGCCCCGGGCGCCGCGCAAACGCCGCGCGTGGGGGTCGTGACCCTGGAGGCACAACCCTTCACCCTGACCACCGAGCTGCCGGGGCGCACCAGCGCCTACCGCATCGCCGAGGTGCGGCCGCAGGTCGATGGCATCCTGCAGAAGCGCCTGTTCGAGGAAGGCTCCGAGGTTAAAGCCGGGCAGCAGCTGTACCAGATCGACGCCGCCGTCTATCAGGCCAGCTACAAGAGCGCCCAGGCCACTCTGGCTTCGGCCAGTTCGCTGGCCGAGCGCTATGCGGATCTGGTCACCGACCAGGCGGTGAGCAAGCAGGAGTACGACGAGGCGCGTGCCGCCAGGCTCTCCGCCGAAGCCGCGCTGGAGAAGGCGCGCATCGACCTGCGCTACACCACGGTGCTGGCGCCGATCGCCGGTCGTGTCGGCCGCTCGGCCGTTACCGAGGGCGCGCTGGTCAACAATGGCCAGACTTCCGCCCTGGCGACCATCCAGCAGCTCGACCCCATCTATGTCGACGTCACCCAGCCGACCAAGGACCTGCTGCGCCTGCGCCGCGACCTGGCCAGCGGCCAGCTGCAGAAGGCTGGCGACAACGCCGCCAAGGTCAAGCTGAAGCTGGAAGACGGCAGCGAGTACGAGCATGAAGGCACCCTGGAGTTTTCCGAGGTGTCGGTGGACGAGGGCACCGGCTCGGTGACGCTGCGCGCCGTGTTTCCCAACCCAGAGCACCTGCTGCTGCCGGGCATGTTCGTGCACGCGCAGCTCAGTTCGGGGGTGAAGCAGGCAGCCATTCTGGCGCCGCAGCAGGGCGTGACCCGTGACCTCAAGGGCCAGGCCACCGCACTGGTGGTCGGCACCGACAACAAGGTCGAGCTGCGTCAGCTGGAGGCTGAGCGTACCGTCGGCGATCGCTGGTTGGTGACCAAGGGTCTGAATGCCGGCGACCGGCTGATCACCGAGGGCCTGCAGTTCGTCCACCCGGGCGATGCTGTCGAGGCCGCTCCGGCGACCAATGTCGCCACCTCGCAGGCGGCCGAGCCCGACCTGGCGCAGCGCAAGTAAGGAGCACCGCGCATGTCGAAATTCTTTATCGACCGGCCCATCTTCGCCTGGGTGATCGCCCTGGTGATCATGCTGGCCGGTGGCCTGGCCATCCTCAAACTGCCGATCAACCAGTACCCGAGCATTGCCGCGCCCGCCGTTGGCATCCAGGTCAGCTACCCGGGCGCCTCGGCGCAGACGGTGCAGGACACCGTGGTGCAGGTGATCGAGCAGCAGCTCAACGGTATCGACGGGCTGCGCTACATCAGCTCGGAGAGCAACTCCGACGGCAGCATGACCATCACCGCCACCTTCGAGCAGGGCACCAACCCTGACATCGCCCAGGTGCAGGTGCAGAACAAGCTGCAGCTGGCCACGCCACTGTTGCCGCAGGAAGTGCAGCAGCAGGGCATCCGCGTGACCAAGGCAGTGAAGAACTTCCTGCTGGTGCTGGGCGTCGTCTCCGAAGACGGCAGCATGGACAAGAACGACCTGGCCAACTACATCGTCTCCAACATCCAGGACCCGATCTCGCGGGCCAAGGGCGTGGGCGACTTCCAGGTGTTCGGCGCGCAGTACGCCATGCGTATCTGGCTCGATCCGGCCAAGCTGAACAACTTCCAGCTGACCCCGGTGGACGTGAAGAGCGCCATTCAGGCGCAGAACGTGCAGGTCTCCTCCGGCCAGTTCGGCGGCCTGCCGGCCTCGCCGGGCAACCAGCTGAACGCCACCATCATCGGCAAGACTCGCCTGCAGACGCCCGAGGAGTTCCGCAGCATTCTGCTCAAGGTCAATCGCGACGGCTCCCAGGTGCGCCTGGGCGACGTGGCCAAGGTCGAGCTGGGCGGCGAGAACTACAGCATCAGCGCCCAGTACAACGGCATGCCGGCCTCCGGCATGGCGATCAAGCTGGCCACCGGCGCCAACGCGCTGGATACCGCCCAGGCGGTGCGTGACACCATCAAGCAGCTGGAACCCTTCATGCCGGTCGGGATGAAGGTGGTGTTCCCCTACGACACCACGCCGGTGGTATCCGCTTCCATCGAAGGCGTGATCCACACCCTGGGCGAGGCCATCGTCCTGGTGTTCCTGGTGATGTACCTGTTCCTGCAGAACTTCCGCGCCACCATCATTCCGACCCTGGCGGTGCCGGTGGTGCTGCTCGGCACCTTCGGTGTGCTGGCGGCGTTCGGCTTCTCGATCAACACCCTGACCATGTTCGCCATGGTCCTGGCCATCGGCCTGTTGGTGGACGACGCCATCGTGGTGGTGGAAAACGTCGAGCGGGTGATGGCCGAAGAAGGCCTGTCGCCGCTGGAGGCCACGCGCAAGTCCATGGGTCAGATCCAGGGCGCGCTGGTCGGCATCGCCATGGTGCTGTCGGCGGTATTCCTGCCGATGGCCTTCTTCGGCGGCTCCACCGGGGTTATCTACAAGCAGTTCTCCATCACCATCGTCTCGGCCATGGCCCTGTCGGTGCTGGTGGCGCTGATCTTCACCCCGGCGCTGTGCGCCACCCTGCTCAAACCCGTGGAGAAGGGCCATCACGCGCCCAAGCGCGGCTTCTTTGGCTGGTTCAACCGCACCTTCGAGCGCGGCGTCGACAGCTACGGGCGCGGCGTGGGCAGCATCCTCAAGCGCAAGGTGCCGTACCTGGTGCTGTACCTGGTGATCGTCGCGGTGATGGCCTGGATGTTTACCCGCATTCCCACTGCCTTCCTGCCCGAGGAAGACCAGGGCGTGCTGTTCGCACAGGTGCAGACCCCGGCCGGCGCCAGTGCCGAGCGCACCCAGGTGGTGGTCGACCAGATGCGCGAGTACCTGCTGGACGCCGAGAAGGACACGGTGAAGTCGGTGTTCACCGTTACCGGCTTCAACTTCGCCGGTCGCGGGCAGAGCTCGGGCATGGCCTTCATCATGCTCAAGCCCTGGGAAGAGCGTACCGCTGCCGGGCAGAGCGTGGCCGAGCTGGCGCAGCGTGCACAGATGCACTTCTTCAGCTTCCGCGATGCCATGGTCTTCGCCTTCGCTCCGCCGGCGGTAATGGAGCTGGGTAACGCCACCGGTTTCAACCTGTTCCTGCAGGACCGCGCCGGTGTGGGCCACGAGACGCTCAACGCCGCCCGCGACAAGTTCCTGCAGCTGGCCGGGCAGAATCCGGTGCTGACCCGGGTGCGCGCCAACGGCCTGCGTGACGAGCCGCAGTACCAGTTGCTGATCGACGACGAAAAGGCGCGCGCCCATGGCCTGTCGCTGTCCGATATCAATGACACCCTGTCGATCGCCTGGGGTGCCAGCTACGTCAACGACTTCATCGACCGCGGCCGGGTGAAGAAGGTCTACCTGCAGGGCATCTCCGAGGCGCGCATGGGCCCGGACGACCTGAACAAGTGGTACGTGCGCAACGACAGTGGCGAGATGGTGCCGTTCAGCGCCTTCGCCAGCGGCGAGTGGACCTACGGCCCGCCCAAACTGGCGCGCTACAACGGCGTGCCGGCGGTGGAAATTCTCGGCGAGGCCGCCCCCGGCCACAGCTCGGGTGAAGCGATGCTGGCCGTTGAAGAGATCGCCAAGCAGCTGCCGGCGGGTGTCGGCTACTCCTGGACCGGGCTGTCCTACGAGGAACGTCTGTCTGGCTCCCAGGCGCCGGCGCTGTATGCGCTGTCGCTGCTGGTGGTGTTCCTCTGCCTGGCGGCGCTGTACGAGAGCTGGTCGATCCCGTTCTCGGTGATGCTGGTGGTGCCGCTGGGGATCATCGGTGCGCTGCTGTTCACCAGTATGCGCGGCCTCTCCAACGACGTGTTCTTCCAGGTCGGCCTGCTCACTACCATCGGCTTGTCGGCGAAGAACGCGATCCTCATCGTCGAGTTCGCCAAGGAGCTGCACGAGCAGGGCAAGAGCCTGTTCGACGCGGCGGTGGAAGCCTGCCGCATGCGCCTGCGCCCGATCATCATGACCTCGCTGGCGTTCATCCTCGGCGTGGTGCCCATGGCCATCTCCAGCGGCGCCGGTTCGGGCAGCCAGCACGCCATCGGTACCGGCGTGATCGGCGGCATGCTTACCGCCACCGTACTGGCGATCTTCTGGGTGCCCCTGTTCTACGTGCTGGTCTGCTCGCTGTTCCAGGACAAGCGCAGCAAACAAGCCCTTACCAAGGAGGCTGTCGAGTGAGACCGTCCCTGTTGTCCCTCGCCGTCGCCAGCCTGTTGCTCGGCGGCTGCAGCATGATCCCCGACTACCTGCGCCCCGAGGCGCCGGTGGACGCGGCCTGGCCGCAAGGCGCGGCCTACACCGCCAACGACGCCGCGCAGACCGACACTGCCGCGGCCGAGCTGGGCTGGCGCGAGTTCTTCCGCGACCCGGCCCTGCAGCGCCTGGTGGAAAGCGCCCTGGTCAACAACCGTGACCTGCGCATCGCTGCGCTCAACGTCGATGCCTACCGCGCCCAGCACCGCATCCAGCGCGCCGAGCTGTTCCCGAGCATCGCGGCGGGCGGCAGCGGCACCCGCCAGCGCCTGCCGGCGGACCTGTCCAGCACCGGCGAACGGGCGACCAGCAGCCAGTACAGCGCCACCGTGGGTACCAGTGCCTGGGAGATCGACTTCTTCGGCCGCCTGCGCAGCCTCAACCAGCAGGCCCTGGAACAGTACCTGGCCAGCGAGGAAGCGCAGCGCAGCACGCAGATCAGCCTGGTGGCCAGTGTGGCCAACGCCTATCTGACCCTGCAGGCCGACCAGGAACTGCTGCAGCTGACCCGCGATACCCTGGAGACCTACCGCAAGAGCTATGCCCTGACCGAGCGCAGCTTCAATGCCGGCGTCGCCGATGCGCTGTCGCTGAGCCAGGCGCGTACGTCGGTACAAAGCGCCGAGGCCAGCCTGGCTCAGTACACCCGTCTGGTGGCGCAGGACCGCAACGCCCTGGCCCTGCTGCTGGGTGGCGGCGTGCCGGGCGATCTGCCGACAGGTGATGTGCTGCAGAACGACCTGCTCGCCGAAGTGCCGGCGGGGCTGCCGGCCGACCTGCTGCAGCGGCGCCCCGACCTGCTACAGGCCGAGCATTCGCTCAAGGCGGCCAACGCCAGCATCGGCGCGGCGCGTGCGGCGTTCTTCCCCAATATCAGCCTGACTGCCAATGCCGGCAGCGCCAGCAGCGAGCTGTCCGGGCTGTTTGACGGCGGTTCCGGCACCTGGCTGTTCCAGCCATCGATCAACCTGCCAATCTTCACCGCCGGCAGCCTCAAGGCCAGTCTCGACTACGCCGAGGTGCAGAAGAACATCCAGGTTGCCACCTACGAGAAGGCGGTGCAGACCGCCTTCCAGGAAGTGGCCGATGGCCTGGCGGCGCGCACCACCTACACCCAGCAACTGGATGCCCAGCGCGCCCTGGTGGACACCAGCGAGGAGTATTACCGCCTCGCCGAACGGCGCTTCCGCACCGGGGTGGACAGCTACCTGACCCTGCTCGACGCCCAGCGCCAGCTGTTCAGCGCCAAGCAGCAGCTGATCAGCGATCGTCTCAACCAGCTGACCAGCGAGGTCAACCTGTACAAGGCCCTCGGCGGCGGTTGGAACGAGCAGACCCAGGTGGCCAGCGCCGTGGTTGAGTAAGCGTTTCGGCACAGAAAAAAGCCCCGGCATGCCGGGGCTTTTGCGTTTCAGGGTTCCAGCTTGTAACCCACGCCATAGATCGAGTGGATCAGCTCCCGCCCGGGGGCGACCTGTTCCAGTTTGCGCCGCAGGTTTTTCACGTGGCTGTCCACGGTCCGGTCGGTGACCACCCGGTGGTCGTCGTAGAGCTTGTCCATCAACTGATCGCGCGAATACACCCGTCCCGGCATTGCCGCCAGGCAGTAGAGCAGGCGGAACTCCACGGGCGTCAGGTCCAGTTCGATCCCTTCATAGCGTGCTCGGTACGCTGCAGCGTCGAGCTCCAGGCCACCCTGTGGCTGGGCCGGGCGACGGCGCAGGATGGCGCGCACGCGGGCCATCACCTCGCGCGGGCTGAACGGTTTGCAGATGTAGTCGTCGGCGCCCAGGTCGAGGCCGAGCAGGCGATCCACTTCCTCCACCCGTGCGGTGATCAGCATGATCGGCACTTCACTGAAGGTGCGCAGCTCGCGGCAGATGTCCAGGCCATCGCGGCCGGGCAGCATGATGTCGAGCAGGATCAGCTCTGGCGCGGCGGCGCGTACCGCCGGCACCACGGCCAGGCCATCGTCGAGGCAGGTGACCCGGTGGCCGGCGGCCTGCAGGTAGTCGCGCAGCAGGGCGGCCAGCTTGGGTTCGTCCTCCACCACCAGGATGTCGGCGGGGCTCAGTTGCTCATTGCTCAGCATCAGCGGGCCTCCCGTGGCAGGCTCAGGTGCAGCCACAGCCCACCCAGTGGCGAGGGGCGCGCCTCCAGGCTGCCGCCGTGGGCTTCGGCGATGCTGCGGCAGATCGCCAGGCCGAGGCCGGAGCCGCCACTGGCACGGGCGCGTGAGGCGTCGCCGCGAAAGAACCGCTCAAACAGGCGAGGCAGGTCGTCGGCATCGACGCCGGGGGCAGAGTCCAGCCAGTCCAGGCTGACGTTGCCGTTTTCGGCCTGCAACAGGATGCGCAGGCGGCCGCCGGCCTCGGTATAGCGCAGGCTGTTTTCCAGCAGATTGCCGATCAACTGGCGCAGGCGATTGGCGTCGACCAATACCGGCATGGCCTCGATGGGCAGTTGCAGTTCCAGGCTCAGGCCGCGCTCCTGGCAGCGCTCGGTGGCGCCAGCCAGGGCCTGCTGCAACAGTTCCACCAGGTCCTGCGGCTGCTTGCGATAGGTGAGAGCGCCGACATCGGCCAGCGACAGTTCGTAAAGGTCATCGACCAGCTTGTTGAGCTGCCCGACTTCCTGCTGCAGGGAGCGCAGCGAGTCGCCGTCGAGCTTGCGCACGCCGTCTTCCAGCGCTTCCAGTTCGCCGCGCAACACCGCCAGCGGGGTGCGCAGCTCATGGGAAATATCGGCCATGAACTCGCGGCGCATCTGCTCGTTGCGCTCCAGGGTATGGGCCAGCTGGTTGAAATCGCGGGCCAGTTGGCCGACTTCATCCTCGGACTGCACCTGCACGCGTTCGGCATAGTCGCCGGCGGCCAGGCGGTGAGTCGCTGCCGCCACCCGGCGTACCGGCGCCAGCAGACGGCGTGAGGCCCAACCCGCGAGCAGCGCGGCCAGGAGCAGGGCGAGGACGCCGACCCCCAGGCTCGCCAGCAGCTGGCGTTTGAGCAGGAGTTCGCCCCCGGCCTCGGTGACACTCTGGAACGGGGTCATGGTCAGCCAGCCGACGGTCTTTCCATCCACTTCGATGGGCAGGCGCGGGTCATCGGCATGGGGTTCGACAAAGGCGATGATGCTGCGCTGGTCGGCGTCGAGCAGGGAGATGCGGAATACTGCCCCGGTCAGGTCCGAGCTGGGTACGGACCAGTCGGTTTCGTCAGGGTGCAGGCCGCCTTGCGGGTGAATCAGGGTGAACCATTCCTTGCGGTCCTTGAGCAGGCCGTCCCAGCTGCGTCGCTCGCGGTAATAGTCGCGCAGGCTGGGTAGCACGGTGGTCATGCGCTCTTCGGTCTGACCGTTGATATAGCCGACGAAACCGCGGGCGAAGTTCCAGCCATCGGCCAGGCCCATGGCCAGGGTGACGAGCAGGGCGATGCCGAATACGGCGAGGAAGAGTCTGCGAGAGAGGCTGGTTTTCATGGGGGCTTTGGCTGGCGGCTTTCCTCTATTAAGGCTGGCCGTGACGGCGGATTCAACGCTGTCTCGGCAATCTCCAAATTCTCTGCACATTTGCCACGCAGCATGGGTGTCGTGAAGAAGTCGCAGTCCGGCCCTCTGGCCGGTTGGAGAATCAGATGCAAGCCGTCACCCGCAGAACCCTTCTTGGCCTGGCTGCCGTCCTGGCCCTGGCCGGTTGCAAGCCGTCTGCTCCGCCAATGCAGCGGCCGCAGGCCGAGGTCAGCGTGATCAGCCTGGCGCCCCAGGCCCAGCGCCTGACCCGCGAGTTGCCCGGGCGCACCAAGGCCTGGCTGACCGCGGAGATTCGCCCGCAGGTGGGCGGCATCCTGCAGCAGCGGCTGTTCACCGAGGGCAGCCAGGTCAAGGCCGGCGAGGTGCTCTACAAGATCGACGCGGCGCCGTACCAGGCCGCCTTCGAGCAGGCCAAGGCCAACAGTGCCGAGGCCCAGGCGACTCTGCAGTCCGCCCGGCTGAAGGCCACCCGCTATGCCAACCTGGCGAAGATCGACGCGGTCAGCCAGCAGGACAATGAAGATGCCCAGGCTGCGCTGCAGACGGCCAAGGCGGCCTATCAGGCGGCCCAGGCAGCAGAGAAAAGCGCGCGCATCGACCTGACCTACACCGAACTGAAGTCGCCGATCAGCGGCCGCGTGGAAACCTCCAGCGTCACCCCCGGCGCGCTGGTCACCGCCAGTCAGGACTCCGCGCTGACCACCGTGCAGCAACTCGATCAGCTGTATGTCGACATCACCCAGTCCAGTGCCGATGTGCTGCGCCTCAAGCGTGAGCTGGCCGAAGGGCGCCTGAGCCAGACCGGCGACAACGCTGCGCGCATCACCCTGCGCCTGGAGGACGGTAGCGAGTATGCCCACGCCGGCAGTCTGCAGTTCAGTGGCGCCAGTGTCAGCGAGAGCACCGGCAGCGTCACCCTGCGCGCCGTGGTGCCGAACCCGGATGGCCTGCTGCTACCGGGCATGTACGTGCGCGCAGTGCTCGACGAGGCGGTCGACGAACAGGCCCTGCTGGTGCCGCAGCGTGCCGTCACTCGCAGCCACAGCGGCGCCACCAGCGTGCTGCTGGTGGTCGACGGCAAGGTCGAGCAGCGCCAGATCGTGGTCGGCCGCAGTGTCGGCAACCAGTGGTGGGTCAGTTCCGGCCTGCAGGCTGGCGACCAGGTGATCATCGAAGGCGGGCAGAAGGTGCGTGTTGGCGACAGCGTGCACAGTGTCGCCTACGACCAGGCTGAGGCCTCTTCGGCCGGCCTGGCGGCCAACGTGGCGCAGTGAGGTTATAGCCATGGCACGTTTCTTTATCGACCGGCCGATCTTCGCCTGGGTCATCGCCATCGTCATCATGCTGGCCGGCGCCCTGTCGATCAGCCAGCTGCCGTTGGAGCAGTACCCGGACATCGCGCCGCCGACCATCAATATCTCCGCGACCTATACCGGTGCCTCGGCCAAGACCATCGAGGACTCGGTGACCCAGGTCATCGAGCAGCAGATGAAAGGCCTCGATGGCCTGGTGTACATGTCCGCCACCAGCAGTTCGGCCGGCAGCGCCAGTATCAGCTTGACCTTCAGCGCCGGCACCGACGCCGACGTGGCGCAGATGCAGGTGCAGAACAAGCTGCAGCAGGCCGAGTCGCGCCTGCCGGATGCGGTGCAGAGCCAGGGCATCACGGTGACCAAGGGCGGCGGTGACTTCTTGCTGATCGTCGCTTTCCAGTCGAGCAATCCGGCGGTGAACAACACCGATATCGGCGACTTCATCGACAGCCAGCTGCTCGACCAGATTGCCCGCGTCGACGGTGTCGGCGAAGTGCAGACCCTGGGCTCCGGCTATGCCATGCGCATCTGGCTGGACCCGGCCAAGCTGGAGCAGTACGCGCTGATGCCGTCCGATGTCAGCAGCGCGCTGGAGGCGCAGAACACCGAAGTGTCGGCCGGGCAGCTTGGTGCCCTGCCGGCCGTGGCCGGGCAGCAGCTCAACGCCACCATCAGTGCGCGCAGCAAGCTGACCAGCGTGCAGCAGTTCAAGGACATCGTGCTCAAGAGTGCCAGCGACGGTTCGCTGGTGCTGCTCTCCGATGTGGCCAGGATAGAGCTGGGTAGCGATAGCTACGACGTGGTCAGCTCGCTCAACGGCAAGCCTTCGGCGGCCATGGCGGTCAAGCTGGCCACCGGCGCCAACGCCCTGGATGTGGCTGATGCGGTGAAGGCCAGGCTGGCCGAGCTGGAGGCCAACTTCCCGGCCGAGATGCAGCTGGAAACGGCGATCCCCTACGACACCACGCCCTTTGTCAGCATTTCCATCGAGGAGGTGGTCAAGGCGCTGTTCGAAGCCATCGTCCTGGTGGTGGTGATCATGTACCTGTTCCTGCAGAACTGGCGTGCCACGCTGATTCCGGCGATCACCGTGCCGGTGGTGCTGCTCGGCACCTTCGGCGTGCTGGCGGCGTTCGGTTACTCGATCAATACCCTGACCATGTTCGCCATGGTGCTGGCCATCGGCTTGCTGGTGGATGACGCCATCGTGGTGGTGGAAAACGTCGAGCGGGTGATGGCCGAAGAGGGCCTGTCGCCGCTCGCCGCCACGCGCAAGTCCATGAGCGAGATCAGCGGCGCGCTGGTCGGTATCGCCCTGGTGCTGTCGGCGGTGTTCATCCCCATGGCTTTCTTCGGTGGCTCGACCGGGGTGATCTACCGGCAGTTCTCGGTCACCGTGGTCAGCGCCATGCTGCTCTCGGTGCTGGTGGCCATGAGCCTCACTCCGGCCCTGTGCGCCACCCTGCTCAAGCCTCTGGCCAAGGGTGAACAGCATGCAGCGCGTGGTTTCTTCGGCTGGTTCAATAGCAGTTTCGAGCAGGGTGCCGGACGCTACCAGCGTGGGGTGGGTGGGCTGCTCAAGCGTGGCCCGCGCATGCTGGTGCTGTACGCAATCATCCTGGCGGTATTGGCGGTGGGTTATATGCGCCTGCCCGGTTCGTTCCTGCCGGACGAAGACCAGGGCATGCTGATGGCCATGATCCAGCTGCCGGTCGGCGCCACCGACGAGCGCACCCAGGCTGCTACCACGCAGCTGGTCGAGTTCATGCGGGCGCAGCCGGAAGTGGATTCGCTGATCACCATCACCGGCCTGGGTATGGGTGGCAATGCGCAGAACTCCGGCCGGGCCTTTATCAAGCTGAAAGACTGGAGCCTGCGCGAAGGCGCCGACCAGACCGGCGGTGCCCTGGCGCTGCGTGCCACCATCGCGCTGTCCAATCTGCGCGATGCGAGCATCTTCGTCATGCAGCCGCCGGCCATCCGTGGCCTCGGCGAGAGTTCGGGTTTCAACCTGCAGCTCAAGGATGTCGGTGGCGTCGGCCATGACGCACTGATCGCCGCGCGTGATCAGTTCCTCGCCCTGGCCGCCAAGAGCGACAAGCTGGCGGGCGTGCGCAGCACCGGGCTGGAAGATACCCCTGAACTCAAGGTCAGCATCGATGACCGCAAGACCGGTGCCTTCGGCCTGGCCACCGCGGACATCAACAGCACGCTGGGAACCGCCATGGGCGGCAGCTACGTCAACGACTTCGTCTACAACGGGCGGGTGAAGAAGGTTTATGTGCAGGGCGAGGCGCAGGCGCGCATGCAGCCCGAGGATATCCAGCGCTGGTACGTGCGCAACGATGCCGGTGAGATGGTGCCGTTCAGTACCTTTGCCCGTACGTCCTGGAGCTACGGCTCGCCGCTGCTGGAGCGCTACAACGGCAATGCCTCGGTGGAGCTGGTGGGTGATCCGGCGTCCGGGGTCAGTTCGGGTGAGGCGATGAGTGAGGTCGAGGCGCTGGTGGCCCAGCTGCCATCGGGCATTGGCTACGAGTGGTCCGGGCAGTCCTATCAGGAGCGCTTGTCCGGTTCGCAGGCCCCGCTGCTCTACGCGGTCTCCATCCTGTTCGTATTTCTCTGTCTGGCCGCCCTGTACGAGAGCTGGTCGATTCCTTTCGCGGTGATGCTGGTGGTGCCGCTCGGTGTGCTCGGTGCCGTGCTCGGCAGCGGCCTGGCGGGGCAGAGCAACGACGTGTATTTCCAGGTGGGCCTGTTGACCACCGTGGGCCTGGCCGCGAAGAACGCCATTCTCATCGTCGAGTTCGCCAAGCAGCTGCAGGAGCAGGGCATGGCATTGTTCGATGCGACTCTGGAAGCCTGCCGCCAGCGCCTGCGACCGATCCTGATGACCTCGCTGGCCTTCATGTTCGGTGTGCTGCCGCTGGCCATCAGCAGTGGCGCCGGGGCCGGCGGACGCCAGGCCATCGGCACCAGCGTGCTGGGTGGCATGTTCAGTGCCACCGTACTGGGCATCTTCTTCGTGCCGTTGTTCTTTGTTCTGGTGCGCCGCTGGACCCGCCGCCAGGCTCATGCAGGAGTAGAAGCATGAACCCATCGTTTCGTTTAGGCCTGTTGCTGTCTGCGCTGTTATTGGCCGGCTGCGTCAATTTGGCGCCCAACTACCAGCAGCCGGATGCGCCGATTCCCCAGCAATGGCCGACCAGCGCCACGCAGAGCGCCACTACCGAGCTGTCTGGCTGGCAGCAGTTCTTCCTCGATGAACGCCTGAAAAAGGTGATCGCCCAGTCGCTGAGCAACAACCGTGACCTGCGGGTGGCGGCGCTCAATGTGGAAAAGGCGCGGGCGACCTACCGGGTGCAGCGCGCGGAGCAGTTGCCGACCCTGACCGCGGGCGTCAGCGGCACGCATAGTCGTACCCCGGCCAGCGTCAACGGCACGGACTCGGCCAGCACCAGCCATCAGTACAGCGCAGAGGTCGGGCTGAGCAGCTATGAGCTGGACCTGTTCGGACGCATTCGCAACCTCAGCGAGGCCGCGCTGGAAGAGTACCTGGCGCTGGAAGAGACCCATCGCAGCACGCAGATCAGCCTGGTCGCCGAAGTGGCCAACGCCTGGCTGACCCTGGCCGCCGACCGTGACCTGCTGACCCTGGCCGAGGAGACCCTGGCCAGCCAGCAGGCCACTTACGAGCTGCAGCAGCGCAGCCATGCCCTGGGCAACACTTCCGGGCTGGCCCTGGCTCAGGCACAGAGCACGGTGGAGTCGGCAAAGGTGGATGTGGCGGCCTACAAGAGCCAGGTGCAACAGGACATCAACGCGCTCAACCTGTTGGCGGGCAGTGCGGTGGACGAGAGCCTGCTGCCCAGCGGGCTGACCGAAGACAGCGCCGAGCTGGTGCAGATTCCGGCGGGGCTGCCGTCCAGCCTGCTGCAGCGTCGCCCCGACGTGCTGGCCGTCGAACACACGCTGAAGTCGGCCAATGCCGACATCGGCGCGGCCCGCGCGGCGTTCTACCCGACCATCAGCCTGACCGGCAGCGCCGGCAGCAGCAGCCTGGCCTTGAGCGATCTGTTCAAGGGCGGCAGTGGTGCCTGGAGCTTCGTACCCAGCATCAGCGTGCCGATCTTCGACGGCGGCGCCAACCAGGCCAACCTGGACTCGGCCAAGAGTGAGCGCGACATCCAGCTGGCGACCTACGAAAAGACCCTGCAGACCGCCTTCAGCGAGGTTGCGGATGTACTGGCCGAGCGCAGCACGCTGAGCGATCGGCTGGACGCCCAGCAGGCGCTGGTCAAGGCCACGGCCAAGAGCTACGAACTGGCCGATGCCCTGTACCGCAATGGCGCGAGCAGCTACCTGGATGCGCTGGACTCGCAGCGTGAGCTCTACTCGGCCCGCCAGAGCCTGATCAGTCTGCAGCTGACCGAGCAGAGCAACCGCATCAACCTGTACAAGGTGCTCGGTGGTGGCCTGGGCGAGTGAGTGATGCAGAGATGAAAAAGCCCCGGCATGCCGGGGCTTTTTTCTGGGTGCTGTAGCAGTCGCTGCTAGCGCCGAACCAGCAACACCCCGGCTTCCATGTGATGGGTCCAGGGGAACTGGTCGAACAGCGCGCAGCGCTCGATACGGTGGGTATCGCTGAGCTGGGCAATGTTGGCGGCCAGGGTCTCCGGGTTGCAGGAGATGTACAGAATGTTGTCGAAGCGCCGGGTCAGTTCGCAGGTGTCCGGGTCCATGCCGGCGCGCGGCGGGTCGACGAACACGGTGCCGAAGTCGTAGGACTTCAGGTCGATGTCGGCCAGGCGGCGGAACGGGCGCACCTCGTTGAGGGCCTGGGTCAGCTCCTCGGCGGACAGGCGCACCAGCTCGATGCTGTCGATGCCGTTGTCGACCAGGTTGGCCAAGGCGGCGTTGACCGAGGTCTTGCTGATCTCGGTGGCCAGCACCTTGCGTACGCGGGTGGACAGCGGCAGGGTGAAGTTGCCGTTGCCGCAGTACAGCTCCAGCAGGTCGTCCTGGCGCTCGCCGAGGGCGTCGTAGGCCCACTGCAGCATCTTCTGGCACACCGTGCCGTTGGGCTGGGTGAAGGCGCCTTCCGGCTGGCGGTAGCGGAAGGTGCGACCGGCTACGGTCATTTCTTCCTCGACGTAGTCGCGGCCTATCACCAGGCGCTGGCCGCGCGAACGGCCGACCAGGCTGACGCCCAGCCTAGCTGCCAGTTGCTCGGCCTCGGCCTGCCACTCGGCGTCGAGCGGGCGGTGGTAGCACAGGGTGATCAGCGCATCGCCACTCAGGGTGGTGAGGAACTCGACCTGGAACAGCTTGAACGACAGCGCCTTGCTCGCCTGCCAGGCGGCCTTGAGCTGGGGCATCAGCTGATTGATGCGCAGGCTGGCGATGGGGAACTCGTCGATCAGGATCGGCGTGTATTTGTCGCCGGCCTCGAACATCGCGTAGTGGCGCTGTTCCTGCTCGCGCCACAGGCGGAACTCGGCGCGCAGGCGGTAGTGCTCGCGCGGCGAGTCGAATACCTGCGGCTGCGGCGCATCGAAGGGCGCCAGCAGCTCGCGCAGGCGAGCGGCTTTGTCATCCAGCTGGGCGGCATAGGCCGCCTGGTCACCGATCTTGATCATGCGCTGAAGTAACCCAGCTTGATGACGAACAGCACGGAGAGGATCCACATCGCCGGGCTCAGCTCGCGCCATTTGCCGGCCAGCAGCTTGACCGCCGTCCAGGCGATGAAGCCGAAGGCGATGCCGTTGGCGATGGAGAAGGTCAGCGGCATGGCCAGGGCGGCGACCACTACCGGCGCGGCAACGCTGAGGTCGTCCCAGTCGATGTTGGCCAGGCTGCTCATCATCAGCACGGCGACGAACATCAGTGCCGGCGCGGTGGCGAAGGCCGGCACGGCGCCCGCCAGCGGGGCGAAGAACAGGCTGAGGAGGAACAGCGCGGCCACGGTCACCGCGGTCAGGCCGGTGCGGCCGCCGGCGCTGATGCCCGCGGCAGATTCGATGTAGCTGGTGGTGGTGCTGGTGCCCAGAGCGGCACCGGCCATGGTCGCGGTGCTGTCGGCCAGCAGGGCGCGGCCGACGCGGGGCATCTTGCCGTCCTTGTCCAGCAGGTTGGCCTTCTGCGCGACGCCGACCAGGGTGCCGGAGGTGTCGAACAGGTCGACGAACAGGAAGGCGAAGATCACGCTGATCAGACCGATGTCCAGAGCGCCGGCGATATCCAGCTGCAGCAGGGTTGGCATCAGGCTCGGCGGCATCGACACCACGCCGTCCAGCTTGGACAGGCCGAAGGCGATGGACAGGCCGGTGACCAGCAGAATACCGATCATCACCGCGCCAGTGACCTTGCGGTGATAAAGCGCGGCGATGACGAAGAAGCCGAGGCAGGCGAGCAGGGCGCCGCCGCTGCTGAGGTCGCCCAGGGTAACCAGGGTGGCCGGGTGGTCGACCACGATGCCGGCGTTCTTCAGGGCGATGATCGCCAGGAACAGGCCGATACCGGCGGCGATGCCGGCGCGCAGGGCCAGGGGAATGCTGTTGATGATCCACTCACGGATCTTGAAGATCGACAGGGCGAAGAAGATCGCGCCCGAGAGGAACACCGCACCCAGCGCCACCTGCCACTTGTAGCCCATGGTCAGCACCACGGTGTAGGTGAAGAAGGCGTTGAGGCCCATGCCCGGCGCCAGGGCGATCGGGTAGTTGGCCAGCAGGCCCATGATCGCCGAGCCAATGGCCGCGGCCAGGCAGGTGGCAACGAACACCGCGCCATGATCCATGCCCGTCTCCGCCAGCAGGCTGGGGTTGACGAAGAGGATGTAGGCCATGGTCAGGAAGGTGGTGACACCCGCCAGGATCTCGGTACGGATCGTGGTGTTGTGTGCCTTGAGTTGGAACAGCTTTTCCAGCATGGTGAACTCCCCTGGGGCTGGTGCGGCATTGATCTGCGGACTGCAAAAAGCAAAGCACAAAGGCAGCCAGCTCGAAGGGTTACGAGGGCGAATTTGGGCCGGGTCCGGAAAAGCCGCGCACTATACCAGCTCACCCTCGCACGGTGAATTTATGACCGGACGGACAGTATCGGTTTCCGTTCGAGGAGGAGCATCGCCATGACTGCCCGAGCCCTGATCGCCGTCGCCGACGGTGTCGAAGACCTGGAAACCGTGGCCCTGATCGACGTGCTACGCCGCGCCGAGGTGGAAACCGTGGTGGCCAGCATCGAAAACCGCCGTATGTTCACCGCCGCCCGCGGCACGCGTCTGACCGCCGACGCCATGCTGGTCGACGTACTGGCCCAGGACTTCGACCTGATCGTGCTGCCCGGTGGTATGCCCGGCGCCCAGCACCTGGCCGAGCACGAGCCATTGGCCGAGAAAGTGCGGGCGCAGGCCAAGGCCGGCAAGCTGTTCGCCGCCATCTGCGCCGCCCCGGCCCTGGCGTTGCAGGGTTACGGGGTGCTCAAGCAGCGGCGCATGACCTGCTACCCGGCGTTCAGCGACCGCCTGTCCGGCTGCACCTTCGTCGATCAGCCGGTGGTGGTGGATGGCAACTGCATCACCAGCCAGGGGCCGGCCACCGCGCTGGAGTTCGCCCTGACCCTGGTCGAGCAGCTGGTGGGCAAGGCCAGCCGCAAGGCGGTGGCCGAAGCCATGCTGGTGCCTGCATGAGGGGCGCAGGTCGCAGCGTTCTTGGCTGGGCCAACGCTGCTGCAACCGCCGTGCTGTTGAGTCTTCTGGCCGGTTGCGCCAGCGAAGCGCGGCTACCTTCGGCGACTCATCAGTTGGGTATTCACAGAGCCAGCACCGCCAGCGCCGATGGCCTGCAGGCGATGCGCGATCGTCACAGCGGCGTACGTTTGTGGGTCAATCCGCAGGCGCTGCTGACCGAGCGGGATGTCGCCGCCAGCGAGCTGGCCATGACTCCGGATGGCCAGCCGGCGGTGATCCTGACCCTGAGTGATAGTGGGCGGGAAACCCTGGCCGACCTGACACGCCAATCCCTGATGCAGCCGCTGGCGATAGTGCTGGATGGCGAACTGCGCCTAGCGCCGATCGTGCGTGAACCGGTGCTCGATGGCCGCGTGGCGCTGACCGGCTTCGATTCACTGGATGAGGCCGAAGCGTTGGTGCGGGGTTGGGGGCATAGATGAAAGGGCGCCATCTCACTCGATGCTGATGGCGCTTTGCTTGGCCTAACCCAGCCTACGGCGTGATGCGCTGGGTAGGCGGGGTTAGCCCTGTAGCTGCGTAACCCAGCACAGGCCCCCACGCTCTACAGGCAGCACTCGCGGCTATCCAGCGCTTCCAGCAGCCGGCAATGCTTGGCATGGCCGCTGTGGCAGTCGGCCAGCTTGCTCAATTCGGCGCGCATGTTCTGCAGATCGCGTATGCGCGCTTCGATGGCGTCCAGATGCTCGCGGGCCATGCGGTCGGCGGCATCGCAGGGGCTTTGGGGGTGGGCCGCCAGATCCAGCAGGCTGCGGATTTCGTCCAGACTGAAACCCAGCTCGCGGCCGCGGCGGATGAAGCGCAGGCGCCGCACATCCTGTTCCTGGTAATGGCGATAGCCGGACGGGCTGCGCTGTGGCTCGGGCAACAGGCCGCTACGCTCGTAGAAACGCACGGTTTCCAGATTGACGCCGCTCTCGCGGGCCAGGGTACCGATGGTAAGGGGCTTGCTCATGTTGACTCCGTAGCGACTACAGGGTTTAGCTTAGTCTGCACCTTGAACAAGGAGATGCCAAATGGGTGCTCACTGCTGCAATCACGATACCGGCCCTGCACATAACGACGGGCGCTACCGGCGCATTCTGTGGATCGCGCTGCTGGTCAATCTGGCGATGTTCATTGTGGAGATCGGCGCGGGCCTCAAGGCCGGTTCGGTCTCGTTGCTGGCCGACTCGCTGGATTTTCTTGGCGATGCGGCGAACTACGCCATCAGCCTCTGGGTGCTGGGTATGGCCCTGACCTGGCGCGCTCGCGCCGCACAGTTCAAGGCACTGAGCATGCTGCTGTTCGGCCTTGCCGTATTGGGTGCGGCGCTCTGGCACTGGTGGCAGGGCGAGGTGCCGAGTGCGCCGACCATGGGCGTGGTGGGCACCCTGGCGCTGTTGGCCAACCTCGGTGTAGCGGTGCTGCTGTATGCCTACCGCGAGGGTGACAGCAACATGCGCAGCGTGTGGCTGTGCACGCGCAACGATGCGCTGGGCAACCTGGCCGTGCTGGCGGCGGCACTGGGAGTGTTCGGCACCGGCAGCGCCTGGCCTGACCTGATCGTCGCCAGCATCATGGCTGGATTGGCCATCACCGCCGCGATCCAGGTGCTGCGCCAGGCCGATGGCGAACTGAAAGGCGATCACGGTCATGCGCACTGAGTTGCAGGCTGCGCTGCGGCAGGCTTTCAACGAGGGCGAGAAGGCGCTGGGCCGCGGCGATGCGCAAGCTGCGCTGGTCTGGCTGGAGCGCGCGCATATCCTCGGCCAGCGCCTGGCGCTGCCCCATGCGCGGGCGCACTGGCTGATGCTGCGCGCCGGCTGGATGGTCGGCGACTGGCGTGAGGTGCTTGGGCAGCTGCCGCGGATGGTCGCCGCGCTGCTGTTTTCGCGGATCTGGGTGCCACTGGGCAATAGTGGCCGGGCGCGGGTCAGTGCGTTCCGGTCGATGCCGCTCAGCGAGGAACTGCGCCGGCTGTTGGGCTAAGCCAAGCGCAGAGTGTGGCCAACCGTAGACTGGGTAGAGCGAAGCGAAACCCAGCCAGTTGTCGCCCCCAGCGCCGGGTTTCGGCACGGCGTGCCTCTCCCCAGCCTACGACATCTACCCTGTCTGGATCGCGTAGCCCGGATGCAATCCGGGGCACCGTTACCCGCTTGCCGGCCTGTCGGCTCAGGCCAGGCCCATGCCCCATTTGATGGCGTAGGCGAGGATACCCACGGCCAGCACGCCGCTCAGCCACAGGGCGGCGAACCAGGCCAGGCGCTGGGGCAGTGGAGCTTTGTTCTCGTTCATCAGTGATACCCCTCGCCGACCTTCACCTTGCCGCGGAATACCCAGTAGCTGTAGGCGGTGTAGATGAGGATGATCGGCACCATGAACACCACGCCGACCAGGGCGAAGGCCTGGCTGCTCTCGGGAGCCGAGGCCTCCCAGATGCTCACCGACGGCGGGATGATGTTCGGCCACAGGCTGATGGCCAGGCCGGTATAGGACAGGGCGATCAGCGCCAGGGTCAGCACGAATGGCTGCCAGTCGATCTTCAGGTGCACGGCACGGACGATGCCGAGGATGGTCACAGCCACCAGGGTCGGCACCGGGATGAAGTAGAACAGGTTGGGCAGGGTGAACCAGCGATCGGCGATGGCCGGATGAGCCAGTGGCGTCCAGATGCTCACCGCGCTGATGAACAGCAGTAGCAGGGATGTCAGAGGCAGCATCAGCTTGTACATCTTGTGCCGCAGTTTGCCCTCGGTTTTCAGCAGCAGCCAGGCGCAGCCGAGCATGGCGTAGCCGACCACCAGGCCGGCACCGCAGAACAGCGGGAACGGCGCCAGCCAGTCGAAGGCGCCGCCGGCGAACTGGCGGTTTTCTACCTTGATGCCCTCGATAAAGGCACCCAGCACCACGCCCTGGGCGAAGGTGGCGATCACTGAGCCACCGATGAAGGCCGCGTCCCACACGTAGCGGGTGCGCTTGGCCTTGAAGCGGAACTCGAAGGCCACGCCACGGAAGATCAGCGCGATCAGCATGATCACCAGCGGCAGGTACAGCGCACTGAGTACCGCCGAGTAGGCCAGCGGAAAGGCGGCGAACAATCCCGCGCCGCCCAGTACCAGCCAGGTCTCGTTGCCGTCCCAGATCGGCGCCACGGTGTTCATCATGGCGTCGCGCTCGTCCTTGTCGCGGAAGAAGGGGTAGAGGATGCCGATGCCCAGATCGAAGCCATCCATCACCACGTACATGAAGATGCCAAAGGCAATCACCCCGGCCCAGATCAGCGGCAGATCAATGCTCATGGGCGTTTCTCCTGTTCGACATCGACTTCACCATCGACACTCTCGGCGGCGGCGGACAGTGGGCGCGCCGGGGTGCGCTGGTGGCCGGGGCCGCCTTCCTCGGCTGCGTGGGCGCTGAGCAGGCCGAGTACCGGGCCCTTGCGCATCATGCGCAGCAGGTAGGTGATGCCGACGCCGAACACGGCGAAGTAGACCACCACGAAGATCGTCAGCGACACGCCCATCTGCGTGGCGCTGTGGTTGGACACGGCGTCCGAGGTACGCAGCAGGCCATAGACCACCCAGGGCTGGCGGCCGACCTCGGTGGTCACCCAGCCGGCCAGCAGGGCGATGATCCCGCTCGGGCCCATCAGCAGCATCAGGCGCTGGAAGCCCCTGGCCTCGTAGACCTTGTCGCCACGGCGCAGCCACAGGCCGAGCACGCCACAGAGGATCATCAGCAGGCCCAGGCCGACCATCACGCGGAAGCTCCAGAACACGATCAGCGCATTCGGCCGATCCTCCGGCGCCCACTCCTTGAGGCCCTTGATCTCGCCGTCGAGGTCATGGGTGAGGATCAGGCTGGCCAGGCGCGGAATGCCGATGGCGTACTTGGTGGTTTCCGCCTGCATGTCGGGAATGCCGAACAGCAGCAGCGGCACGCCTTTCTCGGTGTCCCAGTGGCCTTCCATTGCCGCCACCTTGGCCGGCTGGTGTTTGAGGGTATTGAGACCATGGAAGTCGCCAATCACCGCCTGGATCGGCGCGACGATCAGCGCCATCCACAGGGCCATGGAGAACATCATGCGGGTGGCCGGGTCGCGCTTGCCCTTGAGCAGGTGCCAGGCGGCGGTGGCGCCGACCACGAAGGCGGTGCTGATGAACGCTGCCACGGCCATGTGCGCCAGGCGGTAGGGGAAGGACGGGTTGAACACGATGTCCCACCAGCTTTCCGGGTAGAACACGCCATCGACCAGGCTGAAGCCCTGCGGGGTGTGCATCCAGCTGTTCGACGACAGGATCCAGAAGGTCGAAATCAGCGTGCCGATGGCCACCATCAGGGTGGCGAAGAAGTGCAGGCCGCGGCCGACCTTGTTCAGGCCGAACAGCATGATCCCGAGGAAACCGGCTTCGAGGAAGAAGGCGGTGAGCACCTCGTAGGTCAGTAGCGGGCCCATGATGCTGCCGGCTGCGGTCGACAGCTGGCTCCAGTTGGTGCCGAACTGGTAGCTCATCACCACCCCGGAGACCACACCCATGCCGAAGGTGACGGCGAAGATCTGCAGCCAGAAGCGGTAGAGGTCGTAGTAGACCTCCTTGTTGGTCTTCAGCCACAGCCCTTCGAGCACCGCGAGGTAGCTGGCCAGGCCAATGGAGATGGCCGGGAAGATGATGTGGAAGGACACGGTGAAGGCGAACTGGATACGTGCCAGTTCCAGTGATTCGAGGCCGAACATGAATGGCCACTCCGCTAGTTGATCTGAATCAATCATCCGCCACCTTAGACCAAGGTCGTAGCCGGCGGATTGTCGCATTGGGCAAATTGCCGCAGTGACTCAGAGCGCCCTGGCGGCGCTAGGATTCAGGTTTATTTTTGGCGGGCGGCGCGCGGAGCCGATGACGGCCCCGCTCAGGTGGCGATTGCCGGGCCTACTTGATGGCCTTGAGCACCACGAACTTGGGAGTGGCGGCGACCTGCTCGACGCCGCGGAACAGGCGCTTGAGCTTGGCGTGGTAGCCGAGGTGGCGGTTGCCGACGATCCACAGCTCGCCGCCCGTGACCAGCGCGGCGCGGGCCTGCTGGAACATGCGCCAGGCGAGGAAGTCGCCAACCACCTGTTGCTGGTGGAAGGGCGGGTTGCACAGCACCAGATCCAGCGAGTCGGCGGGCAGCTCGGCCAGGCCGTCGGCGGCGCGGAAGCTCGCCGGACGCTCGCCGAGTGCAGCCTTCCAGTTTTCCGCGGCCGACTGCACCGCCATGTACGACTCGTCGACCAGGGTCAGCTCGGCTTGCGGGTTGGCCAGGGCGAAAGCGATGGCCAGCACGCCGTTGCCGCAGCCGAGGTCGGCCACGCGCTGGGTTGCCAGCGATTTCGGCAGGTGCGGCAGGAAGGCGCGGGTGCCGATGTCCAGGCCGTCACGGCAGAACACGTTGGCATGGTTGATCAGCTCCAGTACCGGCTTTTCCAGGCGGTAGCGGGTCGGGTAGGGCGACTTCGGCGCCGGTTTGCTTTCCGGCGTGGCCGTCAGCAGGCGTGCCTTCTTCACCGCCAGCGAGGCTTGCAGCGGGCCGATGTACTGTTCCATCAGCTCGCCGGCGCTGCGCGGCAGGTGCTTGATCATCGCCCCGGCAATCACCTTGGCGCCGGGGGCGAGCTGGCCATGCAGGCGGATCAGCTGTTCTTCCAGCAGTGCCAGGGTCTTGGGCACGCGGATCAGTATCCAGTCGAACGGGCCCTGGGCAACCTCACTGGCGGGAACGAACTGCACGGCGTCGGCGGCCAGACCATTGCGCGCCAGGTTTTTCTGCAGGGCGAGAGAGCCCAGGTGCGAGTCGCCGCTACTGGTCACCCGGCAGTGCCCGGCCAGCGAGCAGGCCAGGGCACCGAAGCCGTCGTTGAGCAGCAGCACCCGGCTGTCGGTGCTCAGGCCCTGCTCGTGCAGGTGGGCGAGCAGGTATTCGTCGGCGGCGTCGAAGGCCTGCAGCGGCTCGTTGGCCATCTCGGGCTGGCGGATCAGGTCGAGCTGGGCGAAGGGCGTGTCGAGAATAGGCATGGAAACCGTCGGTGTTTGTCTCGCCAGGAGTGGGCGAGACTGTAGGGGAACTGTGCAAAGGGGGAAATTATGACCGTCAGCGAAGAGAAGTTCACCCGCCAGAGCCTGACCGAGGTGCGCGTCTGGTCGCCGACCCTGTTCAGCCTGATCTGCACTCGCGACGCCGGCTTCCGCTTCCGCGCCGGGCAGTTCGTTCGCCTGGGCGTGCGCAAGGCCGACGGCTCGGTGGTCTGGCGTGCCTACTCGATTGTCTCGGCGCCCCACGATGAGTATCTGGAATTCTTCTCCATCGTCGTGCCCGGCGGCGAGTTCACCAGCGAGCTGAGTCGGCTCAAGGCCGGCGACGAGCTGCTGGTGGAGAAACAGCCCACCGGTTATCTCACCCTCGACCGCTTCCCCGATGGCCGCGACCTGTGGCTGATCGGCACTGGCACCGGGCTGGCGCCGTTTCTGTCGATCCTGCAGGACCTGGAAGTCTGGCAGCGCTTCGAGCGCATTCTGCTGGTGTACAGCGCCCGCGACCGTGACGAGCTGGCCTATCAGCAGCTGATCGCCGAGCTACCGCAGCGCGAATGGCTGGAAGGGGCGGGGCACAAACTGCAGTACATCCCCATCGTGACCCGCGAGCAGGTGCCAAACGCGCTCAATGCCCGGGTCACCACGCTGATCGAAAACGGCGAGCTGGAGCGCGCCGCCGACCTGAAGCTTGCGCCCGAACACTCGCGCATCATGCTCTGCGGCAACCCGCAGATGATCGAAGACACCCGCGCCGTGCTCAAAGCGCGCAACCTCAACCTGGCGCTGACCCGCAGGCCGGGCCAGGTGGCGGTGGAGAACTATTGGTAGCCGCCGGTTAAAACTTGGTAACGCTTTGCCGCTTAGGGTTTCAAGGGTGCGCCGCTAGGATGGCCGTCCCTTTTTCCCTAATCGGAACCTATGGACAGCGACAGTTGCCAGCCTCCCCCGCGAGGCCTCCCTTCCATCGACGCCCCTGCGCGTCGCTTCCCGCACACCTTCGATAGCCACGCCCTGCGCCACGCCTGCCGTGCCCGCGCCGCGCTGACGCCTGCGCGGAGGTTCGCATGATCTTCGAATGGATGGCCGACCCCACGGCCTGGCTCGGCCTGCTGACGCTGATCGTGCTGGAGATCGTCCTCGGCATCGACAACCTGGTGTTCATCGCGATCCTCGCCGACAAGCTGCCGCCGCACCTGCGCGACCGCGCGCGGCTGATCGGCCTGAGCCTGGCACTGTTCATGCGCCTGGGCCTGCTGGCCAGTATTTCCTGGCTGGTGACCCTGACCGAGCCGCTGATCGAGGTGTTCGAGCACAGCTTCTCCGGGCGTGACCTGATCATGCTGTTCGGTGGTGTGTTCCTGCTGTTCAAGGCCACCATGGAGCTGCACGAACGCCTCGAAGGCCGCACCCACCAGCCGGGCGGTAGTCGCACCTACGCGCTTTTCTGGCCGGTGGTGGCGCAGATCGTGGTGCTCGATGCGGTGTTCTCCCTGGATGCGGTAATCACTGCCGTGGGCATGGTCGAGCACCTGGAAGTGATGATGATTGCCGTGATCATCTCCATCGGCCTGATGATCGTTGCCAGCAAGCCGCTGACCGCCTTCGTCAACGCCCATCCGACGGTGATCATGCTGTGCCTGGGCTTTTTGATGATGATCGGCTTCAGCCTCACCGCCGAGGGCCTGGGCTTCCATATTCCCAAGGGCTACCTGTACGCGGCCATCGGCTTCTCCATCCTCATCGAGGTGGCCAACCAGCTGGTGCGCTACAAGCGCAAACGCCAGATGCAGAACGGCCGTGGCATGCGTGAGCGCACTGCGCACGCCGTGCTGCGACTGCTCGGCGGCAAGGTAGAGGCCGATGAGGTGGGCGACGAAATCGCCGACATGCTCGAAGGTGGTGCCGGCGAGGCCGCGTTGTTCGATCGCCGCGAGCGGGTGATGATCCGCGGCGTGCTGGGCCTGGCCGAGCAGTCGATCACCGAGGTGATGACCGGGCGCATGGAGGTCGACCATATCGACCTGGCCCACGCTCCCGAACAGATCCGCCAGGCCCTGCTGGAGTCGCCGCACTCGCGTCTGCTGGTGATCCGTGATGGCCAGGTCGACGAGCCGCTGGGCTTCGTGCACAAGAAGGAACTGCTCAAGGAGCTGCTGGAGCAGCGTGAGCCGGACATCGAGGGCCTGCTGCGTCAGCCGCTCAACCTGCCGGACAGCTGCACGGTGCTCGGCGCCCTGGAGCAGATGCGTCAGGCCTCGACCCACGTGGCCTTCGTGGTCAACGAGTTCGGTGGCTTCGTCGGTTTGCTGACCTTGACCGACATCCTCGAAGCGATTGCCGGCGAGCTGCCGGATGCCAGCGAGGTAGACGGTCCGGATATCGAGCCAGCGGGTGCGGGCTTTCGCGTCAGCGGCGCGCTGAACCTGGCGCTGCTGCGCTCGCGCATCGGCTTCAAGGCCCAGGCCACCGAGGATTACCAGACCCTTGCCGGGCTGGTGATGAGCTTGCTCGACCGCTTGCCCGCGGTGGGTGACGAGGTGCAGTTCGCCGGCTGGCAGTTGCGTGTGGATGAGGTGCGCGAGCGGCGAGTCAACCGCCTGCTGCTGACTCCAGTGCAGGGCTGAAGCCGCCCTCACATTGACGGATAAGAGAACGGCGCCCGAGGGCGCCGTTTTTCTTATTGCTTCTGCTGCTTGAGCAGGTCGCGAATTTCGGTGAGCAGCACTTCTTCTGCGCTTGGCGCCGGTGGTGCGGCTGGAGCGGCTTCTTCCTCGCGCTTGAGGCGGTTGATGACCTTGACCCCCATGAAGATGGCGAAGGCAACGATGACGAAGTCCAGTACGGTCTGGATGAATTTGCCGTAGCCCAGGGTCACGGCCGGGATATCGCCTTCGGCGGCCTTGAGTACGACTGCCAGGTCGCTGAAGTCGACTCCGCCGATCAGCAGGCCGATCGGCGGCATGACCACGTCGCCGACGAAGGAGCTGACGATCTTGCCGAACGCCGCGCCGATGATGATACCGACGGCCATGTCGACCACATTGCCCTTGACCGCGAAGGCCTTGAACTCGCTGAGGATGCTCATGTTTCACTCCCTGGTTTCTGGTTATGCGCTGCAGTGTAAACCAGTCAGGGGGCTCTGCCAGCGCTGCGCTCAGGCCTTGCGCAGGCGCTCGGCGATCTGGTCCTTGAGCTGTACCCGTTCGTTTTTCAGCGCTTGCAGGGCCAGGTCATCCAGAGCTTCGCGGCCGTCCTCCACCTCGTAGATACGTTTGTCCAGGCTCTCGTACTGCTGCGCCAACCGGCTGAAGTGTGGATCGCTGGCGTGCAGGGCCTGCAGTTGCTGGCGGTACTCGGGAAATTCGCGGGCCAGGGGGTGATGTTCGAGTGGCATGTCGAGTCCTCCAGTCGGTGCATTCTTTGTTCAGCCTAGCTCAGGACGCGGCTGCGAATACCGTTAGCAGGCTATTGATCTCGGTCAATAGTCTGCGCACGGCAGCTGGTTAAAATATGAGCATCTTTTCAGGAGTCCTACCCATGAAGAGCAATGCCCAGATTTTTCCTCAGGAGTTCCCTCAGCTGCGCATGGAGCTGCAGCGTTTGCGTCAGAACGACAGCCACTTCGCTCGCCTGGTTGAGCAGTTCGATGGGCTCGATGCGCGGATCGAGCGAGTCGAAAACGGCATGGAGCGTCTCGACGAACTTTCCCTTGGGCGCCTCAAGCGTTCCCGTCAGGTTTACCGCGACACACTGGCTCGCCATTTCGATCGTGCCAGAGGCAAGTGTTGCGGTTGTGGCAAGGCCTGTTCCTCACGCCAAGAGACTAGTGCAGAGGCGGGTTGATCAGATAGCTGACGAGTTCGGCGTCATCACCGGGCCAGATTTGCCGCGTGCCGAGCGGTAGCTCGGCCAGTACCCGCCGCCAGAAGCCTGCGGCCTGTTCGTCACCGCCGTAGAAGCGCACCAGCCAGGTGCCGCCATCACTCATGACCTGTTGCGCCAGGGCCCTGCCGATGCCCTGGCGGCGGTATTTCTTGAGAATGAACAAGTCGGCGAATTCATGGGCGTCGATGCCTGGCAGCTCGCTGCGTTCGATCAGCAGAAAACCGGCGATGAAACCGTCCACCAGTATCAGGCTGGCGCCCCAGCCCGCGTCCTGCCAATAGCGTTGCAGGTGCGGCTCGTGGATGTAGTAGCGGCCGTCGGCCTCGATCTCTTCCTCTTCCCAGTCCGACGACTCATAGGCGTAGAACTGATAGAGATTGACGATCAGCGGCGCCTGGTCGGCGGTGGTGGGGATCAGCTCGATATGCATGGCAGGCTCGCAAGGGCGACTCGGGGCGGTGCGGGCGCTATTATCGCCGTTTTTCAGCGGGCGGAGATTTCCATGGCCAAGGCCAAGCGCATGTATGGCTGCACCGAGTGCGGCGCCACCTTTCCCAAGTGGGCCGGGCAGTGCGGCGAGTGCGGAGCCTGGAATACCCTGACCGAGACCATGATCGAAAGTGGCGGCGCCGCTGCGCCGTCCGGGCGTGGCGGCTGGGCCGGGCAGCAGGCGCAGATCAAGACCCTGGCCGAGGTCAGCATCGAGGAAGTGCCGCGCTTCTCCACCGTCTCCGGCGAGCTGGACCGGGTGCTCGGCGGCGGCCTGGTGGACGGCTCGGTGGTGCTGATCGGCGGCGACCCCGGCATCGGCAAGTCGACCATCCTGCTGCAAACCCTGTGCAACATCGCCCAGCGCCTGCCGGCCCTGTACGTCACCGGTGAGGAATCCCAGCAGCAGGTGGCCATGCGCGCGCGCCGGCTGGAACTGCCGCAGGACAAGCTCAAGGTGATGACCGAGACCTGCATCGAGTCGATCATCGATGTAGCCCGCCGCGAGCAGCCCAAGGTGATGGTGATCGACTCGATCCAGACCATCTTCACCGAGCAGCTGCAGTCCGCCCCCGGCGGCGTGGCCCAGGTGCGCGAGAGCGCGGCATTGCTGGTGCGCTTCGCCAAGCAGAGCGGCACGGCGATCTTCCTGGTCGGCCACGTGACCAAGGAGGGCGCCCTGGCCGGCCCGCGCGTGCTGGAGCACATGGTCGATACGGTGCTGTATTTCGAGGGCGAGTCCGATGGCCGCCTGCGCCTGCTGCGCGCGGTGAAGAACCGCTTCGGCGCAGTCAACGAGCTGGGCGTGTTCGGCATGACCGACAAGGGCCTCAAGGAAGTCACCAACCCCTCGGCGATCTTCCTCACCCGCGCCCAGGAGGCGGTGCCCGGCAGCGTGGTGATGGCCACCTGGGAAGGCACCCGGCCGATGCTGGTGGAAGTGCAGGCGCTGGTCGACACCAGCCATATGGCCAACCCCAAGCGGGTGACCCTGGGTCTCGACCAGAACCGCCTGGCCATGCTCCTGGCCGTGCTGCACCGCCATGGTGGCATCCCCACCTACGACCAGGACGTGTTCCTCAACGTGGTTGGCGGCGTGAAGGTGCTGGAGACCGCCTCCGACCTGGCGCTGATGGCGGCGGTGATTTCCAGCCTGCGCAACAAGCCGCTGCCGCACGATTTGCTGGTGTTCGGCGAGATCGGCCTGAGCGGCGAGATCCGCCCGGTGCCGAGTGGCCAGGAGCGCCTCAAGGAAGCGGCCAAGCACGGCTTCAAACGCGCCATCGTGCCCAAGGGCAATGCGCCCAAGGAGGCGCCGGCTGGATTGCAGATCATTGCCGTGCCCCGTCTGGAACAGGCGCTGGACGCACTGTTCGAGTAATGGGCTGCGGCGCTCTGTCGCTGCACTGAGCCCGTTGCATTTGCCACAGATCAATCTTGCTGTAACAGCGGCGAGCGAGCATGAGCCTGCCTATAAAGGAGATGGCTCATGTTCCTGTTCTTCGACCTTTTTGCCAAAACCCTCAACTACGAAGCGGGTCGCCCGCGCGATAACGCCGAGGCGCGTCGCGAAGCGAGCATGGGCTCGCGTCGTGTCGAAGCGCGCCGACGCCAGACGCTGCCAGCAGGCAAGTGAGTCGACTCGGAAAAAGAGAAGGGCGCCAATGGGCGCCCTTCGACTGTTGCGGGTATGGCTAGTCGTCTTCACCCAGCGCCGCCAGCTCGCGCTCCAGCAGACTCTCATCGCCGAGGTTGAGTTCGACCAGGCGGCGCAGGTGGCTGATGGAGTCCAGGTCGATATGCCGGCAGACGAAGCCGAGCAGGTCGTTGCGGGTTCGCGTCAGCACCACTTCCATCTGCAGCTGGGTATTGGCGTCCAGGGCGATGCTGGCGATGAAGGGCTGATCCGGGTCGCCGTTCCAGTCGCGCGGGCGTTTGACCAGCAAGCCCTTGAGAGACACATCATGCAGGGCGACCGACCAGCGCCGCTCGCCCTGGGCCAGCTCGGTCGCAGCGTCGAAGGCGATACGCTGGAAGCGCCGACGCTCGGTGGCAGATTCACTCATGCCAAGACTCCTGAAGGGTTTAAGACACTATAGCCAACACGCATCGGTTTGCCGATGGATTAGCGCCATCGGTTTGACAGAGCGGGAAGTGTCGCCAAAGCTGCTATGGCGGTTTGATTACCTTCTAATTGCGGAGCAATGGACATGGCAAAACAAATTCTGACCAAGGGCTTGTTGTTCGGTGTTTTGGGGCTGGCCAGTGTGGCGGCGCAGGCCGGTCAGGCCGGCGGCGGCGGTTGCGGCTGGGGCAACATGGTGTTCGAAGGCCAGAGAGGCCTGATTCCACACCTGCTGGCGACCACCACCAATGGCACCTCGGGTAACGCCACGTTCGGCCTCACCTCGGGTACCAACGGTTGTGATTCCAGCGTCACCCTGGGTTATGGCGGCCGCTCGCTGTTCGCCATGAACGGCATGCTCGACAACATCGCCGAGGACATGGCCCAGGGCCAGGGCGAGGCGCTGGACGCCTATGCCACCCTGCTGGGCATCGAGCAGCAGGATCGTGAGCATTTCGCCAAGGTGACCCACGAGAACTTCAGTGAAATTTTCGCCAGCGAAACCGCTACCGGCGAACAGGTGCTGGCTGCCACCCTTGAGGTGATGAGCCGCGACGGCCGTCTGGCGCGTTACGCCAAGCAGCCAGCCTGATTCCGGCGGTCAATAAAAAGCCCGGCCAATTGGCCGGGCTTTTTCATGCGCGTATGACGCTTAGTTGCCGTACACCGGCAGCTTGGCGCAGATCGCTTTGACCTTCTCGCGCACCGCGTCGACCACGGACTCGTCGCCCATGTTCTGCAGGATGTCGCAGATCCAGCCGGCCAGTTCCTTGCACTCGGCTTCCTGGAAGCCGCGGGTGGTGACGGCCGGGGTACCGATGCGCAGACCGGAAGTGACGAACGGCGAACGCGGGTCGTTCGGCACGCTGTTCTTGTTCACGGTGATGAAGGCGCGACCCAGGGCGGCGTCGGCGTCCTTACCGGTGATGTCCTGCTTGATCAGCGAGAGCAGGAACAGGTGGTTCTGGGTACCGCCGGAAACCACGTCGAAACCGCGCTCGATGAACACGTTGGCCATGGCCTGGGCGTTCTTCACTACCTGTTGTTGGTAGGCCTTGAACTCGGGCTGCAGGGCTTCCTTGAAGCAGATGGCCTTGGCGGCGATCACGTGCTCCAGCGGGCCGCCCTGGGCGCCCGGGAAGACGGCGGAGTTCAGCTTCTTCTCGATCTCTTCGTTCTTGCGCGCGAGGATCAGGCCGCCGCGCGGGCCGCGCAGGGTCTTGTGGGTGGTGGTGGTGACCACGTCGGCGAACGGTACCGGGTTCGGGTACACACCAGCGGCAACCAGACCAGCCACGTGGGCCATGTCGACGAACAGGTAGGCACCAACCTTGTCGGCGATGGCGCGGAAGCGGGCGAAGTCCAGCACCTGGGAGTAGGCGGAGAAGCCGGCAACGATCATCTTCGGCTTGTGCTCGACGGCCAGGCGCTCGACTTCGTCATAGTCGATCAGGCCGGCATCGGTGATGCCGTACTGCACGGCGTTGTACAGCTTGCCGGAGGAGGAAACGGAGGCACCGTGGGTCAGGTGACCGCCGTGGGCCAGGCTCATGCCGAGGATGGTGTCACCGGCGCTCAGCAGGGCCAGGTAGACGGCGGCGTTGGCCTGGGAGCCGGCGTGCGGCTGGACGTTGGCGTAGTCGGCACCGAACAGCTCCTTGGCGCGATCGATGGCCAGCTGCTCGACGACGTCGACGTACTCGCAGCCGCCGTAGTAGCGCTTGCCCGGGTAGCCTTCGGCGTACTTGTTGGTCAGCACGCTGCCCTGGGCTTCCATCACCGCCGGGCTGGTGTAGTTCTCGGAAGCGATCAGCTCGATGTGGTGCTCCTGGCGCTGGGCTTCTTGCTCCATGGCGGCGAAGAGTTCGGCATCGTAGCGGGCAATGGTCAAATCACGGCTGAACATGCGGGTCACCTGATCTATCAGCTGGCGAAGGGGAAAGGCGCGCATTCTACCCGATGTGCCTTGGGCTGGCACATGAAAGGCAGTCAACTGGCGGACAAGCGGGCCTCAAGCAGCCTGCTGGCCGGTCTAGGGTCTGTTCCCGCTTCATTCGTGGCCGCGCCGGAGCCAGTTTTTACGCGAGGCAAGGCACGAGATGCGAAGTTTAGTGAGCTAAATGAGCCATCGAGTAACGCAGCATCGCGTAAAAACTGGCCCGGCCCTTCGGGTTGCGCGCAAAATCTCGCCATGCGTTGTTGGAGGACTTGGCAAGGGAACAACCATTACCTGCGTCCTCCGCCTAGCCTGGCGAGATTTTGCGCAGCAACGCGGCTCACGAATGAAGCGGGAACAGACCCTAGTTCAGGACGAACAGGGCGTTGCCGCCGAACTGGGTCTCGAACTGCTCGGCAGGCATCGGTTTGCCGAACAGGTAGCCCTGTACCTCGTCGCAGTCGTGCTCGCGCAGGAAGTCCAGTTGCTCCTGGGTTTCCACGCCCTCGGCGATCACCGCCAGGTTGAGGCTGTGGGCCATGGCGATGATGGCGCGGGCGATCTGCGCATCCTGTTCGCCGGGCAGGCCGTCGACAAAGCTGCGGTCGATCTTCAGCACGTCGATAGGGAACTGCTTGAGGTAGTTGAGCGAGGAGTAGCCGGTGCCGAAGTCATCCACCGCGATGCACAGGCCGAGCTTCTTCAGGCTGGCCAGCATCTGCAGGGCTTCGCCGACATCGCGCATCAGGATGCTCTCGGTCAGCTCCAGTTCCAGGCAGGCCGGCGGCAGGCCGCTGTCGCCGAGGATGCGCGAGATGCGCATGCCCAGTTGGCCGTCGGCGAACTGGCGGGCCGACAGGTTGACCGAGACCTTGGGCACACGCACCTTGGCTTCGTGCCAGGCCTTGAGCTGACGGCAGGCTTCGGCGATCACCCAGTCGCCGACCTGGACGATCAATCCCAGCTCCTCCAATACCGGAATGAACTCGCCTGGGGCTACCAGGCCACGGCGCGGGTGGTTCCAGCGCAGCAGCGCTTCGACGCCGGTCAGGCGCATGCCGTCGCCGGACAGCTGCGGCTGGTAGAAGAGGGCGAACTGGCCCTGTTCCAGGGCGTGGCGCAGGTCGCTCTCCAGTTCCAGGCGCTGCAAGGCGGTGGCGTTCATTTCCGCCTGGTAGAACTGGAAGTTGTTCTTGCCGCGCTCCTTGGCGTGGTACATGGCGGTGTCGGCGTTCTTCATCAGCTGGCTCAGCTCGTCGCCGTCCTGCGGTGCCAGGGCGATGCCGATGGAGGCGGTGACGAAGAACTCGCGGCCTTGCAGGACGAAGGGTTGGGCCAGGCTGGCGAGAATCTGCTCGGCCACGTGGATGGCGCGGGTCAGCGCCGCTTCGCGGCTGGTGCGTGCCTGCAGCAGCAGGGTGAATTCGTCGCCACCCATGCGTGCCACGGTGTCGTCTTCGGCGACGCAGGCGGCCAGGCGCAGGGCTACGTCCTTGAGCATGCGGTCGCCGGCGGCGTGGCCGAGGGAGTCGTTGATCGGCTTGAAGCGGTCGAGGTCGAGGAACATCAGTACCACCCACTCGTCATGCCGTTCGGCATGCTGCAGGGCGGTGTACAGGCGGTCCTGGAACAGGGTGCGGTTGGGCAGCAGGGTCAGGCCGTCGTAGTAGGCCAGACGGTGGATGCGCTGCTCACTGGCCTTGCGCTCGCTGATGTCGTTGAAGAAACACACGTAGCTGACCAGGTCGCCGTCATCGTCCTGCACCGCGGTGATGCCGACCCAGGCAGGGAATTGCTCGCCGCTCTTGCGCTTGAGCCAGATCTCGCCCTCCCAGCTGCCGCGCTGGTTGAGCTGGGCGATGATGTAGGTGAATTGCGCGGCCTGCTGACGGTCGGCGGTGAGCATGTTGGGGAACTGGTCGAGCACTTCGCTGCCGGCATAGCCGGTGATGCGCTGGAAGGTCTCGTTGATGCGCACGATGTAACCGGCCGGGTCGGTGACCAGGATGGCGGCGGTGGAGTGCTCGAAGACCGTGGCGGCCATGCGCAGGTCGCGCTCGGCGCGGCGCTGCTGAGACACGTCGCGGCCGATGCCGAGGATGCCTTCGAAGCGGCCCTGTTCGTCCCACATCAGCGACAGGCGCATTTCCACGGTGATCTTGCGGTCGTCGGCGCGCAGGCTGTCGAAGAGCAAGGGTTGGCCGCTGATGCGCTGCTCGATGGCGCGCAGGCGGTCGGGGCTGCCCAGGGCTTCGTGGAACTCCGACCAGAGATCCTGCAGTTGCTCTAGCTGGCGCGGGTTGGTGATGGTGCCGAGCACGCCGTTTTGCAGCAGCCACTCCGGGCTGTAGCCGAAGAAGTTCTTGGCCGAGGGGCTGATGTAGTTGAGGCGCAGATTGCTGTCGCTGGAAAGAATCACGTCGCTGATGCTTTCCGCGAGCATGCGGTAGCGCCGCTCGCTGTCGCGCAGGCTGGCCTGGGCGGCGATTTCCCCGGTGATGTCCTTGGCCACGCCGATCAGGCGACTGACCCGGCCCTGGCGATCCCGGCTGAGGGCGTGCTCGCGGATGTCGAACCAGTGCCAGTTGCCATTGCGATGACGCCAACGCAGGTGGCAGTGCAGCAGTTGGCCGTCGGCCACTATCTTCTGCAGGTTGCGCATGCGCTGGTACAGCTCGACATCGTCGGGGTGGAGGATCTTTTCCCACAGGCGCGGGCCGATGCGTTTCAGTTCTTCAGCGCTGTAGCCCAGGTCGGGCCCCAGGCGGTTGTTGCTGAACAGCACGCGGTTGTTGCTCATGTCGTGCACGTACAGGGTATCCGGCACCGCCCGCAGCACATCGGACCAGAAGCGCTCGCGCTCGACCAGCGACAGCTCGACGCGTTTGCGGCTGGTGATGTCGTGGATGCTCAGAGTGACCGCGCGCAGCTCTTCGCGGCGCTTGGGCAGCTGCAGAGTCAGCCACAGATAACGTTCGTGACCCTGAGGCGTGCGCAGTTGGGTTTCCACCGTCATGTCGCGCTCACCATCGAGCAGTGCGACGATCAGGTTGTAGCGTGAGCCCGCGGTACGCAGTGGGCCGCTGGCGACCAGGTGCTGCCAGACCTGCTCGGGCGATTCGAGCCCCAGCAGCTGTAGGCCGACACGGTTGACTTCGCTGATGCGCACATGACTGAGCAGCGTCTGTTGGCGCGTGTCGTCCTCTTCCAGCCAGGCTTGCAGCTGCGAACTGTGGCGCAGGTTCTGGGCTTTCAGGTAATTCTTCAGTTCGAACAGGTCGAGCACACACAGCGCTACGCCGCTGCCCTCGAAGATGTCCTGGTAGCGGCGGCGGGTGTCCTGCAGCACGCGCAGGGCCTTGCGTTCCTCGGTCACGTCGCGCAATACCCAGGCGCGCGCCGGCTCGGGGTTGTCGGTGTAGAGGGTATGGCAGGTGACGTTGAACAGGCGGGTACGCCCGTCCTGCAGCACTTCGATGGGTTCGCTCTGCTCGTAGAAGGCGCTTTCCAGCCAAGGCGCCAGGCCCGGCAGCAGTTGGAGCAGGTGCATCTGACTGGCAGTGCCCAGGTCCAGGCCGAACATCTGCTCGGCGCGCGGGTTGAGGTAGCTGATATGGCCGTCTGGCTGGGTCACCAGCACCCGCTCATCGATGGCGCCGAGGGCACCGATGGCATCCTCCAGGGCGCGCCGCGACAGGTCCTGGGACTCGCGCAAGCTGCGCTGCTCGCGCAGCAGGCTGAATAGGGCAAGCAGTGCCAGCACCGCGCAGAGAATGAACAGCAACAGTTTGCCGGCCTGCAGTGGCAGCATCTGGGCCTGGAAACGGGTGGCATCGAACAGCGCCTGGACTTCCCAGTCGCTGCCGTTGATCGGGTATGCGGCGATACTGCGTGCGCTGGGGCCAGGGCCGCCGTGGCGCAGCAGCGACAGCTGCTCACGGTTGTCGCGCAACTGCCAGGTCAGATCTTCCGGTTGGCCGGGCAGCCAGTGGGAAAACGCCTGTGGCGTCAAACGCACATACCAGCCGCCCGGATGCTCCTGGGCGCGCAGGGCGATATGAATCAGGCCGTCGTGGTAGGCGAAGTGGAAGCTCTGCCGAGGCCATTCGAGGGTCGCCACGGCTGCTTCCGGTGCGCTATCGGCTTTTATATGGCCCTGGGCATCGACCCAGGCCAGGCTGTGCAGGGCCGGGAAAATGCCATGCAGGCGCGCGAGCAGGTTCTGTAGACGAATGGCGTCTGGCTGGTGCGCATGGCTGGCCAGGAAGGCCTGCCCGGCCTCCGCCTTCAGGCGCAGTACCAGGCTCAGCTGCTCGGCCAGCTGCTCGGCGTGCTCCTGGTTGCGTTGGCGCTGCACCTGCTCCAACTGACGGGTTTCCTGATACAGCTGCCACAGCAGCAGGCTCAGCATCAGCGCTACCAGCATGGCCAGCAGGCCTTTCAGGGAGCCGCGATGGGGTCTGGTGGACGAGCGGAGGGTGCGGAGGTGGAGTCGGGGCACGCGTTAAACCCTGCGGTACGGCTGCTGGAGCGGGTTCGGGCAGAAAATCGAAGCCAGCTAGCATGCCTGCAAATGGGGCAAAGTGCTATCACTGTCCGTCGTATGGTCGTTGCAGTTTCGACCGGGGGTTATGGCAGAGGTTCAGGGTGGGCGAGGCGCCTTAGCTTTCCTACCGGGCGCTGCGCTCGATGGTGTCCGCCAGCGCCTGGGCGGCGGCCGAGAGCTTGATGCCGCTGCGCTGGATCAGCCCGATCGGCCGTTCGACGGTCGGGTTGGCCATGGGGATGCAGCGCCCGCCGAGTTCGAGCATCTGCTGGGTACAGATGCTCGGCACTATGCTCACGCCCAGGCCCTGGCCGACCATCCGGCCGATGGTGGTGAATTGATGGCTTTCGAAGGTGACGGTCAGTTGGCCCACCTGGGCCTCGATCAGCCGCCGTACCGCCGAGGGCCGCTGCAGGGCGATGAAGGGTTCGCCGCGCAGGTCGCTCCAGCTGACCTTATTCCTGGCTGTCAGGTTGCTGCCGGGGGGGACTACCGCCACGAAACGGTCCAGATACAGCGCGCGAAATTGCAGCCCGTCCAGACTGTCCGGCTCCAGCACCACGCCGAGTTCGACGCGGCGGTCGCGCACCATGTCCACCACCTGTTCGTTGATCACGTCATGCACGGTGACATTGATCTTCGGGTGCTGGTCGCGAAAGGCCTTGATCGCCTGGGGCAGGCGGTTGGCGGCGAAGGAGGGCATGGCGGCGATGGCCACGCGACCAAGCTGCAGGGTGAAGTGCTGGCGTAGCAGCTCCTCGGCATTGTCCCAGTCGGCCAGCAGGCGCTGGGCGATGGGCAGCAGGATTTCGCCCTCCGGGGTCAGCGCCACGCTGCGGGTGGTGCGTACCAGCAAGGGGCCGCCGAGGGACTCTTCCAGTGTCTTGATCGCCAATGACAGGGCCGGTTGCGACAGGTGCAGGCGTTCGCAGGCCTGGGCAAAGCTCAGGCTCTGGGCTACGGCGAGGAAGGCGCGCAGTTGCTTGATGGTCATTGATTTGCTTTGTAGATCAATACTGAGGAAAAACAAAATTAACAAATGAGTCGAACGGGGAGAAGCTTGGGCCACTCACCGGCTACCGGCCGGGCCAAAGACAATCACAAGAGGCAGCAGCATGAGTGGACTCGACAAGCGCGTAGGCAGCTACGAGGAGGCCCTGGCCGGGCTCACCGACGGCATGACCGTTCTCGCCGGGGGCTTCGGCCTGTGCGGCATCCCCGAAAACCTGATCGGCGAAATCCGCCGCCGTGGCGTACGCGACCTCACCGTAGTGTCCAACAACTGCGGCGTCGACGGCTTCGGCCTCGGCGTGCTGCTGGAAGACCGGCAGATCCGCAAGATGATCGCCTCCTACGTGGGCGAGAACGCCCTGTTCGAGCAGCAGCTGCTGTCCGGCGAGCTGGAAGTCGAGCTCACCCCGCAAGGCACCCTGGCCGAGAAGTTGCGCGCCGGCGGTGCCGGCATCCCGGCTTTCTTTACCGCCACCGGATACGGCACGCCGGTAGCCGAAGGCAAGGAGGCTCGCGAATTCAACGGCCGCCACTACATCCTCGAACCGGCCATCACCGGCGACTTCGCCATCGTCAAAGGCTGGAAGGCCGACCACTACGGCAATGTGATCTACCGCCACACCGCGCAGAACTTCAACCCGGTGGTGGCCACCGCGGGGCGCATCACCGTGGTCGAGGTGGAAGAAATCGTCGAGCCGGGCGAGCTGGACCCGACGCAGATCCACACGCCCGGTATCTACGTCGACCGCATCATCTGCGGAACCTTCGAGAAGCGCATCGAAAAGCGCACCACTCGCTAATCACAACAAGAATTCGAGGATTTCGACATGGCTCTGACCCGCGAACAGATGGCCCAGCGCGTGGCTCGCGAACTGCAAGACGGTTACTACGTGAACCTGGGCATCGGCATTCCCACCCTGGTGGCCAACTACGTGCCCGAGGGCATGCAGGTGATGCTGCAGTCCGAGAACGGTCTGCTCGGCATGGGCGCTTTCCCGACCGAGGATACGGTCGACGCCGACATGATCAACGCCGGCAAGCAGACCGTCACCGCGATCAAGGGTGCCTCTATTTTCTCCTCGGCCGAATCCTTCGCCATGATCCGCGGCGGGCATGTCGACCTGACGGTGCTCGGCGCCTTCGAGGTGGATGTGCAGGGCAACATCGCCTCGTGGATGATCCCCGGAAAGCTGGTCAAGGGCATGGGCGGCGCCATGGACCTGGTGGCCGGTGCCGACAACATCATCGTCACCATGACCCACGCCTCCAAGGACGGCGAATCCAAGCTGCTTGACCGCTGCTCCCTGCCGTTGACCGGCGCCGGTTGCATTCGCAAGGTGCTCACCGACCTGGCCTACCTGGAGATCGACAACGGCACCTTCATCCTGCGCGAGACCGCGCCGGGGGTGAGCATTGCCGAGATCGCCGAGAAGACCGCCGGCCGCCTGATCGTCCCGGACAACGTGGTCGAAATGACTTTCTGATTACTCCCCCCGCGGCGCGGGCGAAGCACCACGCACGCTTCGCCAGCGCCGCGGTCTTTTGCTTATCGGCCACGCCCTGTGCCGTGGCCCTCAAGGAGAATCGAACATGCAAGACGTCGTCATCGTCGCCGCCACCCGTACCGCCATCGGCAGCTTCCAGGGCGCCCTGGCCAATGTGCCGGCCGTCGACCTGGGCGCTGCGGTCATCAAGCGTCTGCTGGAGCAGACCGGCATCAATCCCGCCGACGTGGATGAAGTGTTGCTCGGCCACGTGCTCACCGCCGGCGCCGGGCAGAACACCGCACGCCAGGCCGCCATCAAGGCCGGTCTGCCCAACGCCGTGCCGGCCATGACCCTGAACAAGGTCTGCGGCTCCGGCCTGAAAGCCCTGCACCTGGGCGCCCAGGCCATTCGCTGCGGCGACGCCGAGGTGATCATCGCCGGCGGCATGGAGAACATGAGCCTGGCCCCCTACGTCATGCCCGCTGCCCGCACCGGCCTGCGCATGGGCCACGGCAAGCTGGTCGACAGCATGATTCAGGACGGCCTGTGGGATGCCTTCAACGACTACCACATGGGCATCACCGCCGAGAATCTGGTGGAGAAATACGGCATCAGCCGCGAGCAGCAGGACGCCTTCGCCGCCGCCTCGCAGCAGAAAGCCTGCGCCGCCATCGAGGCCGGGCGTTTCAATGACGAGATCACCCCGATCCTGATTCCCTCGCGCAAGGGCGACCCGGTCAGCTTCGCCCAGGACGAACAGCCACGCGCCGGCACCACTGCCGAGTCGCTGGGCAAGCTCAAGCCGGCGTTCAAGAAGGACGGCAGCGTCACCGCCGGCAACGCCTCCAGCCTCAACGACGGCGCCGCCGCCGTGCTGCTGATGAGCGCTGACAAAGCCAAGGCCCTCGGGCTGCCCGTGCTGGCGAAGATCGCCGCCTACGCCAACGCCGGCGTCGACCCGGCGATCATGGGCATCGGCCCGGTCTCCGCGACCAAGCGCTGTCTGGAGAAGGCCGGCTGGCAGCTGAACGATCTGGACCTGATCGAAGCCAACGAAGCCTTCGCCGCCCAGGCCCTGTCGGTCGGCCAGGAGCTGGGCTGGGATGCGAGCAAGGTCAACGTCAACGGCGGCGCCATCGCCCTCGGCCACCCCATCGGCGCCTCCGGCTGCCGCGTACTGGTGACCCTGCTGCACGAAATGCTCAAGTGTGATGCCAAGAAAGGCCTGGCCACGCTGTGCATCGGCGGCGGGCAGGGCGTGGCCCTGGCCGTCGAGCGCTGAGTTCTGCCCGTAATCGACTGGCCCGGCCTTGCGCCGGGCTTTGTCATATCCGGGCCCCGCGGCCTGGTTGCAAGCCCCTACAAACATAAGAAAGAGGCACCCTCCCATGTTCAACACCCTCACCCGCATGAGCGTGAATCTGGTACAGCGCTACCTGCCTTCACCCTTCGTGTTCTCGGCGTTACTCACCCTGGCCGTGCTGCTGGCCGGCATTCTTTCCACCGGGCAGAGTCTGCCGGCCATGGTGCAGCACTGGAGCACCGGTTTCTGGACGCTGCTGGCCTTCGCCATGCAGATGGCGCTGATCTTCGTGACTGGCCACGCCCTGGCCAGCGCGCCGATCATTAGCCGCCAGCTCGATCGCCTGGCCGGCATGGCCCGCACGCCCGGGCAGGCCATCGTCATGGTCACCCTGGTCGCGCTGCTCGGCTGCTGGCTCAACTGGGGCTTCGGTCTGGTGATCGGCGCGGTGTTCGCCCGCGCTCTGGCGCGCCAGGTAAAAGGCGTGGATTACCCGCTGCTGGTGGCCTCGGCCTATTCCGGCTTTCTGGTCTGGCACGGTGGTCTGGCCGGCTCCATTCCGCTGTCGATGGCCACCGGCGGTCCCGATCTGGCGCGCATCACCGCTGGCGTGCTGACCGAGCCGGTGAGCATCACCACCACTATGTTCAGCCCGCTGAACCTGACCATCGTCGCGCTGCTGGTGATCGGCCTGCCGCTGCTCAACCGCGCCATGCATCCGCGCCAGCAGGCCAAGGTGGCCGACCCGGCCAAACTGGTCGAGTCGCGCACCGAGCAGCCACTGCGCGAGACCCCGGCACAGCGCCTGGATGACAGCCGTATCCTCGGCCTGGCCCTGGTGGCCATGGCGGCGGTCTACCTGTTCAACCACTTCAGCAGCAAGGGCTTCGTCCTCGGCCTGGACGTGGTCATCGCCATCTTCCTATTCTGCGGCCTGCTGTTGCACACCACCCCGGAGCGCTACATGCGCGCGGTGGATGAGAGCGTGCGTGGTATCGGTGGCATCGTCCTGCTGTTCCCGTTCTACGCCGGGATCATGGGCATGATGATGGGCGCCAACGCCGACGGTATCTCCCTCGGCCGGCAGATCACCGAGGCGTTCATTTCCTGGTCGTCGGCCGACACCTTCCCGCTGCTGGCCTTCCTCAGCGCCGGTGTGGTCAACGTCTTCGTGCCGTCCGGTGGCGGCCAGTGGGCGGTGCAGGGGCCGATCATGCTGCCGGCTGCGCAGGCCCTGGGCGTGTCGCCGACTGTCACCGCTATGGCCATCGCCTGGGGCGATGCCTGGACCAACATGATCCAGCCCTTCTGGGCGCTGCCCATCCTCGGCATCGTCGGTCTCGGCGCGCGCGACATCATGGGCTACTGCCTGATCATGCTGCTGTATTCCGGCGCGGTGATCTGCGGCGCTTTCTACTTCCTCGGCTGACCGCTCTCCCGCCCGTGTTCGCGGGCGGATCTTCCTGCTGGCTGGCGGTTACTGCGCCAGCCAGCCGCCATCGATATTCCACGCCGCGCCGCGCACCTGCTGCGCCGCCGCGCTGCAGAGGAACAGCGCCAGTTCGCCCAGCTGCTCGGCGGTGACGAAGGCCTGCGATGGCTGCTTTTCCGCCAGCAGTGCGCTGCGTGCCTGCTCCGGTGTTTCACCAGCGGCGATACGCGCGTCGATCTGTTGCTGCACCAGTGGCGTGAGTACCCAGCCGGGGCAGATCGAGTTGCAGGTCACGCCGCTCTGTGCGGTTTCCAGCGCCACCACCTTGGTCAGGCCGAGCACGCCGTGCTTGGCTGCGACATAGGCGGCCTTGCCCCTGGAGCCGACGCTGCCGTGCACCGAGGCGATGTTGATGATGCGCCCCCAGTCCTGCTCGCGCATGGCGGGCAGGGCCAGGCGGGTGCAGTGGAATACGGCGCTGAGGTTGAGGGCGATGATCGAGTTCCAGCGCTCGGCGGGGAAGCTTTCGACGGGCGCCACATGCTGGATGCCGGCGTTGTTGATCAGGATATCGACCCGGCCGAACTCGCGGCGGGCGTAGCCGAACAGCGCCTCGATCTGCTCTGGCTGGCTCAGGTCGGCCGGGTGGTAGCCGACGCGGCCACCGTGGCGCGACAGCTGCTCGGCCGCGCTCTGCCAGTCGCCGAAACCGTTGAGGATCACGTCGGCGCCATTGCGGGCAAGCACGTCGGCAATGCCCAGGCCGATGCCACTGGTCGAACCTGTAATCAGGGCTGTTTTTCCACTGAGCGCCATAGGGCCTCCTTTTCATGCATCCAGCAATGATGAGCGGGTCATGCAGGGCCTGCGGCGCCTGCACCGGCGTGCCATGCCTGGCGCAACCGGGGTGTCTGTGGCGCTCGGCTGTCGCGAGCTGCCGGTGTTCTGTGCTGCTGGCGGTAAAAAGGCCAGGCCCGCAGGCCCGGCAATTCCATCACCAGGAGTAACGCAATGCGTCGGCGCCGCCTTACCAGAGTGGCAGGCTGTAGCTGACGATGAAGCGGTTTTCGTCCAGATCGCTGCCGAAGTTGCTGCGCGTGGTGGCGTTGCGCAGGCGCAGGCCGAGGTTTTTCAGCGGGCCGCTCTGGAATACGTAGGCGATATCGGTGTTGCGCTCCCAGGTCTTGCCTTCGCTCTGTCCGGCGCCGCGGTCGACGTTGTCGCCGGACAGGTAGCGGGTCATGAAGGTCAGACCCGGCATGCCGAGGGCGGCGAAGTCATAGTCGTAGCGCAGCTGCCAGGAACGCTCGTCCTGGTTACCGAAGTCGTTGATCTGTACCAGGTTGATCAGTGCGTTGTCGGAGCCGGCGATGTAGGCGAAACCGGTGTCGCCGGACAGGTGCTGGTAGCCGGCGGTGAAGCCCTGGGAGCCGAGGCGGTAGGTGAACAGCGCGCCGAAGGCATCGTTGTCGACGTTACTGCCGCCGTCATCGGTGGAGTGGGCGTAGCGGATGTCCGACTTGAAGCTCTGGCCTTCGCCCAGCGGTAGCTGGTGCACCAGGTTGACCAGGTGCTGCTTGTAGATGCCGTCGAGGCCGGCGTAGTAGTAGCTGGTGGCCAGTTCCGGGGTCCACTGGTATTTGCCGCCAGCGAACAGGAACTCGTCGCTGGCCTTGTCCTGGCCCAGCACGATGTTGCGCTTGCCACCGTTGAACACGGTCATGTCCTGGTTATCCGAGGAGTCGCGCTGGTTGACCTGGTCGATCTGCGCCAGGTCTAGGGTCAGGCCCTCCACCTCGTTGCTGGTCAGCCAGGCACCGCGGAAGGTCTGCGGCAGCAGGCGGCTGTCGTTGCGCATCAGCGGCGGCAGCACGGGCTGCAGGGTGCCGACCTTGAGCACGCTTTGCGAGGCGCGCAGCTTGGCGGTCAGGCCGGCTTCGCCGTATTCGTCCTGGGCGCGCCTGGGCGCTTCCTTGTCACTCTTGAGGATGCCGGTGCCTACACGGTCTGGGCTGGAGTCGAGCTTGAGGCCGAGCAGGCCGATGGCGTCGAGGCCGAAACCGACCGGGCCCTCGGTGAAACCGGACTCGAAGCGCAGCATGAAGCCCTGGGCCCATTCTTCGGCCTTGGCCTGGCTGGCGCCGCTCTGGCGAAAGTCGCGGTTCATGTAGAAGTTGCGGGCGTCCACCGCGGCCTTGCTGTCGTCGATGAAGGCGGCGAAGGCCGGGGCAGTCATTCCCAGGGCAATGCTCGTGGCCAGCAGCTGGCGGGCGAGTCTCGGCTGGTGTCGCATGGGTAGTTCCTCTTGTAGTTATTGTTGCTACGGCTTTTTTGGCCCACAGCCGTCCTGGCAACGCTGCCGGAGCCGCGCCGTGGGAGGGGGTGAACGGGGTGAGGGACGGGGGCGGGTAGCCCCCGTATCGACCCGAGGGCTGGTGGGCCCGGTTAAGGCCCGTGCGCTCGGGTCAGTCGGGTGGCCAGGGCGGGTAGGGATTGGCCACGCTGATGCGGGTATTCATCTGGGGCTGGCCTCAGAAGCTGCCGAAGGCGCTGCCCAGGGCGATGACCACCGCCAGGGCACACAGCGGGAACACCAGGGTGTTCATGAAGATGTACTTGTAGGAGTCGCGGTGGGTCAGCTTGCAGATCGCCAGCAGCGAGATCACCGCGCCGTTGTGCGGCAGGGTGTCCATGCAGCCGGAGGCCATCGCCGCTACCCGGTGCAGCAGCTCGGGGCTGATGCCGGCGGCGTTGGCCATTTCCAGGTACTGCGCGCCGAGGGTCTTGAGGGCGATGGACATGCCACCGGAGGCCGAGCCGGTGATGCCGGCCAGCACGTTGACCGCCACCGCCTCGGACACCAGCACGTTGCCGGGCATGCCGAGGACCAGGTCGCGGATCACCACGAAACCGGCCAGCGAGGCGATCACAGTGCCGTAGCCGACTTCCGAGGCGGTGTTGAGGATCGGCAGCATGGCCCCGAAGGCGCCGTCGTTGACGCTGCGCTTGAGGTCGAGCCAGCGCTTCCAGTGCAGGCCGATCAGCACCAGCACGGCGGCGCTCAGGGCGACGATGATGGCCCAGATGCCGATCACCGACTTGGCGTCCTGCAGACCGCCGAATTCCGGCTTGGCCAGGTAGCTGGTGTCCAGGCTCGGCAGGACCAGCTTGGCCATCACGAAGTTGAGGCCGATCACCAGCAGGATCGGCAGCAGGGCGATCCAGAAGCCGGTGCCGGGTTGCTCGGCGCTCGCTTGCGGGTCGTCCGGGTGCACGCCGTAGCCCTCGCCGGCGGCGACCAGCTTGCGTGCCTGGCTGCTCAGCCACCAGCTGCCGAGCAGCAGCATGATGCTGCCGCCAATCAGGCCGAGGATCGGTGCGGCGAAGGCGTCGGTGCCGAAGAACGGGCTGGGGATGGCGTTCTGGATGGCCGGGGTGCCGGGCAGCGCGGTCATGGTGAAGGTGAACGCACCGAGGGCGATGGCGCCCGGCAGCAGGCGTTTGGGAATGCCTGCCTCGCGGAACAGCGCGGCGCCGATCGGGTAGACCGCGAAGGCCACCACGAACAGCGACACGCCGCCGTAGGTGAGCAGGCCGCAGGCCAGCACGATGGCGAGGATGGCGCGCTCGCTGCCGAGCTTGGCGACGATGCCGTGGGCGATGGCGCGGGCCGAGCCGGAGTCGTCCATCAGCTTGCCGAACAGCGCGCCGAGCAGGAACAGCGGGAAGAACTGGATCAGGTAGCCGCCCATGGCCTTCATGAACACCTGGGTGTAGGTCGGCAGCATGAGGGCGACATCGCCGGCAAACAGCACGGCCAGCAGTGCCAGCAGCGGGGCGAGGATAAGCACGTTGATGCCGCGGTAGGCGAGGTACATCAACAGGGCGAGGGACAGCAGAATACCGAGCGTACCCATGGTCTGGGCGATTCCTTCTTGTTGTTGTTTTCTGGCGCGCTCTAGTCGCGCCGGCTACTGCGTCGTGGTCGACGCGTGCTACCTAGAGTAGAGCGAAAGGCGTGCCAGATCGGCGAAAGCGTGCGGATAAAAGCCGATTTCCCGGCTGCAGGCCAGGTACTGCGCGGCTTGTAGTCGTATGGGGCGGCTGGTGGCGAACCTGGTTTTGCTGGCGCTGGGCGGATGGAGGGTGTCCAGCTATCTGGACATGTTCAGTGAGGTGTCGACCGAGGTGCTGGCTGTCCAGTTTTCTGGACTGTTCGAGGGGTATCAGGGGACGGGGTGGTGAGGTTGGAGCCGAGCGCCCGGCTCCGGCCAGCTAGCGCTGGCTCAGGCCGTGCTGCTGCAGCTTGCTGTACAGGCTGGCGCGGGAGATGCCGAGTTCGCTGGCGGCGCGGCGGCGGTTGCCGCCGCAGGCTGTCAGCGCCTGTTGCAGGGCGCGGCGCTCGGCGTTGGCGACGCTTAGCGCCAGGGGCTGGATCGGCTCGTCGACGGCGGCTGCCGGTTCGGCCTGGTCGAGCGGCGCGGCGCTGGGCGGCGGCAGCGGTATGGCCGGCACGCTCAGCAGCGGTTGCAGCTGGGCGACGTCCAGCGAGACGCCGTCGCTGTCCAGTTGCGCGCGTTCCAGCAGGTTGCGCAGTTCGCGCACGTTGCCTTTCCAGGGTTGCCGGCAGAGCAGGGCCTGGGCGTCGCGGCTCAGCTCCATGGGCGCCTGGCCGGAGCGGTTGGCGATGTCGTCGAGCAGGTATTCGACCAGCGCGGGAATGTCCTCGCGCCGCTCACGCAGCGGCGGCACGCGCAGTGCGAGGACGTTGAGGCGGTAGTAGAGGTCGTCACGGAACTGGCCGGCGGCGACCTTGGCCTCCAGGTCGATGTGGGTGGCGGCGATCACCCGCACATTGAGCGGCTTGACCTGGTTGGAGCCGAGCGGCTCGACTTCCTGCTCCTGCAGCACGCGCAGCAGCTTGGCCTGCAGCGGCATGGGCAGGTCGCCGATCTCGTCGAGGAACAGGGTGCCGCCGTTGGCCACTTCGAACTTGCCGATGCGTGCCTTGCGGTCGGCGCCGGTGAAGGCGCCGGGGGCGGTGCCGAACAACTCGGCCTCGACCAGGGTTTCCGGAATGGCGGCGACGTTGACCGCGACGAAAGGCCCGTTGGCCCGTGGCGACAGGTTGTGGATGCCCTGTGCCAGCAGCTCCTTGCCGGTGCCGGTTTCGCCGCGCAGCAGCACCGTGGCGTCGAGCTGGGCGGCGCGCCGGGCCTGGCGCTTGACCTCGGCGGCGGCGGCGCTGCTGCCGATGAAACCGGCGATGGTGTAGCGCGCGCGGCGCGCCTTGGCCAACTCGTTCTGGGTCGCCAGCAGCTGGCTCTGCAGGCTGTTGTACTTGGCCATCAGCGGCTTGAGATGGCGGGCGCGGTCGAACAGGACGAAGCCGAGGGCGCCGACCAGGGTGCCGTCTTCGTCGCGCAGGGGAATGCGGGTGACCACGAAGTGTTCGTCGCCGAAGGCCATCAGGTCGAGCATGCTCGGCTGGCCACTGTCGACCACCTCGCGCAGGCGGCTGGCCGGCAGCACTTCCTCGATCTGCTTGCCGAGCACGCTGCGCGGGTCGCGGATGCCGATCTTCTCGGCGTACTTGTCGTTGATCCAGACGATGCGTGCCTGGCGGTTGACCGCGATGGTGCCTTCGCACTGGGCGTCGAGGTGATCGTAGAGCAGCGGCATGGCCACCGCGCGGAAGCGCTCGGGCGACACGCCGACGATCAGGCCGTGCTGGTCGAGTTCGTCGTGGGAAATGGCCATGGCAGGAGGAAGTCCTCGGAAAGATGCGCTCGATTATGGGAGCCGCCTCGCTGCGCAGGCAAGGCGGCTTCCCGGGCGGTCATGGGCCGCCGTACACCTCGGTGGGCAGCCAGGTGGCCAGCGGCTGGAACCAGAACACCAGGGCTAGGCCGAGCAGTTGCAGGGCGATGAACGGCAGCACGCCCAGGTACACATCGCGGGTGGTGATGCCTGGCGGGCAGACGCCCTTGATGTAGAACAGGGCGAAGCCGACCGGCGGGGTGAGGAAGGAGGTCTGCAGGCACAGGGCGAAGAGAATGGCGAACCACAGCGGGTCCACGCCCATGGAGAACAGCACCGGCGCCACCAGCGGCAGGACGATCAGGGTGATCTCCACCCAGTCGAGGAAGAAGCCCAGCAGGAAGGTGATGAACAGTACGGTGAGCAGCACGCCGGTCTGGCCGAACGGCAGGCCGGTCAGCGCCGCGCGCACCACATCGTCGCCGCCCAGGCCGCGCAGCACGGCGGCGAACACCGTGGCACCGATGAAGATGCCGAAGATGAAGGCGGCGGTGCGGCTGGTCTGGTACAGCGCATCCTTGAGCACGGTCAGGCTCAGGCGCCGGCTGAGGTAGGCCATCAGTACCGCGCCGGCGGCGCCCACTGCCGAGGCCTCGGTGGTGGTGGCGATGCCGAAGAAGATCGAGCCGAGCACGGCGAGGATCAGCCCCAGTGGCGGCACCACGGCCCAGAACACGTCGATCAGGGCGCGGGCATCCAGCGGCTGGCGATCCTTCGGCGCCGGGGCGAAGTCCTTCTTCAGCCAGGCGGCGATCAGGATGTAGGCGATGTACAGCACGCCGAGCAGCATGCCGGGGATCAGCGCGCCCATGAACAGCTTGCCCACCGAGGCCTCGGGGGTGCCAAGGCGGTCGGCCATCAGCACCAGCATGATGCTCGGCGGAATCAGGATGCCCAGGGTGCCGACCGAGCAGGCGGTGCCCACGGCCAGGCGCTTGTTGTAGTTGGCCTGCAGCATCGGCCCCAGCGAGAGCAGGCCGAGCAGCACCACAGAGGCTCCGACGATGCCGGTGGAGGCGGCTAGTAGCACGCCGACGATCACCACGGTGACCGCATAGCCGCCGCGCAGCGGGCCGAGCACTCGTACCAGGCTGTGCATCAGCCGTTCGGCGATGCCGGAGCGGTCGAGCATGATGCCCATGAAGATGAACAGCGGCAGCGCCACCATCAGCTCGTTGGCGACGATGCCGTAGATGCGCGCATCAAGCACGCCGATGGTGCCGCTCCAGGTGAACCACAGATCGGCGTCGAAATACTCCACCAGCACATGGCCGGTGACGGCGAAGACCAGGCCGACGCCGGCCAGCGACCAGGCCACGGGAAAGCCGAGCAGCAGCAAGCCCATGAAGCTGGCGAACATGGCGATGACCAGAATTTGTTCCAGACCCATTACTTCAGCCTCGTGATCAGGGGTGGGCCTGACCGCCATCGCGGTCGGCATCGGGCGCAGGGATGGCCCGCGGAAAATGCAGCAGCAGGGTGCTGCAGCGGCTGGCGCGGGAAACCAGGGCGATGGCGGTCAGCGCCAGGCCCAGCGGCAGCACGCTCTTGAACAGGAAGCGGTAGGGCAGGCCGCTGGGTGCCTGCGAGTGCTCCATGTAGACGAAGGCGGTGTGGGCGTAGGCGAGCAGGCTGTCGATCATCAGGGCGATCACCGGCAGGGCCAGCAGGACGATGCCCAGCAGCTCGATCCAGGCCTGGGTGCGCAGGGAAAACTTCTCGCGCAGCACGTCGACGCGGACATGGTCGTCGTGCACCACGGCATAGGCCAGCGAGAGCAGGGTGGCGGCGCCGAACAGGTGCCAGGACAGCTCCTCCAGGGCGATCGAGCCACGCGCCAGGATGAAACGGCTGAACACGTTGCACAGCACCACCAGCAGCACGGCGATCCACAGCCAGGCGCTGGCCTGGCCGATAGCGACGATGCCGCGATCCAGCAGGTGGGACAGGCGGTTATGCGGCAGCTCTGCGTCGGGCGCAGGCGCGGCGGATGCGGGTTGTTGCATCTGGAAACCTCGGGCAGCAAGGTGCAATGGGCCTGGACATGGCCGCAATGCTGCTCGCATAGAGAAGTGGTCTTGCGCGATCAGTCCCCTCTCCCCGCCGGGGAGAGGGTTAGGGAGAGGGGCTGATCAGGCATTCTCAACGTGAGCGCACTGGCGGCAGTACCGGGCCCGTGCAGGTTCGCGGGGGGATCAGTTCTGCTGCTGGTCGAAGTCGCGCGGCAGGTAGCCCATGCGGTTCCAGCTGGCGTACTGGGTCATGAAGTCGCGCTGGCTGGTGAGCACGCGCTTGAACATGACGTCCTTGCTGGCCATTTCGTCGAGTACCTCGTTGGTCACCCGCTGCAGTTCATGCAGCACCGGTGCCGGCAGGACCTGCGCCTTGACGCCTTCCTTCTGGTAGTCGGCCAGCGCCCCCGGCTGGGCCCACTCGCTCTCGGCGAAGCCCTTGAGGGTGGCAGACTCGCAGCCCATCTCGATCAGTGCGCGGCTCTGCGGCTCCAGCTTGTCCCACACGTCCTGGTTGACCAGCAGGTGCGAGGTGGTCAGCGTCTGGTGCCAGCCCGGCATGATGTAGTTCTTGATGATCTGGTCCAGGCCCAGCATCTTGTCGATCGCCGGCTGCGAGAACTCGGTGGCGTCGATGGTCTTGCGTTCCAGCGCCTGGTAGATCTCGCCGCCCGGGATCATGGTCACCGAGGCACCGAGCTTCTCCAGCACCTTGCCGCCGATACCGGCGAAGCGGATGCGCAGGCCGTCGAAGTCCTTGGTCTGCTCGATGGGCTTGGCGAACCAGCCGGCGCCTTCCGGGCCGATGATGCTGCACAGCATCGGGTGGATCTTGTGCGGCGCGTAGATCTCTTCCAGCAGCTTCTTGCCGTCACCCTGGTAGTACCAGGCCAGGTAGGCCGGTGGCTCCATGTTGAACGGGGCGCCGGAGTACAGCGGCAGGGCGGGGATGCTGCCCTGGTCGTAGCCCACCCAGGTGTAACCGGCCGGGTACTTGCCGCTGCTCACCGAGTTCATGATCTCGAACGGCGGCACTAGCTCGCCCGGCTCGTAGTAGCGCAGGTTGATGTCACCGCCGGAGATGGTCTTCAGCGACTCGGAGAGGTGCTTGACCGGGGTAACCAGGCCGACCAGGTGCGAAGGGAAAGCCAGCGGAACCTGCCAGCGGATTTTCTCGGTGGCCATGGCCGGGCTGGCCAGCAGACTACCGGCGACCAGGGTGGCGGCGGCAACGCCGACGGACAGGCGGGAAAGCGATTGCTTGATGAACATGCTGAGTTCCTTCTTGTTGTATTTGTGGCGAAACGGGCGCACTGCGGGGCAGGCAGTTAGCGTTGTGATGCAATGCGATCTCTATGCCAATAAAAAATATTGATATTTTTCAATGGCTTATATTTTTGTTGGTGCTGAGGGATGGCGCTGTTCCAGAAAATTGGACATGAGGCAGGAATGGCTTGCCTGGCATGTCCAGAAATTTGGACGAGGCTGTCTGAGCTGGTGGACAGGCGCCACGGGCGACCAGGGCCGCCCGTGGCTTAGCGGGGTATCAGTTGCTGCACTGCCCGGCCTGGAAGTAGCCGCTGGCGGTTTCCTTCACCCAGCTATTCACCCCGGGCAGGCTGCCCAGGTATTGGTTGCCGCCCACGGTGTAGTAGCCGTAGTAGGCGCGGCCGGCGGTAACGTGGTTGAGGTTGGTGGTGTTCCAGTTCTGGCAGACGAAGCCGCCGCCAGTGCCACCGCCACCCGTGCCGCTGCACGCCGCCGGCAGTTGCGAGTACCACTTGCCGGTTTCGCCTTCGTACAGGGCAATGCTGCTCCAGGTGTCGAACGAGCCGCCGATGTCCACGTTGTCGCCATTGGCGTAGGTGCGCAGGCTCGATACGCCGCCGGCATAGGCGCGACCTGCGCCGATATGGGCGTAGGGCGAGGCGCTGACCTTCTGGCAACTGGCGACCGGCGTGCTCATGTCGACGACGTTGACCACGCGGGTGGCCGTGGTGCTGTTGTTGTCGCTGTCGGTGGCGCTGTACAGGCAGCTGTAGCTGCCCACGGCCAGGATATTCACCGCGCTGCAGTCGGCGCTGACGCTGAGCGGCCCATCCTCTAGGTCGTTGGCCGTGGCGCCTGGGTCGCTGAAGGTGCCGTTGAGCGCGGCAGTCAGCGGGTTGTCGCCTTGCAGGGTGATGACCGGATGGCCTTGCGGCTGGCTGCCGTTGCGGCTGTGGCGGCTGAAGAAATCCCAGACGATATCCGGGTAGCTCGGGCCGATCTGCAGTGACCATTTGCCGTTGTTGCCGTCGGCGCCGCCCACCCAGTAGTGGCCGTGGTTGGTGTCCAGGGTGTTGGGCGTGGCCAGCGGGCCATCGTAGAAGACGGTTTCTACCAGCGAACGGGTCGCGGTGGTGCCGTCCTGGGTATAGGTGATGCGGTGGCAGCTGTAGTTGTTCTGGTTGTAGGGCGAGCAGCTGGTGTCGGAGGCCTTGGTCGCGGCGGCGGTCTTGAAGTTGCCGCTGCCGAATACCTGCAGATGGGCATCGCGCATGTTGTTGCCGGCGGTCTGCAGCACGGTGCAGTCATTCTTGTTCTGCAGCAGCATCAGCGGGATCGGATAGCTATCGTCCGCCTCGGCGTTCATGTCGCTGACCACCTGGCTGACCGCATGGAAGGTGGCCGAACCCGGGCACTGCCCGGACAGTGACACCGAGGCGGCGTCCTCGCTGTAGGGCAGGCCCGCAGCCGGGGCTGCGGCGGCCCAGTACTCGTTGTGGGCCACTGCGGCGACCATGCTCATCGCCCCGCCGGAGGACAGGCCGGTGATGAAGCGGCGGTTGGGGTCGATGCTGTAGGCCGCCTCGACCTGCAGGGCGATCTGGTGCAGGTCTTCGACCTCGCCGGCGCCCTGGTGAATATGCTGCTCGAACCAGAAGCCCCAGCAGTTCTCGTTGCGCAGGCCGTCGTAGCTGGTGATGAAGGGCGCCACCAGGATAAAGCCGTAGCGATCGGCCGCCGCCTTCATGCCCCAGTCGTTGAGCACGTCGTCGTTGGTCTGCTTGCAGCCGTGCAGGGCCATGACCATGGGTGCCGGTGTGGTGACAGCGGTGGGAGCGTAGACCTTGTAGTTGCGCGCTCGCGAGCCGCTATAGGCCTGTTGGGGCAGGGTGTAGGCCTGAGTCTGTCCGGCCAGGGCCGGGGCAGGCAGATAGAGACTCAGCAGCAGGGCGGCCAGCGCGCTGGCCAGGCGCCGGTATGGCAGGTGTTTGCGGGACATGGGCTTGCTCCGTTCTTGAACTTGTTATTGGAGATGCGCCCCGCTCCGGACAGTCTGAAACGACGCGCCCATGCGCCAGTGGAATATTCGTGCCAACGAATTATCTTCATTGAATTCAATTGTTTAGGTTTTCTGGGGGAGTGCGCTGGAGGCTGTTTCCAATAATCCGGACACTTCTGCCGGCTGGGCGGCGGATTGTGTCCGGTTGTGCGGAAAGACTGTCCAGTGGGCGAGACAGTGGCTGGCCGCTACCGCTCATCCAGCGGGCAGATCCTTGGCCGGCCTAGTGTTGGTAGTGCCGGCGATGCCTTCTAAGCTCATTCGGCTGTATCCCGCGGGCGGCGCCTGAGGCAAACTTGCGCACCGCAGCGAGCAGCTTCAGCCGTGACTGGCTGCTTCGATCCCAAACGGCCCCACGCAGTCCGCGGCCGTGCGTTTCATTTTCACTTTTTAAGAGGTGCTCCTTGGCCCAATACGTCTACACCATGCATCGGCTCGGCAAGGTCGTGCCGCCGAAGCGGGAAATCCTCAAGAACATCTCCCTGTCGTTCTTCCCGGGCGCCAAGATCGGCGTACTCGGCCTGAACGGCGCGGGTAAATCCACCCTGCTGCGCATCATGGCTGGCGTCGACACCGAGTTCGACGGCGAAGCCCGCGCCATGCCTGGTATCAACGTTGGCTATCTGCCGCAGGAGCCGCAGCTCGACCCGAGCAAGACGGTGCGCGAGATCGTCGAAGAGGCCGTTGGCCAGATCAAGCAGGCCCAGGCCCGCCTGGACGAGGTCTACGCCGCCTATGCCGAGCCGGACGCCGACTTCGACGCCCTGGCCGCCGAGCAGGCCAAGCTGGAAGCCATCCTGCAGGCCAGCGACGGTCACAACCTGGAGCGCCAGCTGGAAGTCGCTGCCGACGCCCTGCGCCTGCCGCCATGGGAAGCCAAGGTCGAGCACCTGTCCGGTGGTGAGAAGCGCCGTGTGGCGCTGTGCCGCCTGCTGCTGTCGGCCCCGGACATGCTGCTGCTGGACGAACCGACCAACCACCTGGACGCCGACTCGGTGGCCTGGCTGGAGCACTTCTTGCACGACTTCCCTGGCACCGTGGTGGCGATCACCCACGACCGTTACTTCCTCGACAACGTCGCCGGCTGGATTCTCGAACTCGACCGTGGCGCCGGTATCCCCTACGAGGGCAACTACTCCGGCTGGCTGGAAGCCAAGTCGGATCGTCTGGCCCAGGAATCCAAGCAGCAGTCGGCCCATGAGAAGGCCATGAAGGAAGAGCTGGAGTGGGTGCGCAAAGGCGCCAAGGCCCGCCAGTCCAAGTCCAAGGCTCGTCTGCAGCGCTTCGAGGAAATGCAGTCGCAGGAATTCCAGAAACGCGCCGAGACCAACGAGATCTACATCCCGGCCGGTCAGCGCCTGGGCGACAAGGTCATCGAGTTCAAGAACGTCACCAAGGGCTACGGCGATCGCGTGCTGATCGACGACCTGTCGTTCAGCATTCCGAAAGGCGCCATCGTCGGCGTTATCGGCGGTAACGGTGCCGGTAAGTCGACCCTGTTCCGCATGCTGATGGGCAAGGAGCAGCCGGATTCCGGCTCCATCGAGCTCGGCGATACCGTGCAGCTGGCCTGCGTCGACCAGAGCCGCGAGGATCTGGAAGGCAGCAAGACCGTGTGGGAAGCCGTGTCCGATGGTCTCGACATGATCCGCATCGGCAACTACGAGGTGCCGTCGCGTGGTTACGTCGGTCGCTTCAACTTCAAGGGCGGCGACCAGCAGAAGTTCGTCAAGGACCTCTCCGGTGGTGAGCGCGGCCGTCTGCACCTGGCCCTGACCCTGAAGGAAGGCGCCAACGTGCTGCTGCTCGACGAACCGTCCAACGACCTCGACGTGGAAACCCTGCGTTCGCTGGAAGAGGCGCTGCTGGACTTCCCCGGCGCCGCCATCGTGATTTCCCACGACCGTTGGTTCCTCGACCGCGTGGCGACCCACATCCTGGCGTACGAAGACGACTCGCACATCGAGTTCTTCGAAGGCAACTACACCGAGTACGAAGCCGACCGCAAGAAACGCCTGGGCGATGCCGCCGCACAGCCGCACCGCGTGCGTTACAAGAAGCTGGCGCAGTAAGCGCTGGAACAGTCAGAAACGGAGCCGCAGGGCTCCGTTTTTGTTTGGGCGCAGTGCCCGTTCAGCGTGAGTGGAAAAGCGCCCGGCTCAGGGCGCGTTCCTTGCTGCGCTGCCACTCCTGCTCTTGCTCGTCATCGCGCTCTTCGAAGCTTCTTCGCTCTGCGTTTAGTGCCTGCTCATGACATTGGCGGAAGCCATCATCCCAACCGCTGCTGTAGAGGTTGTCCGCCAAATAGCGCGGCACATCTTTGCGAAACTCTCCGCTGATAGCTCCGCTCGCCTGCAGGCCGCTGCTGCAACCCGCATCGAAACCCGTTGCGAAGGCTTCTGGATAGCCCTGTGCGAGCAGGTGTTGCTGGGTGGTTTCGCAACCGGTTAAGCACAGGCCCGATAGCAGCAAAATAGCGAGGCGGAACATGACGAAGCTCAGCGGTGAAGTGAGGCCCAGTATCCTTTGCCAGATGTCATGGAATCGTTAACGCCTTGTCGATAAGGCGTCGAGCTCAATAGTAGTACCAGCGCAGCTGCAGCATCACTTCGTTCTCTGTCTCACCGAGCTTGCTGAAGTCGCGAGCAGCGCTCAGACGCAGGCCGAGGTCGCGCGACATTTCCCATTGCTGGGTCAGCGCCAGGCGCCGGCGCACTTCGCCGTTGTAGAAGTAGTCGCCCTTGGCCTCCAGCGTCAGGTTGCCCAGGCCGTTGCGCCATAGCAGGCCGCTGTCGAAGCCCATGGCCGGGGCCAGGTAGGGTGCGAAGTCCGAGTTGTGTTCGACCCGGGCGGTGGCGAGGGTGTAGACCAGTGCATCGCCGCCCAGCTGCCAGGTGCCACCGGCGCCGCCATTGAGGTGGCTGACCAGGGTTTCTTCACCATCTTCACCGGGCACCCGTTGCAGGCCGCCACCGACTTGCCAGCTCCAGGGCTGCAGCAGGGCGTTGCGCGGGGTCAGGGAGCGGATGGTGGCGAGGTTGAGTTCCTGCAGTTGCCAGTGGTTCTGCTCGTACTGGCGCAGCTTGAGGCCGAGGATCTCGATCTGCGCGCCCAGCGGGAAGCCACTGAGGTTGTCGTTGAGGTCGTGATAGGCCATGCGCAGGCCATATTCGGCGAAGGCGCGGTCGTCGCGGCTGCCGACGCCGAGTTGCCAGGTGCGTGACTCGTGGCCTTCTTCCGGCAGGTCAGGGCGCTCGGTGTGCAGTGGTGGTGGCGGGTTCTGGTTGATCGCGCGCAGCAACTGGTAGCTGCTGCGGGCACTGCCCTCGTCGCGCTCCTGGCCATGCACCCGATAGCGCAACAGGCGAAAGGCCGCGTCCTGCACCAGGGCGCGACGTTCGGCGGGCAGGGCGAGGAATTCGGGATCGTTCAGGCGTCCATCATCGGCGGCCAGTATCTCGACCCATTCCAGCTCGTTGGCGTCCAGTGGTTCGGCGCGGGCCATCAGCTCCTTTTCCCGCGAGGGGCGGTAGTCGATGCGCTGCACCATGCCGGCTTCCTTCACCGCGCGCACGGTGTCGGCGGGGATGGCGGTGATGGGGAATTCGTCGGTCAGTTCGAGGCCGGGGCGGGCCACTTCCAGCAGTTCCAGCAGGCGGTAGGAGCAGTTTTCGTCGAAGAAGAAGTAGTCGAACTGGATCTGCTTCAGTTCCCACAGGTGCTCGACCATGCGCCCCGTCTCCTCGGCTGTGAGGTCGAGGCGGTACTCCCACAGGTCGCGGTTTTCAAGGCGGCTGTATTCGGCCATCTTCTCGCGGTAGGGCAGCAGGGCGAATAGCCCCGGGTAGCCGCCCATCAGGCCTTTCCAGGCGTAGAGGATGCTGTTGTCGGCGCCCTCGATGAAGGCGCCGAAGTTCACCGCATAGCTGAGCATGGCGGTGTTGTCGCTATCGATATCGGCCTGGTCGATGCGCAGCAGGGTGTGGCCGAACATCGACGACGGACTGTTCAGGTAGGCCGCCGGGAATACCAGCACGGTGCTGTGCGGCTTGATGTCGCCGTACCAGGCGCGGAATTCGTTGCACTCGACCTGGGGCAGGTCCTTCAGGCTCAGGCGCTCGCGCAGCCAGCGGGTGCGGGCGGGGAAAACGCACTGTGGATGCTTGTCGCCCAGACTCGGCGAGGCGTACAGGGCCTCGCGGGTGGCCTGCAGCTCGGCCAGTGGGTTGTGGTCGCCGTTATCAGCGAGAAAGAAGTCGCTGTCGTCGACATAGCTGCGCCAGCCACCGAGCGTGCCGCGCTCGTAGTGACCGAGGGAAATCCAGTAGGGGTCGTTGGCCAGTTGGGCCAGATCGGCCTGGTTGGCGTGCAGGGGGGCGGCCAGGCACAGGGCCAGCCAGGGCAACTTCCGTTTCAAGCGTGACGCCTTCTTCCGGGGCTTTGCTGGAGCTTTTCGCAGGCTCGGCGGGCGCCTGTCAAGCAAGCTGCTGATCGCGATCAATGCAAGTGCGCGTGCAGCGTCCACACTGAAATGAAACAAACCGGAGGTGTGCCATGAGTTTTGATCCCGGGCCCGCGCTGGAGCAACTGTTCGACGAGTACAGTCGGCGCGCCAGAGCCATTCGCCATGATCTGGGCTTGCCGCATAACGCCGACTTTGCCGAACAGGCCCAGGAACGGCAGAACGACGAAGTGCTGCAGGCGCTGTTGCTGGAGGCTGAAGCCGGTCTACGCCAGGTCGGCCTGGCGCGCCAGCGTCTGGCCGAGGGCAGCTATGGTCTGTGCCTGAGTTGTGGCGAGCCCATCGAGCCGGCGCGCCTGCAGGCATTACCGGCTGCGGAGTGCTGCCTGGCCTGCACCGAACGAAGCGAGACATGAGGCGGTGATGCGCCTTGCCAGCGGCGCCGGGGCAGCGCCAGAATGGTTCCATCTTGCGGCCCGCCGCTTCGACAAGGACTTCCGATGCCCGAATCCTTCGCTGCCAGCCTGCGCCTGGCGCCCGATGCCCTGACCCGTCCCTGCGCTCCCGACCAGTTCAACTTCACCACCACCGATGATCTCGAACCCTTCCGCGGCGTGCTTGGCCAGGAGCGTGCGGTGGAGGCCCTGCAATTTGGCGTGGCCATGCCGCGCCCCGGCTATAACGTCTATGTGATGGGCGAGCCGGGCACCGGCCGCTTCTCCTTCGTACAGCGTTACCTCAAGGCCGAAGCCAAGCGCCAACCGACGCCGGTGGACTGGGTCTACGTCAACCATTTCGATGAGCCACGCGAACCACGCGCTCTGCAATTGCCGGCAGGCAGCGCGGCGGCCTTCATCGCCGATATCGGCCACCTGATCGACAACCTGCTGGCGACCTTCCCGGCGGTGTTCGAGACGCCGACCTATCAGCAGAAGAAGAGCGCCATCGATCGCGTGTTCAACCAGCGCTATGACAAGGCCCTGGACCTGATCGAGAAGCTGGCGTTGGAAAAGGAGGTCGCGCTCTACCGCGACAGCAGCAACATCGCCTTCACCCCGATGAAGGACGGCAAGGCCCTCGACGAAGCCGAGTTCTCCCAGTTGCCGGATGCCGAGCGTGAGCGTTTCCATCGCGACATCTCCGAGCTGGAAGAGCGCCTCAACGAGGAGCTGGCCAGCCTGCCGCAGTGGAAGCGCGAAAGCAGCAACCAGCTGCGCAAGCTCAATGAGGAAACCATCAGCCTGGCGCTGGAGCCATTGCTGGCGCCACTGTCGCAGCAGTACGCGGAAAATGCCGGGGTGTGCGCCTACCTGCAGGCGGTACAGGTCAACCTGTTGAAAACCGTGGTCGACCAGTTGCTCGACGACAAACCGGACGCCCAGCGTCGCGAGATGCTCGAAGAGCAGTACAGCCCGAGTCTGGTGGTGGGGCACCATGCCGATGGCGGCGTGCCGGTGGTGTTCGAGTCGCACCCGACCTACGACAACCTGTTCGGCCGTATCGAGTACAGCACCGACCAGGGGGCGCTGTTCACCAGCTACCGCCAGCTGCGTCCGGGGGCGCTGCATCGCGCCAATGGCGGTTACCTGATCGTCGAGGCGGAGAAGCTGCTGAGCGAGCCTTTCGTCTGGGATGCGCTCAAGCGCGCCCTGCATTCGCGCCAGCTGAAGATGGAGTCGCCGCTGGGCGATTTCGGACGCGTCGCCACCGTGACCCTCAGCCCGCAGATGATCGACCTGCAACTCAAGGTCATCATCATCGGCTCGCGGCAGATCTACTACGCGCTGCAGGACATGGATTCGGACTTCCAGGAGATGTTCCGCGTGCTGGTCGACTTCGACGAGGAGATCGCCGTCGGCGACGACAGCCTCGAACAGTTCGCCCAACTGCTCAAGACCCGCACCTCGGAAGAGGGCATGGCGCCGCTCAGCGCCGCTGCGGTGGCGCGCCTGGCCACCTACAGTGCACGCCTGGCCGAGCATCAGGGGCGTTTGTCGGCGCGTATCGGCGACCTGTTCCAGCTGGTCAGCGAGGCGGACTTCATTCGCCAGCTGGCCAGCGACGAGGTGACCGACGTTGGTCATATCGAACGTGCGTTGCGCGCCAAGGCCGACCGTACTGGTCGGGTCTCGGCGCGCATCATCGATGACATGCTGGCCGGCATTATCCTGATCGACACCCAGGGCTCGGCCATCGGCAAGTGCAACGGCCTCACCGTGCTGGAAGTCGGCGACTCGGCCTTTGGCGTGCCGGCGCGGATTTCCGCCACCGTCTACCCTGGCGGCAGCGGCATCGTCGATATCGAGGGCGAAGTCAGCCTGGGCCAGCCGATCCACTCCAAGGGGGTGATGATCCTCACCGGCTTCCTCGGCAGCCGCTACGCCCAGGAATTCCCCCTGGAAATCTCCGCCAGCATCGCCCTGGAGCAGTCCTACGGCTATGTCGATGGCGACAGCGCTTCGCTGGGCGAGGTCTGCACCCTGATCTCGGCGCTGGCGCGCATGCCGCTCAAGCAGTGCTTCGCCATCACCGGCTCGATCAACCAGTTCGGTGAAGTGCAGGCCATTGGTGGGGTCAACGAGAAGATCGAAGGCTTCTTCCGTCTGTGCGAAGCCCGTGGCCTGACCGGTGAGCAGGGCGTGATCATTCCGCATTCCAATGTCAGCAACCTGATGCTCGACGAGAAGGTGCTGCAAGCGGTGCGTGCCGGGCAGTTCCATGTCTATGCTGTGCGCCATGTCGATGACGCGCTGGGCCTGCTGCTGGGCGAACCAGCCGGGGCCCAGGATGCCAAGGGCCAGTTCGCCAAGGGCAGCGTCAACGCGCGCGTGGTGGAGCGCCTGCGCAGCATTGCCGAGCAGGGCATGGAAGAAGAGGAGAAGGACAAGGCCAAGACGAGCAAGCCGCGGGCAAAGCCTGCGCCGAAGATCGTCAAGGAGTGATCAGTCGGTAACCAGCGCGGCGGCGCCAGCACCGGGCGTCGCCGCGAGCGTTTTTCCCCCGTGTCTTCCACAGAGTTATCCACAGTGCGCGGGGATAACTTTGATCTTTTCCTTGCGCGGCGTCGGGGTGTAGTCTGAGGTTCAGACCTCGCGAGGATCGTCGCCATGCCGCGCAGCCTCTGTCTTACCCGTCAGTGCCTCGGCCTGACCACCCGTATCGAATGTGAAGTGCGTCCGCTGGCCGGTGATCGAGGCCTGTGGACGCTACTCTGCGCCGCTGGCATGACTGCGGCGCAACCCTCGGCGATCAAGGCGCAAGGCCCATTTCACGGGCCTTTGGTGGCCGAGGCGGTGCTCGATTCGATAGCCCAGTGCCTGGCCGTGCAGGGCTATGAGCCCTGCACCGAACCGCTTATCTGGCGCCTGCATTTGCAGGCCGAGCTGCGCCGACAGAATGGTGAGCGCAACCAGGGCGTCGATAGCCGGATGTTCCGTCCGGAGAATTAAGCGCACTTTTTGCCCAATCTGCTGTCCGCCCTGCGCTGGCGGGCATCCGCGTATTTTTCCCAAGTAATGCCCACAAGGTTATCCACAGATTGCGGGGATAAATGCTGCAAAGCTTGCAGCTTTTGTCTGCAAGGGCTGGCTGGGTATACTCGCCGGCGTTTTTTCCTCATTCGGCGAGACCCCATGGAACGCTTTATCGAAAATGCGATGTACGCCTCGCGCTGGCTGCTGGCGCCCATCTACTTCGGCCTGTCGCTGGGCTTGCTGGCGCTGGTGCTGAAGTTCTTTCAGGAGATATTTCACATCCTGCCGAATGTCTTCGCCATGGGGGAGGCCGATCTGATTCTGGTGACACTGTCGCTGATCGACATGGCCCTGGTCGGCGGCCTGCTGGTGATGGTGATGATTTCCGGCTACGAGAACTTCGTATCCCAGTTGGATATCGACGAGGGCAAGGAGAAGCTCAGCTGGCTGGGCAAGATGGACTCCGGCTCGCTGAAGATGAAGGTGGCGGCCTCGATCGTGGCGATTTCCTCGATTCACCTGCTGAAAATCTTCATGGATGCCAAGAGTTACGACCCTGAGCATCTGAAGTGGTATGTGATCATTCACATGGCTTTCGTGGCTTCGGCCTTCGCCATGGGCTATCTGGACAAGCTGACCAAGCACGACCACTAAGCTCAACCTGCTTGACCCGCCGCCCGGCCGTTGCCCAACGGCCGGGCGGTTTCGTTTGTGCTACTCAGATGCCGATGCGCTGGACCGGCGCATGCTGCGCCATCAGCTCCACTATCCAGTCGATAAACACTCGCAGCTTGGCGCTGACATGGCGATTGGGCGGGAAGGCGAGGTACAGCGGCATCGGCTGCAGTTGCCAGTCTTCGAACAGCGCGAGCAGCTCGCCCCGGGCCAGCGGCTCGCGGGCCATGTAGTGCGGTAGCCAGAGTACGCCGAGGCCGGCCAGGCCTGCTGCGAGGTAGGCGTTGCCGTCATCGACGGCCAATACGCAGCGCCCTTGCACGTGGATGCTTTCGCTGGCGTTGCGCATGGCATAGGGCACCACCTTGCCGGTGCGGGCCCAATGAAAGCCGACGATGCGGTGGTGGCTATTTTCCAGCTCGCGCGGGTGCACGGGAGTGCCGGCGCGTTCCAGGTAGCTGGGGGCGGCGTATACCCCCAGTGGCAGGTCGCCCACTCGGCGCGCCATCAGCGACTGATCGGCAAGCTCGCCGCCACGAATGACGCAGTTCACCTTCTCGTCGATCAGATCGACCACGCGGTCGCTCACGCCCAAGTCGAGCTGGATGTCGGGATAGCGTGCATGGAATTCCGGCAGGGCGGGCACCAGGATCAGGCGTGCCAGAGGGCTGGGGACATCCACGCGCAACCGGCCGCGCGGCTGTGCTGCCGCGCTGGAAAGGCTGGTCTCGGCATCGTCCATGTCGGCCAGCAGGCGGATCACGCGCTCGTAATAGGCGGCGCCATCGGCCGTAACGTTGACCTTGCGTGTCGTGCGATTGAGTAGCCTGACCCGCAGGCGTGCCTCCAGTTGTTGCACCAGCTGGGTCACGCTGGTCTTGCTCATATGCAGGGTTTCCGCTGCTTTGGTGAAGCTGCCGGTTTCCACCACGCGGGCGAATGCCTGCATTGCGTCGAAGCGATCCATGGTTGCCTGCTCGTGATTGTTTGGAATCTGCAAATAGTCTTGGGTGCAATGGCGAGTTTATCCAGCTGCTCGGGCGGGCCTAAAGTCGCTCCATCACTCAACAGCGAGTCGTCAGCGGCCCATCGATGGAGGTTTTTCCATGACAACGCGAGACGTGGTTTTCCCGGCTAAGCGCCATGCGCTCTATGAGCTGCACCGTTATTCACCGGCCGTTCGTGCCAATGGTCTTTTGTTCGTTTCGGGGCAGGTTGGCAGCCGTGAGGATGGCTCGCCCGAGCCGGGGTTGGAGGCGCAGGTTCGGAGAGCGTTCGACAATCTGAATGCGATCCTGGCGGCTGCAGGCTGCACTTTCGGGGACGTGGTGGATGCCACCATCTTCCTGGTCGATCCCGAGTCGACCTTCGAAAAGGCCTGGGCTGTTGCGGCGGACTACTGGGGCGAGGCGCCGTATCCGACTGCGACCGCCGCTGGCGTGACCTGGCTCTCTGGTTTCCAGTTCGAGATCAAGGTCATCGCCAAGCTGCCACAAGCCGCGTAGAGGGCTGGCGGGGGAGCAGGCCGTCCGCACGGCACTTCTGTGCTAGTCTGGCCGGCCTTTTTGACCCCCAGCGGAGCCCGGCCATGTCCGAACTGAATCTTTCCACCGACGAAGCACGCGTCAGCTACGGTATCGGCCGTCAACTCGGCGACCAGCTGCGTGACAACCCTCCGCCGGGCGCCAGCCTGGAGGCCATCGTGGCGGGCCTGCGCGATGCATTCGGCAACCAGCCGAGCCAGGTTTCCCCCGAGGCGCTGAACGCCAGCTTCCGTGTAATTCGCGAAGTCATGCAGGCCGAAGCCGCTGCCAAGGCCGAGAAGGCCGCTGCCGCCGGCCGCGAGTACCTGGTCGAAAACGCCAAGCGTGACGGCGTGACCGTGCTGGAGTCCGGCCTGCAGTACGAGGTGCTGGTGGCCGGCGAGGGCGCCAAGCCGTCCCGCGAAGACCATGTGCGTACCCACTACCACGGCACCCTGATCGACGGCACGGTGTTCGACAGCTCCTACGAGCGCGGTCAGCCGGCGGAATTCCCGGTTGGCGGCGTGATCGCCGGCTGGGTCGAGGCCCTGCAACTGATGGGTACCGGCAGCAAGTGGCGCCTGCATGTGCCGAGCGAGCTGGCCTACGGTGGCCAGGCTGCCGGCAGCATTCCGCCGCACAGCGTGCTGGTGTTCGACGTCGAACTGCTCGACATCCTGTAAAAGTGATGCCCGCCGCACTCGTCCTGAGCGCGGCGGGCACCGACGAAGGCCGCTTTGCCTTCGCGCATGGCCCTGGGCCATGCCGCCGACCATCCCTGTGTCGACGCGACTCGGTCGCAACTGGCCGCCGTTGGCCTGTTCCGATTCCCGTTTCTTCAGTGCGCTTCGCCGTGTGGGCGCAAGGCGCGGGCGTAGCAGAACAGGAACAGGCCGCGTACCAGCTCCTTGAGGACGCCCGGTTCGTTGGAGTTGAGGCTGGCCAGGTCGAGGTCGCCCTGGTCGCGCAGTTCGTCGATGGCCTCCTCCTCCAGCACGGCGCAGACTTCCCCCGTTTCACGGTTGAGAATGCGCAGGTAGGGGTGCGGGCGATCCAGCCAGGCGTCGATTAGATAAGTCACGGCTCATCTCCTTGTGAATTCCAGTTGAGATGAGAATAATTCTTATTATCTAAATAGCAAGCCTCAATCGTGCCTTTTGTCGGCTCATGCAAAAAAGCCCGTCACGAGGACGGGCTTTTCTATCGCGGCAGGGCTTAGTGAGTGCGGGCGACGGCGAACTTGCTCAGTTCGATCAGTGCATCACGGTGTGCATTGGGCGCCAGGCCGTCAAGGCAGGCGATGGCCTGGTCGGCATGCTCGCGGGCCAGGCGGGCGGTGTAGTCGAGAGCGCCGGAGGCCTGTACGGCGGCGCGAATGCTTTCCAGGTCCTCGATGCCGCCTTTCTGGATGGCTGTGCGCACCAGTGCGGCTTGCTCGGCAGTGCCTTCGCGCATGGTGTAGATCAGCGGCAGAGTCGGCTTGCCTTCGGCCAGATCGTCGCCGACGTTCTTGCCGAGGGTGGCAGCATCGCCCTGATAGTCGAGCAGGTCGTCGACCAGCTGGAAAGCGATGCCCAGGTGATCGCCGAAGCGTTGCAGGGCCTGAGTTTCGCCATCCTTCGCGCCAGCCAGGGCGGCGGCGCTGTGGGTCGAGGCTTCGAACAGCATGGCGGTCTTGCCGCGGATGACCTCCATGTAGGTCTCTTCCGTGGTGCTGGCGTCACGCACTTTGGACAGCTGCAACACTTCGCCCTCGGCGATCACGCGGGTGGCGCGGGACAGGATCTGCATCACCGGCAGGGAGCCGAGTTCGACCATCATTTCGAACGAGCGCGAATAGAGGAAGTCGCCAACCAGCACGCTCGGCGCATTGCCCCACTGGGCGTTGGCGGTGGCACGACCGCGGCGCATGCCGGACATGTCGACCACATCGTCATGCAGCAGGGTGGCGGTGTGCAGGAACTCGATGGTGGCGGCCAGCAGGCGCAGGTCGTTGGCCTGATAGCCCAGGGCACGGCCGCTGAGCAGTACCAGCAGCGGCCGCAGGCGTTTGCCGCCAGCCGAGATAATGTAGTCGCCGATCTTTTCCACCAGGGGGACACGGGATTTCAGCTGCTGGCGGATGATGCCGTCGACGGCGGCGAAATCGTCCGCTACCACGCTATAGAAGGCCTGGGGTTGCATCGGTGAGGGGGGCTCCTGAAGCTGAGGATCTGCAGCTCTCGTCGATGAGGCGGCAGATTTTGCGGGGCGCGCCCGCAAGATTCGGGCTGCGCGGCATGCTAGGTGGCGGGCTGGGGGCTGTCAAGGCAAGGGCTGGCGGGGCTTGCGCCGGTTTAAGGCTTTCCGTACAATCGCGGCCCCTAACTTCTATGGGCACTCCCTGCCTTACGCAATTGCACGGGCGTCAGTTCCGGCCCCATGCAGCCATGCCGGCCAATAACTCTTCCTATAAAGAGTCGGGTGAGCAGGTTTAACGGAGATAAATCCATGTACGCAGTAATTGTTACCGGTGGCAAGCAATACAAAGTCGCCGAAGGTGAATTCCTCAAGGTCGAGAAGCTGGAAATCGCTACTGGCGAATCCGTGACTTTCGACCGCGTTCTGCTGGTCGGCAACGGCGACGACGTGAAAATCGGCGCTCCGGTTGTTGACGGTGCCAAGGTTGTCGCTGAAGTGGTTGGCCAAGGCCGTCACGACAAAGTGACCATCATCAAGTTCCGCCGTCGTAAGCACCACATGAAGCGTCAGGGCCACCGTCAGTGGTTCACCGAAATCAAGATCACTGGCATCACGGCCTGATCCCTTTTTAGGAGATTTGACTCATGGCACACAAAAAAGCTGGCGGTAGTACTCGTAACGGCCGCGATTCCGAAAGTAAACGCCTTGGCGTGAAGATGTACGGTGGTCAGGTCATCAAGGCCGGCAACATCATCGTGCGTCAGCGCGGCACCCAGTTCCACGCCGGTTACGGCGTTGGCATGGGCAAGGATCACACCCTGTTCGCGAAAGTCGACGGCGTGATCAAGTTCGACGTAAAAGGCGAGTTCAACCGCCGTTACGTGAGCATCGTGACCGCCTAAGGTCGCGTTTGCTGAAAAAGCCCTGTCTTGCGACGGGGCTTTTTTGTTTCTGTGTATCCTGTGTTTTCTGTTCACTAACCCGCTGTCGCGGCGGGAGGCGAGCCAATGAAATTCGTCGATGAAGTTTCGATATTTGTAAAAGCCGGCGACGGCGGTAACGGCATGATGAGTTTCCGCCGGGAGAAATTCATCGAGAAGGGTGGCCCCAACGGCGGCGACGGTGGTGATGGCGGCTCCGTGTTCCTGGAGGCCGATGAAAACCTCAACACCCTGATCGACTACCGTTACACCCGTCGCTTCAATGCCAGGAATGGCGAGAAGGGCGGCAGTACCGAGTGTACTGGTGCCAAGGGTGATGACCTGATTCTGCCGGTGCCGGTGGGTACCACGGTGATCGATGCGGCTACCCAGGAGGTCATCGGTGACCTGACCAAAGCAGGCCAGCGCCTGATGGTGGCGCAGGGGGGCTGGCACGGCCTGGGCAACACCCGCTTCAAATCCAGTACCAACCGCGCGCCGCGGCAGACCACGCCAGGCAAGCCGGGTGAGCAGCGTGATCTCAAGCTAGAGTTGAAAGTGCTGGCGGACGTCGGTCTGCTGGGGTTGCCGAATGCCGGCAAGAGCACCTTCATTCGTTCGGTGTCGGCAGCCAAGCCGAAGGTGGCTGACTATCCGTTCACTACCCTGGTGCCGAACCTGGGTGTGGTCAGTGTCGGGCGTTACAAGAGCTTCGTTATTGCCGACATTCCCGGTTTGATCGAGGGGGCGTCCGAGGGGGCTGGTCTGGGTATCCGTTTCCTCAAGCACCTGGCGCGTACCCGTCTGCTGCTGCATCTCGTCGATATGGCGCCGCTGGATCAGAGTGATCCTGCCGATGCTGCTGAGATCATCATCACTGAGCTGGAGAAGTTCAGTCCGGCATTGGCCGAGCGTGAGCGCTGGCTGGTGCTGAACAAGGCGGACCAGTTGCTCGATGACGAGCGCGAAGAGCGCATGCGGGCTGTGGTTGAGCGTCTGGACTGGAAGGGACCGGTATTCGTCATTTCCGCTCTGGAGCGCGAGGGTACCGAGGCGCTGGCTCAGGCCATCATGCGTTACATGGATGAGCGCGATGAGCGTATGGCGGAAGAGCCGGCGTTTGCCGAGGCGATGGTCGGGCTGAACCAGTGTATCGAGGATGAGGCGCGCGCCCGTCTGCAGGCGCTGGATGACAAGCGTGCGTTGCGTCGAGCGGGCTTGAAGAGTATCGACGATATTGGCGATGACGATGACTGGGATGATTTCGAGGGCGATGAAGACGGTCCCGAGATCATTTACGTCAGGGACTGAGAGTAGGTATCGTGCAGCGCCGCTTTATAGCGGCGTTGTGCTGACTGGCTTGGGGTAGAGGGCATCATGCGGGACAAGGTGACCGGCGCGCAGCGCTGGGTGGTGAAGATCGGCAGTGCTCTGTTGACCGCCGACGGGCGTGGCCTGGATCGTGCTGCGATGGCGGTATGGGTCGAGCAGATGAATGCCCTGCGTGCGGCGGGTATCGAGCTGGTGCTGGTGTCTTCCGGTGCGGTGGCGGCGGGCATGAGTCGCCTGGGCTGGTCGGCTCGGCCCAGTGCCATGCACGAGTTGCAGGCGGCGGCGGCCATTGGGCAGATGGTGCTGGTGCAGGCGTGGGAGTCCAGCTTCGCCGAGCATGGCAGTCATACGGCGCAGGTGTTGCTGACTCACGATGATCTGTCGGACCGCAAGCGCTACCTCAATGCGCGCAGCACGCTGCGCACTCTGGTCGATCTGGGCGTGGTGCCGGTGATCAACGAGAACGATACGGTTGTCACCGATGAGATCCGCTTTGGTGACAACGACACCCTGGCGGCACTGGTGGCCAACCTGGTCGAGGCTGATCTGCTGGTGATCCTGACTGATCGCGACGGCATGTTCGATGCTGATCCGCGCAATAACCCTGATGCTCAGCTGATCTTTGAGGCGCGCGCCGACGATCCGTCGCTGGATGCGGTGGCGGGTGGTACTGGTGGCGCCCTGGGGCGTGGCGGTATGCAGACCAAGTTGCGCGCGGCGCGTCTGGCGGCGCGCTCGGGTGCACATACGGTGATTGTCGGTGGGCGCATCGAGCGGGTGCTGGATCGCCTTAAGGTGGGTGAGCGCCTGGGAACCTTGCTGGCGCCCGAGCGTGGTCTGTTGGCCGCGCGCAAGCAGTGGTTGGCCGGGCATCTGCAGACGCGCGGCACTCTGGTGCTGGATGCGGGGGCGGTCAAGGCGCTGACGGCGGATCGCAAAAGCCTGCTGCCGGTGGGCGTGAAGGAGGTTCGCGGCAGCTTCCGGCGCGGTGAGATGGTGGTCTGTGTGGCGCCTGATGGGCGCGAGGTCGCTCGCGGTCTGGTCAACTACAGTGCGCTGGAGGCGCAGAAGATCGCCGGTCGCTCTTCCGAGTCGATCGAGAAATTGCTGGGCTATGTCGATGAGCCTGAGCTGGTGCATCGCGACAACCTGATTCTGGTCTGAGGGGTATGCCAATGCGCATCAAGGGATTGCTGGGGTTGTGCGTGCTGTTGCCGGTGCTGGCGCAGGCGGAGGAGGTTGGTGAGGTCTCTACCGTGTTCAAGTGGATGGGGCCCAACGACAAGATCGTGGTCGAGGCGTTCGATGATCCCAAGGTCGAGGGTGTGACTTGCTATTTGTCGCGTGCCAAGACGGGCGGTATCAAGGGTGGTCTCGGTCTGGCTGAGGATCGTGCCGAGGCATCGATTGCCTGTCGTCAGGTGGGGCCGATTCGGTTTGCGGAAAAGCTCAAGGATGGCGAGGAGGTGTTCAAGGAGCGCACTTCGCTGGTGTTCAAGACGATGCAGGTGGTGCGTTTCTTCGATGAGAAGCGCAATACCCTGGTTTATCTGGTGTATAGCGATCGCGTGATCGAGGGTAGTCCGCAGAATGCGGTGACGGCGATTCCGATCCGGCCCTGGGCGAGTCAGTAAGGGAGGTCGAGTGTTCCTGGCTTTTCTGTGTGCATGGAAATCGCGGGCAATAAAAAACCGGCCAGAAAGCCGGTTTTTCGTGAACGCTACATCTTAGGCGGCGGTAGCCATGGCCTTGATGTGACCGTTCAGGCGGCTCTTGTGACGAGCGGCCTTGTTCTTGTGGATGATGCCTTTGTCGGCCATGCGGTCGATCACAGGAACAGCCAGGGTGTAGGCGGTTTGAGCCTTTTCCAGGTCCTTGGCGTCGATAGCCTTGACCACGTTTTTGATGTAGGTACGGACCATGGAGCGCAGGCTGGCGTTATGGCTACGACGCTTCTCAGCCTGTTTGGCGCGTTTTTTGGCAGAAGGTGTATTGGCCACCGTCAAGCTCCTTGAAAAGAAGGGGGGTTGCAAACAAATAAGGCCGCGAATTATTCCGATGCCTGGCGCATCTGTCAAGCCCGTAAGCGTTTTGCCGAGCTGGCCTGACCAGCGGTGGCTGGTTACACTCCAGCCTTCAATTCGCCGGGCCCCTGCGCCGGCATTGCCGACCGCCGAGGCTTCATGAACCTGCTCAAATCCCTGGCCGCTGTCAGTTCTCTGACCATGCTTTCGCGTGTGCTGGGTTTCGTGCGCGACACCATAATCGCGCGAACCTTTGGCGCTGGAGTGGCCTCCGATGCCTTTGTGGTCGCCTTCAAGTTACCCAACCTGCTGCGGCGTATTTTTGCCGAAGGGGCTTTTTCCCAGGCCTTCGTGCCGATTCTGGCGGAGTACAAGACCCAGCAGGGTGAGGAGGCTGCGCGTACCTTTCTCGCCTATGTGGCCGGCCTGCTGACGCTGGTGCTGGCGCTGATCACCCTGCTGGGGATTCTCGCGGCGCCCTGGATCGTCTGGATCAGTGCTCCGGGTTTTGCTGACGAACCCGAGCGCTTTGTGCTGACCACCGATCTGCTGCGGGTGACCTTCCCTTATATATTGTTGATCTCGCTGTCGTCGCTGGTGGGGGCGGTACTCAATACCTGGAACCGCTTCTCGGTGCCGGCCTTCGTGCCGACCCTGCTGAATGTCAGCATGATCGTGTTCTCGGTCTGGTTCGTGCCTTACTTCGATCCGCCCATCATGGCGCTGGGCTGGGCGGTGCTGGTGGGTGGCCTGGCGCAGTTCCTCTGGCAGCTGCCGGCGCTGAAGAGGATCGGCATGCTGGTGCTGCCGCGTCTGAATCTGCGCGATACCGGGGTGTGGCGGGTGCTCAAGCAGATGGGGCCGGCGATCTTCGGTGTCTCGGTCAGCCAGATCTCGTTGATCATCAACACTATCTTTGCCTCGTTCCTGGTTGCCGGCTCGGTGTCCTGGATGTACTACGCCGATCGTCTGATGGAGCTGCCCTCCGGTGTGCTCGGTGTGGCGTTGGGCACCATCCTGCTGCCGGCGTTGGCCAAGACCTATGCCAGTGCTGATCGCGAGGAGTACTCGCGGCTGCTCGACTGGGGGCTGCGCTTGTGCATTCTGCTGGTGCTGCCCTGCACGCTGGCATTGGCAATCCTGGCCGAACCCCTGATCGTTTCGCTGTTTCAGTACGGCAAATTCACTGCACATGATTCGGCGATGACCCAGCAGGCGCTGGTGGCCTATTCGGTTGGCCTGCTGGCGCTGATCCTGGTGAAGATTCTGGCGCCGGGCTTCTATGCCCAACAGAACATCAAGACCCCTGTGCGCATTGCCATCGTCAGTCTGCTGGCGACCCAGGCAATGAATGCGCTGTTCGTGTTTGGTCTGGATCTGAAACATGCCGGCCTGGCCCTGGCCATCAGCCTGGCGGCCTGCCTGAATGCGGGTCTGCTCTACTGGCAGCTGCGTAGCCGGCGTATGTATCAGCCGCAGCCGGGCTGGCTGCTGTTTTTGGTCAAGGTGGTTGTGGCGGTGGTGGTGATGGTCGCCGTGCTGCTGGCGTTGTTGTATGTCATGCCGGCCTGGGGGCAGGGCGATATGTGGCTGCGCTTGCTGCGCTTGGGTGGACTGGTGTTGGCAGGTTTGCTGAGCTATTTCGCCGTGCTTGCGTTGCTGGGCTTTCGTCCGCGGGACTTCGCCCGGCGGGCGGTGGGATGATGGCGGACGTGCTGCCTGTCGCCGTTGGCCGCCTGTGCGTATAATCGGCCACTTTGTAAGCAAGTAGCATGCTATGCAGCTGGTCCGAGGCCTCCACAATCTACGCCCATTGAGCCAAGGCTGCGTTGCCACCATCGGTAATTTCGATGGCGTGCATCGCGGCCATCAGGCCATTTTGGCGCGCCTGCGTGAGCGCGCCATCGAGCTGGGCGTGCCGAGTTGCGTGGTGATCTTCGAGCCGCAGCCCCGCGAGTTTTTTGGCCCGGATACCGCGCCGGCGCGCCTGACCCGCTTGCGTGAGAAGCTTGAGCTGCTGGCTGGCGAGGGCGTCGATTTCGTCCTGTGCCTGGCCTTCAACCGCCGTCTACGCGAGTTGTCGGCCGACGAGTTCGTCCGCCAGGTACTGGTCGAGGGGCTGCATATCCAGCATCTGGAGGTGGGTGATGATTTCCGCTTCGGTGCAGGGCGCAGCGGCGATTTCGACTTCCTGGTGCAAGCCGGCGCTCAGCAGGGCTTCAGCGTCGAGGCGGCCTTGACCGTAGAGCTGGACGGCGAGCGCATCAGCAGCACCCGTGTCCGTCAGGCCCTGCAGGCTGGCGAGCTGGAACTGGCCGAACGCCTGCTGGGCAGGCCTTATGCCCTGGCCGGTCGCGTACTGCACGGACAGAAACTGGCGCGCCAGCTCGGCACGCCGACAGCCAATGTGCAGCTCAAACGGCGCAAACCGCCGCTGCAGGGCGTGTTTCTGGTCAGTACGTTGTATGAAGGACATCGCTTGCATGGTGTGGCCAATATCGGCCAGCGCCCGACGGTAGAGGGCGATGGCAGCCCGCACCTGGAAGTGCATTTGCTGGAATACGCTGGCGACCTGTATGGCCAGCGCCTGACTGTGGAGTTCCACCACAAGCTGCGTGACGAGCAGCGTTTCGCCTCTCTGGAGGCGCTGAAGACGGCGATTGACGCGGATGTCGCCGCCGCCCGGGCCTACTGGCTTGGCCAACCGCTTGACTGATCGAAGAGCCTGAGATGACCGACTACAAAGCCACGCTGAACCTCCCGGAAACTGCCTTCCCGATGAAGGCCGGCCTGCCGCAGCGCGAGCCGCAGACCCTGGCGCGCTGGGACAGCATTGGCCTGTACCAGAAGCTGCGGGAGATTGGCGCCAACCGGCCGAAGTTCGTCCTGCACGACGGCCCGCCCTATGCCAACGGCAACATCCATATCGGTCATGCGGTCAACAAGATCCTCAAGGACATGATCGTCCGTTCCAAGACCCTGGCCGGCTTCGACGCTCCCTATGTGCCGGGCTGGGACTGCCACGGCCTGCCGATTGAGCACAAGGTGGAAACCACCTTCGGCAAGAACCAGCCGTCCGACTTGACCCGCGAGCGCTGCCGCAGTTATGCCGGCGAGCAGATCGAAGGGCAGAAGGCCGACTTCATCCGTCTGGGCGTGCTGGGCGAGTGGGACAACCCGTACAAGACCATGGCCTTCGCCAACGAGGCCGGCGAAATCCGTGCCCTGGCCGAGATGGTCAAGCAGGGCTTCGTGTTCAAGGGCCTGAAGCCGGTCAACTGGTGCTTCGACTGCGGCTCGGCACTGGCCGAGGCCGAGGTGGAGTATCAGGACAAGAAGTCCGATGCCATTGATGTGGCCTTCCCGATCGAAGATGCCGACAAGCTGGCCGCTGCATTCGGCCTGAGCGCGCTGAACAAGCCCGCCGCCATCGTGATCTGGACCACCACGCCCTGGACCATTCCGGCCAACCAGGCGCTGAACGTCCACCCCGAATTCACCTACGCGCTGGTCGATACCGGCGAGCGCCTGCTGGTGCTGGCCGAAGAGCTGGTCGAGGCTTGCCTGCAACGCTACGGCCTGGCTGGCGAGATCGTCGGTCGTGCCGAAGGCCGTGCACTGGATCTGATCCGCTTCCGTCACCCGCTGTACGAGCGTTTCTCGCCGGTGTACCTGGCCGAATACGTCGAGCTGGGCGCCGGTACCGGCGTGGTGCACTCCGCTCCGGCCTATGGCGAGGACGACTTCCGTACCTGCATGCAGTACGGCATGAGCAACGATGACATCCTCAGCCCGGTGCAGAGCAACGGTGTGTATGTCAGCGAGCTGCCGTTCTTCGGCGGCCAGTTCATCTGGAAGGCCAACCCGGCCATCGTCGAAAAGCTCGGCGAAGTCGGTGCGCTGCTCAAGCACGAAAGCATCCAGCACAGCTACATGCACTGCTGGCGGCACAAGACCCCGCTGATCTACCGCGCCACTGCGCAGTGGTTTGTTGGCATGGACAAGCAGGCCCACGACGGCACTACCCTGCGCGAGCGTGCGCTGTCCGCCATCGAGCAGACCCAGTTCGTCCCGGCCTGGGGCCAAGCGCGCCTGCACGGCATGATCGCCGGTCGCCCGGACTGGTGCATCTCGCGCCAGCGCAACTGGGGCGTGCCGATCCCGTTCTTCCTGCACAAGGCCAGCGGCGAGCTGCACCCGCGCACCGTCGAGCTGATGGAAGAAGTGGCCAAGCGTGTCGAGGTCGAGGGCATCGAGGGCTGGTTCAAGCTCGACGCCGCGGAGCTGCTCGGCGCCGAGGCCGCCGACTACGACAAGATCAGCGATACCCTGGACGTCTGGTTCGACTCCGGCACCACCCACTGGCACGTGCTGCGCGGTTCGCACCCGCTGGGTCATGAGGTAGGCCCGCGTGCCGACCTCTATCTGGAAGGCTCCGACCAGCACCGAGGCTGGTTCCACTCGTCCTTGCTGACCGGCTGCGCCATCGATGGCCATGCGCCCTACAAGGCGCTGCTGACCCATGGTTTCACCGTGGACGAGAACGGTCGCAAGATGTCCAAGTCGCTGGGCAACGTGATCGCGCCTCAGGAAGTCACCGACAGTCTGGGTGCCGACATCCTGCGTCTGTGGGTTTCGGCTACCGATTACTCCGGCGAGATGGCCGTGTCTAAGGTCATCCTGCAGCGCAGCGCCGACGCCTACCGGCGTATCCGCAACACCATGCGCTTCCTGCTGGCCAACCTTGGCGACTTCGATCCGGCCAAGGATCTGCTGCCGGCCGAGCAGATGCTCGACCTCGACCGCTGGGCGGTGGACGCCGCTGCGCGCCTGCAGGCCGAGATCATCGAGGCCTACTCCGAGTACCGCTTCTGGAACGTCTACTCCAAGGTGCACAACTTCTGCGTGCAGGAGCTGGGTGGTTTCTACCTGGACGTGATCAAGGATCGCCAGTACACCACCGCGGCCAATAGTGCGGCGCGCCGTTCCTGTCAGAGTGCTCAGTACCATATCGCCGAGGCGCTGGTGCGCTGGATCGCGCCGATCCTGGCCTTCACCGCCGATGAGGTGTGGTCGTTCCTGCCGGGCGAGCGCAATGAGTCGGTGATGCTGAATACCTGGTACGAAGGCCTCGACCGCCTGCCGCAAGGTTTCGAGCTGGATGTCGCCTATTGGGCGCAACTCACCGAGGTACGTGCCGCGGTGAACAAGGAGCTGGAGAACCTGCGCAACAGCAAGGCCATCGGCGGCAACCTGCAAGCCGAGGTCACCCTGTATGGCGATGAGCCGTTGCAACAGGCACTGGCCAAGCTCGACGACGAGCTGCGTTTTGCCCTGATCACCTCTGCCGCTAGCGTCGCGCCACTGGCCGAGGCGCCGGCCGATGCCGTGGTCACCGAGGTGCCGGGTCTGAAGCTGAAGATCGTCAAGTCGTCTCACGCCAAGTGCGGGCGCTGCTGGAACTTCGTGGCCGATGTCGGCAGTCATGCCAACCACCCGGAGCTGTGCGGTCGCTGCGTGAGCAACATCGAAGGCAGCGGCGAGGTGCGCAAGCATGTCTGATACGTCGCGCTTTGGGCGTCTGGCCTGGCTGTGGCTGGCGCTGGCGGTGTTTCTGCTCGATCAGGGCAGCAAGCAGATCGTGCTACAGGTGCTGGAGTATGGTCAGCGCGTCACCGTGATCGACGGTTACTTCGACTGGGTACACGTCTATAACCGGGGTGCAGCGTTCAGTTTCCTGGCCGGTGAGTCCGGCTGGCAGCGCTGGTTGTTCGCTGCCATCGCCATTGGTGTCAGCGCCGTGCTGGTGGTGTGGATGAAGCGCCTCAAGCAGGACGAGACCTGGCTGGCCATCGCTCTGGCCCTGGTACTCGGCGGCGCGCTGGGCAATCTGTACGACCGTATCGTGCTCGGCCATGTGGTCGACTTCATTCTGGTGCACTGGCGTGATGTGCATCATTTCCCGGCCTTTAACCTGGCCGATAGCGGTATCACCCTCGGCGCCATCATGCTGGCGCTGGACATGTTCAAGAGCAAGAAGTCCGGAGAACCCGCGCATGACTGAGCAACGTATCGGGCCGGACAAGGAAGTCACCCTGCATTTCGCCCTCAAGCTGGAAAACGGCGATGTGGTCGACAGCACTTTCGACAAGCAGCCGGCCACCTTCAAGGTTGGCGATGGCAACCTGCTGCCAGGTTTCGAGGCCGCGCTCTATGGCTTTAAGGCCGGTGACAAGCGCAGCCTGCAGATCGAGCCGGAAAACGCCTTCGGCCAGCCCAATCCGCAGAACCTACAGGTGATGCCACGTAGTCAGTTCGCCGACATGGAGCTCTCCGAAGGTCTGCTGATCATCTTCAACGATGCGGCCAATGCCGAGTTACCTGGGATCGTTAAGACCTTCGATGAGCAGCAGGTGACCATCGATTTCAATCATCCGCTGGCCGGCAAAACTCTGAGTTTCGATGTGGAAATCATCGAGGTTCGCCCGGCCTGACCTGCTTTGCCGGGGAGAGGCGTACACTCTCCTTATCGCCTTCATCGCGCGTCGAGACCTCCAGCATGCAAATCAAACTCGCCAACCCCCGCGGCTTCTGTGCCGGCGTCGACCGCGCCATCGAGATCGTAAACCGCGCACTGGAAGTGTTCGGGGCGCCGATCTACGTGCGTCATGAAGTGGTCCACAACCAGTTCGTGGTTGAGGATCTGCGTGCCCGTGGTGCGGTGTTCGTTGAAGAACTGGATCAGGTGCCGGACGATACCATCGTCATCTTCAGCGCTCACGGCGTTTCCCAGGCCGTGCGCCAGGAGGCTGACCGGCGTGGCCTAAAGGTGTTTGACGCAACTTGCCCGTTGGTGACTAAGGTGCACATGGAAGTCTCTCGCTACAGTCGTGATGGCCGCGAGTGCATCCTGATCGGTCACGAAGGCCATCCGGAGGTCGAAGGCACTATGGGCCAATACGACCGCCGTAATGGCGGCGAGATCTACCTAGTTGAGGATGAAGCCGATGTTGCGGCGCTGGAGGTACGCAACCCCGAGTCGCTGGCCTTCGTTACTCAGACCACCTTGTCGATGGACGATACCAGCAAGGTAATCGACGCACTGCGTGCCAAGTACCCCGCCATTGGCGGACCGCGTAAGGACGACATCTGCTACGCCACCCAGAACCGTCAGGATGCAGTGAAGCAACTCGCTGCCGAATGCGATGTGGTGCTGGTGGTCGGCAGCCCTAACAGCTCCAACTCAAACCGCCTGCGCGAGCTAGCTGAGCGCTTGGACACCCCGGCCTATCTGATCGATGGGGCCGAGGATTTGCAACAGGCGTGGTTTGCCGATGTGCGGCACATTGGCATCACCGCAGGTGCTTCGGCTCCAGAAGTGTTGGTGCTGGGCGTTGTGGAGAGGCTACGCAGCTGGGGCGCGGTGGGGGCAGAAGAGCTGGACGGTCGGCCGGAGAATGTGACGTTCTCGATGCCTAAGGAGTTGCGAGTCAAAGCGCTTTAGGCCGGATCAGATCCGGCCCTTTCTTATCAGGGAAATGACTGCATTCGGCTTTAGAGTCCCGTGCAATTCCAGTTCAGTGTGCCGGTCGCTTCACGCTCTCCTGTCGATTTCAGCCCCAGAGTGCCTTTGCCTGCCAGCGCTCCGACAGGTGTTGCGGTAAGGGTGTAGGTGGTGGCCGTCCTGGCGGAGATGGCGATATTGAACTGGGCCTTGCTGCTATTGCCCTGTGGGCTGGTTGCATAGTTACCCAGCGTTGCACCGGCATAGCTATTGTTTTGGGCTCGATAGCGCTCAAGCAAGTTTGCCGCGCCCGTGATCGTTGCCTTTGCATCCTCGCAGTGGGTGCGGAGCACGTAGCCCTGGTAACTGGGCAGGGCTATGGCTGTGAGAATGCCGATTATGGTCACAACTAGGATGAGTTCAACGAGGGTAAAGCCGGCCTGTTTTTGCATGTTTTCGTCCTGAGGGGCGAAGCGAGCGTTTATTTGCCCGCTTCGCTATGTCGTCAATCGAGGTCTAGTTTGTCTGTCCAGTAGGTTTTGCCCAGTGGTGGCGTGTTGGCCTTCTCTGGGTCTACTGCCGGGTCCGGTAGGACGTAGCACTCGTCACCCGCGCAGTAGAGCTGCGGGTCTCCCGAGATACCGCCGCTGTTACTGGTTACGGAGCGTGAGGTCTCATAGACAACATTACCGTTCACGTCGACGGTGTAGCGGCTTGGTGTGGCGTACAGCAGCGATACCGCGTACGAGCGGTTGACGCCTACGCTGGCGCTGCAAGCGACGGTACTGGTAGTAGGTTCGTAGGTATTGAAGTACAGGTCGCCGCCGGTGGTCAGGGCGCGTGACAATACTTTTTCACCGGAGCGGGTCATCGTGATGTACCAGCCAACATTAGGGTCTTCGAACTCGGAACCCCCATCCAGATCGTTTGTGGCGTTATACAAGTTGCTCTCTCTGAGGGTGGTTTGCGGTGAGGCCTTGAATAGTGAGGTGGTGCGGAACGAGTAAAAGCGATCCGTGATGTACTCGTTGAGCGGGTGTCCCCGGTAGCCGCTGCCAACGTTTATGGTCAAGGTGGGCGTGCCTTTTATGCTGAGCAGGGCTACGTCTACCTCGTTATAGAAGCGTCGGGCGTTGGCTGCCGTGGTACCACCAATACTGGCAAAGACGCCGTCGCCACCAGTGCCGCCAGCGGTAACCAGGCCTGCGCCACTGCTGCCGTTGTTGATATAGAAACGCCAGATCTGTCCGCCCATGTCGCCGACGAAGAACTGGTCGGCCAGTTTCTTCGAGTCGGCCACCAGCACGCCATTGCTTTCTTGCAGATCAATGGCGCGTACGGGGGCAGGGATGCTGTACTTCATTTTGCTCAGTGTCAGGGTGTGTCCGCTGGCTCCCCCGGCCGACCAGATTTTTGCGCCGGTTTTAGCGTCGACTATGTAGATCGCATTGCCTCGATCATCTGCGGCGTAGGTGCTGGTCGAGGTATTGAGATCGTCCTGTTTGGTGTCGTAACCACCGCCGAAGATCAGTACATCGCGTACGGTGCCGCCAACATCAATTCGGGTCTTGACGGGAACTGACCAAGTTTGCGCCAGGTTTTCAAAGCCGGAAGTCGTTCCGCCATTGATCTGCCAGAGCAGTTTTGGGGCACTGCGGCTGGTGATGTCCAGTGCATAAATATTCTTCCCGCCTCTACCCATGGTTGCGTAGGCGTAAACAAAGTCACTGCCATCAATCGTGCCGTTATTGTTGGCATCGCTTGTCCATAGGGCCACGGTGTTGTCCAAGCCATAACGGCGCGGTTTTGCCGAGGTAGACTTTGCGTTGTTGCGAAGTGCTTGGATATTGGTCAGCAACTCACCCGGCATATAGGCGTACTCTTCAACGCCCGTACTGGTATTGATGGAGTGAAGATAACCCTCGTTACTCCCCATTACGGCGCTGATATCAGGCGATGAGCACTCACCGTCAGCATCCAAAGCTACCTTACAACCATAGTTGACCAGGCGAGGCGACGAATGGATGGGGTCGCCGATGGCTTTACGCACGGTGCTGGTATCGGGGTCGGTGCCGCGGATGTAATTGATCAGATCCGCGCGTGTTGTGTCAGTCATGCTGGCATCACCAAGCAAGCTCTTGGTGATGTTGTTGTTTGTGCCAATCAAACTCTGCATTGTGCCGCTAATGGATGTATAGATATTTCGACTGGCTGGAGCGGGCAACTGTGATGCCGCACCGCCCAATGCAATGTCGTCGCCGTCGCGCGTGCTGCTCCAGAAACTGCGAGCGTTGCTTTTGAAAAAGCCGGTTTTGGGATCGATGGCAGTGGCATTGTCGGCATCGACTATGCTCGCGACGCCGTCTTGGGTTTTCAGACGATAGCGCTTGAGGTTTCCGGCCCAGCGATCTTTTTCAGAGGGGCGGAACAGAGCGAAGTACAGCTGATCCAGGTTGTCGGCCCGGTTGAAGCTGTTCACCGGGGCGCTGCTGTTGACGAATGTCGTGTTGGTTGCCAGGGCCGTTTGCACAATGTCGCTAAAGGCTGATGCCAGCTCGGAAGCGTCCTTGGCTTGGTAGGCTGTGCCTCCGCCGGCTTGGGCCAGGTCATTGAGGAACTTGGTGGCATTGGCGTTACCGCTGGTATTGAAGCCAATGGTATGGGTAACGACAGTGTTCAATCCGTCATAGTCGGCTAGGTCGCTTTTTGCCATCCACTCTACGAGGCTGCGTCCGCAGCGTTCGTCCGAGTCGGTGGAGTCCACCGTGCACGTATCGCTGCCAGTGCCGCTTTTACCGGTGAATTTATTGATGCCGTTGATTTGAGTTGTGTTCGGGCCCCCGTTGGCTTCACCGTCGGTGAGCAATACCAAGTAGTTGGCCTGGCAGCTGCTGGTAATGGGGCTTGTCGCCGAGCCGCTGGGCTTCAGGCTGGCTGATTGCACCAAGTAGCTGGCGGCATCATAAAGTGTCGGGACAATAGGTGTACTGCCGCTGGCGTTTAATGCGCTGACAATACCTTTCGTATAGTCCCGCACGGTGTAGCTATTGCTGCCAAGCCCACCACTCTCCAACTTGAGGCGCAGTCGAATGCCGCTGGATACATTGTAATCGTAGGTGCGTAGATTCAGCCCGGTGCCGCTGGTGGGCCGCAACATCAGCGTCAGTGCATTGCCGTCCGCCCAGCCGCTGCGGGAGAAAATGCTTTGCACCAGTGTCTTGATATCAGCACAGCTGGCCTCGACCGTGGAGTTAGCAGTGGTTGGGGTAATGGTGCAGGACGTGCTGCTGGTTAGTGTCCTGTTGCTCAAATCTCTTTTATTGGCGGCGAATGCAACCGAGTCATTGGTGTTTTCGAAAGCCAGGGTTGCCTGGCCTGCGGTAGTGTTGCTTGGAGTGACGAAAACCTGTGCGCTTATTACTTTTGCACCCTGCTTAACTGGAACTTTTTGGTAGCGGGTGGCTATGTAGTCATCGGTGAAGGGCAGTGTGTTGGATGTCAGATTAGGAGTGGAGTTGTTGTTGTTTGTCCCAGTCTGACTGGCGTCATCTTTAGCGTCGATGAGCGAGATATCCAGAATCGGGTTGAGGCAGCCGCTGTCTCCGCCGGTGTAGGACACATTGAGGATGGGTTGCAAGCCGCTGGCCGTGTCGATGCTGAGTGCCGTCCGGCTTCCGCTGCCACTGGTAGGCGTGATGAAGAACGCCATGGAGTTATTGCCGCACCAGTTGGTTCTGTCGATAACGCTTTGCACCAGTCCGGTGACGGTGGGGCCCTCTACATAGACCTGCGGGCTGCTGGTGCGCCACTCACTGGGGCTCCAGGTGACGCTAGTACTGCTTTTACTGCGGGTCGTGAAGTTTTCGCTGGTGCTGAAGATGCTGGCATCGTCAGCATTCTGCGCGGTTACGTCGAAGCTGACAGCGCGGTCATCTGAGGCGGCAGGTACGAAGTCGATGCGGGCCGAAGTAATAGTCGCGCCCTGGGGGATGGACACGTTCTGAAAGCGCAGACCTGTAGTGCGTGTACTTGTAGCGGGTGCGGTATAGGTGATGGTCAGGCTGGGTGCCTTGGCCACATCACCTACATAGTAGTTGTAGTTCCCGCTACTTGTTGTGCGTAACTGTAGGCCCAAGTCAGCAATCGGGTTGTCCGTGGGCGTGGCTGCCAGCAGTGTAGAGATCTGTGAACTGATGTCGATGACGAAGGAGGTGTCTTTGGTCCAAGTACCGGAGAGCTTGCTGTCTGAGGCCGATATCGTAGTGGTGGTGAAACTACGGCTAGTAATCGGGCTGGCATCATTGTAGGCGTCTGGCGTCTTGCTGTTTTCCAGCCCGATGCGTATTTCTGGTTTGGTGCCATTGCTGGCGCTCGGCGTGATGGTCAATTTGGCGCTGATCGCGCCTGCCCCGGCAGGAATATTCAGGTTGCGGAATAGAAACAACCCAGTTTGCCCACTAGATGCACTGGTTGCGTTGAGGGTGGTCTTGGCTCCAGTGTCACAGTAGCTGCGGGCAGTTGCTATTTTCACCGAGCAACTGTAGTCCACACTACTGGTGGTCTTCAGGTAATAGCTGGAGTTGTCATTGGAGTAGGCGCTGGTATTGCCCAGGTCTCGGGTAATGGTGTTGCCGGCTGGGCCCTGAACATTCCCCATCAGCAGGGTGCGGTCACTGATATTGGTGCTGCCGCTGGAGAGGCGGCTGGCGTCGTCGCCGCTGACGATAATGGCTGGGGTGGACAGTTTTACGTTGAGGGGAGTGTCGATGTTTTGCACCTGCGATAGCAGGCGCGGATTCTTGTTAAGGCTCATTACCCCGACGTTGATGTTGCCGGTATCTGTAAGGATGGTATTGAAAGCGCTCTTGAGTTTGTCCATCCGGGTTGTCGAGGTGTTGTCAGTGCTGGCCATCGAGCCTGAGTCATCAAGGATAAACAGCACGTTTGGGCGGATACCTTCGGCAATGGCCGAGCCCCCGAAGAAAATTTCCGTGTCGTCGGCATGCGCGACAGCAGCTTGAAGGATGAGGGTCGAGGCCAGTGCAGAGCTGAGAAAGCTACGCAGGAAATGAGGCTTGTTCATGTTTTCTCTCCGTGCTCAGTAACGCACTAGATGGCCTTGTAGATGATCCGCTTGCGCCGGGTTGTCGGCTGCGGCGCATGTTGAGTCTGCGCATGCCTTACTTTTACTTTCGATGTTGAAGCACGCGTATTGGAACGTGCCGCTACCGCCTTCGTTGGCGTTGAGCGAGGTTGCAGGCACCACATTCCAACAGTTGCCCGGCAGGGGGGCGCTGGCGGTGAAAGGTACGGTATTGTCCGTGCGCATGTTGCCGCTGACCGAGAAAGCGTCGATGACTGGGACCGTTTTGCTCTCGTAGTCTTTGACCCAGGCGCTGATGCCGCTTTCGGCAGCTTGAAAGGCTATGTTCTGCTGCTGGCTGTTAGCGGCCATGCGTGTCTGCAGGGTTGATTGTGAGGCTGCAGTAATAGCGATGATGGTTAGCAGCAGGAGCATTACCAGGCTGATCAGCAGCACCATGCCGGTCTGTTTAGAACGGGCATTCATCAGAAGCGATTCCTGAGTTCGTAGGTGTTTGAGAAGGTCCGTGTGACCTCGTTGCGTGGTTCTTTGATTTCCAGCGTGATACTTACCGAGTTTGCCATGGCAAGGTCTGTCGCCGTTACGCTGGCACTTTCCACCCATTTTGTACTGCCAGCATCAGTAATACCGAAGTCGATTCGTGTAATGGTTGTGTTGTCCAAGATAGGCTCGTTATTCATGCAGATGCTTGTACCGTTGCTGCACTGGCCATAGGTGACTGACTTCAAATATAGAGATTTGTTGTCGCAGGTTTTGTTGGCGGAAAAACTATTGGCTGTTACTTCGGTACTGGCATAGTTAAACGTAATACTCTTGCTGGAAGCCTGCAGTGCTTGATCAGGAAACGTAACGCCATTAACTGTCAGGCTGTTGGCTGCCGAGCTGCAGCCTTGATAACCAGTTCTGCGTGCATCGCCGCCAATGATCTCTAGTGCCACTCTGCCGTTTTCCTGCACTCTGGCGATGGCGGTGTTGGTACGGTCGGACGCAGATGTACTGTCGAATAACTGCAAAACACCAAGAGTAAGAATGGTGCTAATTAGTAGGGCAACCATTAGCTCGACCAAGGACATGCCGTGCTGACGTTTCATAGGTCAACTCTCAGGCTGAAGGAGGAAGAGGCGCTTGTCTTGCCGCTCTCTTCCCAAGATATTTCGATGGTGTATTCGTTGTCGTTGGCGCGCGCGATACTTGCATCAGCGCTAGGAATACTGTCGCTTATACTCTTTCTCCAGTCATACAGGTCTTGTTTGGCCTGATCGCTGGAGCCACATCCACTTGTCTTGCAGTTTGGATTGCTGGTCGCTGAGGCGCCTTTGGCTAGAACATAGTCATCTGTACTGGTGGCCTGGGTGTAGTTGGCCCGCATGCGTTCGACAATGTCGTAAGTAAGGAGGCTGGCTTGACTGCGGAGATAAGCCCCTTGGCTAGATTGCAGACTGAGCATCATCAGAGTAGCCATGCTCAGCAAGCCGACGGAGAGAATGACCAAGGCCACAAGAACCTCGACTAATGTAAAGCCCTTGATTTTGCTAGGAGTGTTCATGAGCAGGCGCTTCCACTGCAGGCTTGGCCAATAGCGTTGACCTTGATGACTTGCTTCTTTCCGCTGCTATCACTCACGGTGATTGTTGCTGCGCTGGTTGTTCCATTACCTTGGTAAACCACCTCTTTGGTGGATGCAGCAACACTCACCCCGGTCTGAGCTGAAGGAACCGCTCTTAGTAAAGTTGTGCCCCGCATAATCAGCACGCCATTGTTCCAGTCTGTAGTGTCTTCACAGGCATTTAGGGCTGTGTTAGCTGCACAGACCTTGATAGCGGACCGTAGGGTCACTGCTTCACTCCGAGCAATCTGTAGTGCGCCTAAGACGCTGTGGGTTGCACTGTTTAGGCGGTTGTTCTGTATCAGGCTGGAAAAGCCAGGTACTGCAATGCTGGCAATGATCACAACAATGGCTAGGACAACCATCAATTCGAGCAGGGAGAAGCCTCTGTGGTGGAGCATGCTCAATTCCTTGGTAGTGGCTATCAAAATCTAACCTAGCGGGTTGCAGATAGATGCTAGTGGTAGACGGGCGAGCCGATGAGGCCGACGAGCTGCAGGTTTTGCCTGTTAAGCACGGGGGCATGCTTGGACCCGCTGTCTTCCATGGCACTTGCTAATACCCATGATGCGCTTAGCCGCAACGGGCACTCGCATCAGGCTCCCTCTGCTTCACCCGTCCCCCAAGGCTGATGACGATCTGGCGAAGTGGTTTTCCTTCTCTGCACAGCGTCATGGTCCCGTTGCTGGCCCTGGTTGTGCCGTTCTGCTCATAGGCCAGGTGTGTTAGGCGGCGGAAGCTTTGCCAATGCCAATACAAGTTGTCGGGCAGCTCGGTGGTGTGGTCGAGATGCTCGCCGGCATCTCGGCGGCCGTTGCGGTTGGCGTCGTGAAATACGTTGAGCTGGCCTTTCCAGGTGCTGGTTGAGCAGTCGCCGCTGCATAGCAGCATGAGGCGACGGCCGAAAACGGCAGTGCTGCGCGTGTGGTTGATGGTTCCGAGCATCTGGTTGATAGCGGCCGTTTCTTTATTGCTCTGGACGATATTCGCCAGTGAGGGGGTAGCGAGGGTGAGTACAATGGACAGAATCGTCAAAACGACCATCAACTCAACCAGGCTCATACCTTGGTTGTCTTTCATCGTCAGCATCCTTGCTGGTTGTCGAGTTCGGAAGGAAAGTCGAGCGTGCAAAGTCCCTTTGCGTCGAAAGTGATTATTGTTGGCGGTGGTGTGATTGGCATGCTCAGCGCACTGCGTTTGTTGCAGGCTGGGCAGCAGGTCACACTTATTGAGCGCACGAAGTTGGGGCTTGAGGCCTCATGGGCGGGTGGAGGTATCGTTTCACCTCTTTACCCCTGGCGTTACAGCCCAGCAGTGACGGCGCTTTCCGCTTTTTCGCAGCATGTTTACCCGGTGCTGGCAAAAGAGCTGTTTGACGCTGTTGGCATCGATCCAGAGGTTCATGAGACGGGGCTCTACTGGCTTGATCTGGAGGACGAGGCGTCCGCGCTCGAATGGGCGGCTTGTGAAGACAAGCCTTTGCACGTGGTAGATATCGACGAGGTCGCATCACGAGTGGGGGCGTTGGGGCGGGGCTTCTCCCGTGCATTGTGGATGCCGGGGGTGGCTAACGTTCGCAATCCCCGGCTGCTCAAGTCCCTGCGCGCCGCGCTGCTGGCGATGCCGGGCTTCAGCTTGCTGGAGGATGCGGAGTTGGTGGGTTTGGAGCCGCTGCCATCGAATGGTTTTCGACTCTTACTGAAGAGTGGGAACCTGACTGCGGAGCGGATCGTCATCGCTGCAGGCTCCTGGAGTGGGCAACTGCTAGGTGAGCTTGGGCTCGACCTCCCGGTCGAGCCAGTCAAAGGCCAGATGATCCTCTACAAGTGCGCCGAAGACTTCCTTCCGGCCATGGTGCTGGCCAAGGGGCGCTACGCCATTCCGCGCAAGGATGGGCACATTCTGGTGGGCAGCACGCTGGAATACGCTGGATTCGACAAGACGCCGACCGACGAGGCGCTGGCGAGCTTGCAGGCTTCTGCCGAGGAGCTGTTGCCGGGGTTGGCGGATGCCGAGGTGGTCGGGCATTGGGCCGGTTTGCGTCCGGGCTCACCCGAGGGGATTCCTTTTATTGGTGAAGTGCCGGAATACCCTGGGCTGTGGCTGAACTGTGGGCATTACCGCAATGGGCTGGTGCTGGCCCCGGCTTCCTGCGAGTTGCTGAAGAATCTGATACTGGGTGAGGCGCCGATCATTGATCCGGCGCCCTATGCGCCCGCCGGGCGCTTGATGCGATTGTGAGCGGGAAGGTTGCGGTGACGCTGGGTTGTCAATAGCACCTACAGCAGAGTGTTCTAGATCGCGTGCTGGGCTTCGCAGGGCTCAGCTCAGCCTACGATGGCTATAGGGGGTGAGGCTTAGTCGATGCCCAGCTTCTTCAGTCGGTAGCGCATCGAGCGGAAGGTCAGGCCCAGGCGCTGGGCCGCAGCGGTGCGGTTCCAGCGGGTTTCCTCCAGGGCTTGCATGATCAGCTTGCGTTCGATCTCTTCCAGGTAGTCTTCGAGGTTATCGATCTGCGCCAGCGAGGCTTCGCCTGTTTCCGTGGCGGGGCTGGCGTCGGCCAGGCGCAGGTCGTGGGCCTGGATCTGATCGTTTTCGCACAGGGTATAGGCGCGCTCCAGCATGTTCTCCAGTTCGCGCACATTGCCGGGAAAGCGATAGCACTTGAGCTTGTCCAGTGCTTCGCCGGTAAGTTTGGCTGACATCAGGCCGCTACCTTCGCTCAGGCGCTTGAGCATGGTCTCGGCCAGCAGCGGAATGTCCTCGCGGCGTTCGCGCAGGGCGGGTACGCGCAGTTCGATGACATTCAGGCGATAGAACAGATCCTGGCGGAAGCGTTCGGCGGCTACTTCGGCGGCCAGGTCCTTGTGGGTGGCGCAAAGGATGCGCACGTCGACGACCACCTCCTGCTGACCGCCCACTGCGCGCACGGCCTTCTCCTGGATGGCGCGCAACAGTTTGACCTGCATCGATAGTGGCAGGTCGGCGACTTCGTCGAGGAACAGGGTGCCGCCATTGGCGGCCTGGAACAGCCCTTGCTTGTCTTCGATGGCGCCGGTGAAGCTGCCTTTCTTGTGACCGAAGAATTCGCTTTCCATCAGCTCTGAAGGAATGGCGCCGCAGTTGACCGGCACGAAGGGTTTCTCCGCGCGTGGGCCCTGTTCGTGGATCAGGCGGGCCACCAGTTCCTTGCCGCTGCCCGACTCGCCGCTGATGTAGACCGGCGCCTGGCTGCGTGCCAGTTTCTGGATCTGGTTGCGCAGGGTCTTCATCGGTGGTGACTCGCCAAGCAGGCGGGTGTCGACAGGTCCTTCGGTATCCTCGCCGCTGCGCAGGCGCAAGGCGGTTGCGACCAGCTCGCGTAGCCGACCCAAATCGACCGGTTTGGTCAGAAAGTCGAAGGCGCCGGCCTTCAGTGCGTTGATCGCGGTGTCCAGGCTGCCGTAGGCGGTGATCATCGCCACCGGTACTTGCGCATGGCGCTGCTGGATGTGCTGCACCAGTTCCAGGCCGGTGCCGTCGGGCAGGCGCATGTCGGTCAGGCACAGGTCGAAGGGTTCGCGTGCCAGCCACTCACGCGCCTCCTTTACGTTGCGCGCGCTGCGCGTATCGAGCTTCATGCGCCCCAGGGTGATTTCCAGAAGTTCGCGGATGTCGGGTTCGTCGTCGACGATCAGGGCTCTCTGCCGGATGCTCATGTTCAGCTCAACTTGCGTGGGTGGGCGAAGGTGATGCGGAAGCAACTGCCGCCGCCTTCGCGAGGTTGGTAATGCAGGCGTGCCTGGTTGCTTTCGCACAGCTCGCGGGAGATGTACAGGCCCAGGCCGGTGCCTTTGTTGTCGGTGGTGTAGAAGGGCTCGAAGATGTGCTGTACCTGATCGGCGGGCACGCCCGGGCCATCATCCAGTACTTCCAGAGTCGGCAGATCGCTCTGTACGTCGCGATAGAGTTTCAGCCAGACCTGGCCAAGCTGGTGTACCTGAGCGCTATAGCGTAGGCCGTTCTGCACCAGGTTGGTCAGCACCTGGGTCAGTTGATGAGGGTCCATGCGGGTTTGCAGGCCACCGCCGATGGCTTCCAGGTGCAGGGACTGATCCAGTCGTGCCGAATTGCGGAATTCGCTGGCGAAGCGATGCAGCCAGTACTTCAGATCCAGCAGCTGTGGCTCGGCCTGACGTCGCCGTGACAGTTGCAGGACGTTCTCGATGACCATGTTCATGCGCCGCGAGTGATCCTGGATGATCTGTGCCAGGCGCCTGTCCGGCTCCTCCAGATCTTCGGATTCCTGCAGCAACTGGGCGGCATGGCTGATGGCGCCCAGCGGGTTGCGGATTTCGTGGGCGATGCCGGCGGTCAGGCGGCCGAGGGAGGCAAGCTTGAGCTGTTGGGCTTGCTGAGTGATCTGCGAGATGTCGTCGAGGAACACCAGTGTGTGTTGTTCTTCGCCGCGCTGCAGAGGGATGAAGCTTGGCTGCAGCACCGGGCCGTCGGCGATGGCTTGCAGGCTCTGGGGGCGCAGGGTCGGGTTGTGCAGCCACTGTTGCAGGCGCTTGACCAGTTCCGGGCAGTGCGGGTCCAGCACTTTTCCTTCCAGGGTAGGACGGCCGAGCATGCTCAGGGCTCCCTGGTTGGCGAGCAGCACACGATGCTGCTTATCCAGTACCAGGATGCCGGTGCGCATGCGTTGCAGGATGAGTGCGTTGAGCTCTTCCAGGCTGGCAACGTCGACGGCGCGTTGCTCGGCCAGGGTTTCGCTCTGCTGCAGGCGCTTGGTCAGGCCTTGAAGGAAGAGGGCGGCGGCAAAGCACAGAGCGCCAAGAGCGCCAGCCTGCACGAACTGGGTGGCGGAGGCCGGGCGCAGCAGGCTCAGATAGAAGGTCAGGGCCAACAGGCCGAGCGCGGCGACCGCGGCGATAAACAGGCCTATCCGCCCGCGCAGCAGGATATTGGCGATAGCTACGGCAACGACCAGCAGGTTGCCGATGCCGCTGGGTGTGCCGCCGGCGGCAAAGAACAGCGCACTCAGCATCAGTACGTCGGTCAGCGCCAGGGTGAAGACCTGGGCGGGGTGGCGCGGACGCTGGAGTAATACGGCTACCAGCACGTTGAGGATCAGATAGGCCCAGCTGCCATAGCGGAACAGTTGCTCGTGGGCCAGCTGCAGCAGTTCGCTGTCCAGCTGGCTGGAAATCAACAGAACCAGAGCCAGGCCGACCGTGACCCGGTACAGATTGTACAGGCGCAGTACGCGGCGCCCTGAGGCGCCGCCAAGCGTCATTTCTTCAGCGCTCACTCTGGCTGCTGTCCTGATCCAGGTGAGCCTGGCTGCAATACCACTGAGTTTGCTGGGCGATGGCCTTGTCGCGGGGGACGTGCACGCCGCAGTGGGCGCAACGCACCATCGGTGCGGGTTGCTCGGGCTCGCGAGATGTCGGGGCGGGGCGGTTGATGCGTCGCCACAGCCACACAGCGGCGGCGATCAGGGCGATCCAGAACAACAGGCGGACCATGGCGGGCTCTTCTTGTGGGTAAGTGGCCAGTTTAGCCAAGGAGGCTGGTGCAGCGCAGCAGGAAAAAAGCCTAGCCGTGCACGGCTACGCGGCTTGCAGGCATGAAAAAGGGAGGCTGGGCCTCCCTTTTTCTCGTCTTTGACGTGCTCAGTCGAACAGGCCGAAGGTCATGTAGCTGAACCAGGAGCGGTCATCGCTGTTGCCTTCGGCTTCGGAGTGCAGGTCTTCAGCTGCTTCATCCTGGTTTTCCGGCAGCAATTCGCTCGGGATGGCTTCTTGGGCATCTTCGTACTGACGGATGACGTCCTGGCTGGCGCGGGTTTCGCCCGGCGGCAGCGGAGCGTCCGATTCGATCAGGCCGAGAGTGGCCTTGGCCAGCCAGGAGCGGTTGTCGGCTTCTTCTTCGCGCGGCACGAACTGGCCATCGACCAGGCTTTCGTGATCCGGGTAGTTGAGCTTGAGGGTTTCCAGGCTGGTGGCGGCCAGGTCGTTGAGTTCAAGGCGCTGGTAGGCCTCGACCATTACTGCCAGGCCATCGGCCACTGCCGGGGTTTCCTGGAAGTTTTCCACCACATAACGGCCGCGGTTGGCTGCGGCGACATAGGCCTGGCGAGTCAGGTAGTAGTGGGCGACGTGGATGTCGTAGGCCGCCAGCAGGTTGCGCAGGTAGACCATGCGCGCCTTGGCGTCCGGGGCGTAACGGCTGTTGGGGAAGCGGCTGGTGAGCTGGGCGAATTCGTTGTAGGAGTCGCGGGCGGCGCCGGGGTCGCGCTTGGTCAGGTCCAGAGGCACGAAACGGGCGATCAGGCCGCGATCCTGGTCGAAGGAGGCCAGACCTTTGAGGTAGTAGGCGTAGTCGACGTTCGGGTGTTGCGGGTGCAGGCGAATGAAACGCTCGGCGGCGGATCGGGCGGCTTCGGGCTCGACGTTCTTGTAGTAGGCGTAGATCAGTTCCAGCTGGGCCTGTTCGGCATAGCGGCCGAACGGGTAGCGCGACTCCAGAGCCTTCAGCTTGGCGGTGGCGTTGTTGTAGCTGTTGTTGTCGAGGTCTTCCTGAGCCTGCTGGTAGAGTTCGGACTCGCTGAGGTTCTCGTCCACTTCCGGTTTGTTGGAAGAGCAGGCGGCAGTGATGGCGAGGGTGGCGATCAGCAGCAGGTGTTTCACTTGCATGGTGGCTTGCGTCCCTGTGACGGCGGCTGTCTAGGCCTCTACCGTCCTGTTATGATGGGCGCCCCGGAAACGCCGGGACAAAGACGCCGTATTTAACCACAGCGTGTCGCCGAAACCAAAAGCCGCACAGCCCGCCTCAGTAGCCCATGTCCGAAGACTCCGATCAGCTCATCCAACTCTCCGCCGAAGTCCCTTCCGAGCTCGGTGGCCAGCGCCTCGACCAGGTCGCTGCCCAGCTGTTCGACGAGTACTCGCGCTCGCGCCTGTCCGGCTGGATCAAGGACGGCCGTCTGACCGTCGATGGCGCCGTGCTGCGGCCCAGAGACATCGTGCACAGTGGTGCAGTGCTGTCCCTGGAGGCCGAGCAGGAGGCTCAGGGCGAGTGGGTGGCGCAGGACATCCCGCTGAATATCGTCTACGAGGACGAGCACCTGCTGGTGATCGACAAGCCTGCGGGTCTGGTTGTCCATCCGGCCGCGGGGCACGCCGATGGCACTCTGCTCAACGCTCTGTTGCATCACGTGCCGGACATCATCAATGTGCCGCGCGCCGGTATCGTCCACCGTCTGGACAAGGACACCACCGGCCTGATGGTGGTGGCCAAGACCCTGCAGGCGCAGACCAAACTGGTCGATCAGCTGCAGAAGCGCAGCGTCAGCCGTATCTACGAGTGCATCAGCATCGGCGTGATCACCGCCGGCAGCACCATCAACGCTCCTATCGGGCGCAGCTCGGCCAATCGCCAGCGCATGGCGGTGATCGATGGCGGCAAGCCGGCGATCACCCACTACCGCGTGCTGGAGCGTTTCCGCTCGCACACCCATGTGCGGGTCAAGCTGGAGACCGGGCGTACTCACCAGATTCGCGTGCACATGACCCACGTCGGTTATCCGCTGGTGGGCGACCCCCTTTATGCCGGGCGCTTCCGCATTCCTCCGGCGGCCAGTCCGACCCTGGTGCAGACCCTGCGCGAGTTCCCGCGCCAGGCGCTGCATGCGCGCTTCCTGGAGCTGGAGCACCCGGAAACCGGCAAGCGCATGAAGTGGGAGTCGCCACTGCCGGAAGACCTGGTCTGGCTGCTGTCGCTGCTGCGTCAGGATAATGAATCCTTCGTCTGATTGGCTGCTGCCGGACTGGCCTGCGCCGGCCAATGTCCGTGCCTGCGTCACCACCCGTGCCGGCGGCGTCAGTACCGAGCCTTTCGCCAGCTTCAATCTGGGTGACCATGTCGAGGATGAGCCGCAAGCGGTGGCGACGAATCGCCAGCGCCTGCGCGAGGCTCTGGGTTGTGAGCCGGCCTGGCTGCGTCAGGTGCACAGCCCGGATGCCGTACCTGCCGACTACACTCAGGTGCTGACCGCTGACGCCAACTGGACGGAGATACCAGGCCGCGCCTGCGCGGTGCTGACCGCTGACTGCCTGCCGGCGCTGTTCTGTGACCGCGCCGGTACTCGTGTGGCGGCGGCTCATGCCGGTTGGCGCGGGTTGGCCGGTGGCGTGCTGGAAAACACGGTTGCCGCGCTGGGCGTCGTGCCGGACGAGTTGCTGGTCTGGCTCGGCCCGGCCATCGGCCCGCAGTCTTTCGAGGTCGGCCCCGAGGTGCGCGAGGCCTTTCTCGCGGTTCATGAGCAGACCGAGTCGGCTTTCCAGCCCAGCCGTAATCCCGGCAAGTCCATGGCCGATATCTACGCCCTGGCGCGCATTCGCCTGGCGGCTGCTGGCGTCACCGCCGTCTATGGCGGCGGGCTGGATACCTTCAGCGATCCGCGTTTTTTCTCCTATCGCCGTGCCGCCCGCACCGGGCGCTTCGCCTCGCTGATCTGGCTCGATCACGCTTAAATTGCTCGGGGCTTCGAGGGGTTTTTCCTCGGATTTCATCCGTGTCGAGGTGTGTCGCCTGACCCGAATCAAGTTCCTGCCGCTTGAATCGGCCGAAACTGTCCTTATCTAGGAAGCAATCACGGGCTTCACTGTAAGGAGCAGTTCAGCGCTCCGGCCCGCTTCAAGAGGAAGGACATATTCATGCGAATCGACCGTTTGACCAGCAAGCTGCAGCTTGCTCTGTCCGATGCCCAATCCATTGCCGTGGGCCTCGACCACTCTGCCATCGAGCCGCTGCACCTGATGCAGGCCCTGCTGGAGCAGCAGGGTGGCTCGATCAAGCCGCTGCTGATGCAGGTCGGCTTCGACATCAATGCACTGCGCCAGGCGCTGACCAAGGAACTCGACGGCCTGGCCAAGCTGCAGAATCCCACCGGCGACGTAAACCTGTCGCAGGATCTGGCGCGCCTGCTCAACCAGGCCGATCGCCTGTCGCAGCAGAAGGGCGACCAGTTCATCTCCAGCGAGCTGGTGCTGCTCGCCGCCATGGACGATGGAACCCGTCTGGGCAAATTGCTGCTGGCCCAGGGGGTAAGCAAGAAGGCCCTGGAAAACGCCATCGCCAACCTGCGTGGCGGTGAGGCGGTCAACGATCCCAATGTCGAGGAGTCGCGCCAGGCGCTGGACAAATACACGGTGGACCTGACCAAGCGTGCCGAGGACGGCAAGCTCGACCCGGTGATCGGCCGTGACGACGAAATCCGCCGCACCATCCAGGTTCTGCAGCGGCGCACCAAGAACAACCCGGTACTGATCGGCGAGCCCGGCGTGGGCAAGACCGCCATCGCCGAGGGCCTGGCCCAGCGCATCATCAATGGTGAAGTGCCGGATGGCCTCAAGGATAAACGCCTGCTGGCCCTGGACATGGGCGCGCTGATTGCCGGCGCCAAGTTCCGTGGCGAGTTCGAGGAGCGCCTCAAGGCCGTGCTCAACGAGCTGGGCAAGCAGGAAGGGCGGATCATCCTGTTTATCGACGAGCTGCACACCATGGTCGGCGCCGGCAAAGCCGAAGGTGCGATGGACGCCGGCAACATGCTCAAGCCGGCCCTGGCCCGTGGCGAGCTGCACTGCGTGGGCGCTACTACCCTGGACGAGTATCGTCAGTACATCGAGAAGGACGCCGCGCTGGAGCGTCGCTTCCAGAAGGTGCTGGTCGATGAGCCGAGCGAGGAAGACACCATCGCCATCCTGCGTGGCCTGAAAGAGCGCTACGAGGTGCACCACGGCGTGACCATCACCGACGGCGCGATTATCGCCGCGGCCAAGCTCAGCCACCGCTACATCACCGACCGCCAGCTGCCGGACAAGGCCATCGACCTGATCGACGAGG